>NZ_PSOW01000068.1:0-246 GCF_003013335.1 Rhizobium sp. H4
TACCCCCCGCTTCGGTGTCTTGTTCCGCAACTGTAGCCCCAAGTCCCTGTAAATGCGGTAGGTTCGCTTGATGTTGGTGCCCCAACCCTCGCGTTCCAACAGCACATGCACGCGGCGATAGCCGTACCGCACACGGATCTCGCAGATCTCGCGAATACGACGTTCCAGACCGGCCTGATCAGCACGGCGAGAGGTATAGTGGTGAGTTGATCGATCGAAGTTCAACGCTCCACAAGCACGTCGGAT
>NZ_PSOW01000069.1:0-245 GCF_003013335.1 Rhizobium sp. H4
TCCTGTGCTCGTCACAGGAATCCAGTGCGCCCAAGTCCTTGGGCGCGGGAGACTCCCTTCAAGGCCTTATGGGTTCATTCACCGCGCGGACGCGCGGTGAATGGATTCCAGGCTCAAGGCCTGGAATCCACGTCTCCACCCTCCGTCCTGCTCGGCCTTGAGCTGAGCATCCACACCGCATCCTCCAGCGACAATAGACAGGTCGCATCTCCTCTTGCTCCCTCCTGTGCTCGCCACGGGAATGA
>NZ_PSOW01000070.1:0-244 GCF_003013335.1 Rhizobium sp. H4
GTTCTGAAGCACGGCTGTGCGGTTCGCGCCCTATGATTTGCCCCTCACCCTCGAGGAGGACTTGCTTGCGAGCGGTGCTCGAGGAACTGAGGGGCAGCCACAAGTCTCTTCTCCCCTCGGGGAGAAGAGGGAATCGCGAGGTTGCGGCTATTCCTCGGCCCCGCGTTTACCGGACTCCCGCTCACTCTAACCCGGCCGCCAACCAACCTCGACGAGGATATTGCCCGGTGCCGTGCAATAAAAC
>NZ_PSOW01000071.1:0-243 GCF_003013335.1 Rhizobium sp. H4
GCATCGCACTCGCCCGAAAACTCCTGGTTATTCTCAATGCAAAAGCACGAGACGCGCGAAGAGAATTCGAATATGCAACTTGACAATCCAGATAGTCGCTCATCCGCCTGCCGGCACCTTCTCCCCGCTGGGGACTGTTGCATAACCGGCGTTGCAGCTTGGGTCAGGCGATTGCCGTCATCTGTGCTTGCCCCGCTTCGGTGTGTGGCGGGGTGATGGTGGCTGAATTTGATGATTTGGCAG
>NZ_PSOW01000072.1:0-237 GCF_003013335.1 Rhizobium sp. H4
CCGCGCTCGCGGTTCGTTTCATCGCGTCCGGCGCGGCTTTTGGTCCCAGCACCACCTCTCCACCCCCCAACGCGGCAACACCTCTCCACCGTCAATCCAAGCATCACCTCTCCTCCGTCATCCCAGGACCGCCGATCTCCAGGCAGGAAAGCGCGTCGCGTCCCGCTGCCCATACGCGCCATCATCAACGATACGGCCCCCAATGACGCGTTTCGCCTCTCCTGCGGCGCATATGAG
>NZ_PSOW01000009.1:0-292862 GCF_003013335.1 Rhizobium sp. H4
TCCCGGCGCCACCGGTCTGGCGATGATCGGCATCGGCGGTGGCATCGGGCTGACGGCGCTTTTCGAGGTGGTCCGGCTTTCGTGAGGCCGGGAGGATGCCGCAGCGTCTCGATTCCCTCTTCTCCCCAGCGGGGGGAAGGTGCCCGTAGGGCGGATGAGGGGGCTTGGGACGCCGGGGCTTCAGCAAAACTTATGCAGGCGTTCGACTGGAGTGCCAGGCATGGCCTCGCCGCCAACGTGGCGGATTAGCTTTACCGAGAGGATTTTCCGCGCGGCCCCCTCATCCGCCTGCCGGCACCTTCTCCCCGTTGAGGAGAAGAGGATATGCCGCGCCGCCTTCGTCCCTCGTGATCCGGCGGAGGCGAAATCCTGCCGTTCCGCAAAACGTTTCGACCGCAAGACCAGCCAGTCTACTGCCTTCGCATAGGGTGACAGCGACGCAGGGAGAGTGGTTCGCGGCCGCGATCCGGCGCATTCTCCTACGCATCGGTGGCCACCGCCGGCAGCCGGGAGTTCGCGCGGTGACGCCCTGTACCGATGAAGTCGCTTGCCTCCCGAGGACGCGACTTCGGCAGCCATCTTCCAGTCAACAGAGGAAAACCTCGCTGAGGACAAGGAGACTACCCATGAAGATCGTCATTATCGGCGGCACCGGCCTGATCGGCTCGAAGACCGTGGAGAGATTGCGCAAGAAGGGGCATGAGGTGCTGGCCGCCTCGCCGAATACAGGCGTCGACACGATTACCGGCAAGGGCGTGGCCGAAGCGCTGGCAGGCGCTCAGGTGGTGCTCGACCTTGCGAACTCGACTTCCTTTGAGGACAAGGCCGTTCTCGAATTCTTCCAGACCTCGGGCCGCAACCTGCTGAAGGCAGGGGCTGCCGCCGGCGTGAAGCATCATATCGCACTCTCGATCGTCGGCATGGAGCGCCTGCAGGGCAGCGGCTACATGCGCGCCAAGATGGCGCAGGAAGATCTGATCAGGGGCTCCGGCATTCCCTATACGATCGTGCATTCCACCCAGTTCCACGAATTTATGGCCGGCATCGCTCAGTCCAACACCGTCGGCGAGACCGTGCATCTGTCGCCCGCCTATCTGCAGCCAATCGCTTCGGACGACGTCGCCGATGTGATGGCCGACGTGGCGCTTGCCGCACCCGTCAATGGCACGATCGAAATCGGCGGGCCTGAGAAGATCCGCCTCACCGAGATCGTGACACGCCTCTTCAAGGCAACGAACGATCCGCGCCAGGTGGTAACCGATCCGCACGCCCGCTATTTCGGCGTCGAACTCGATGACGACTCGCTCGTGGCCGGCCCCAATGCGCGGCTCGGCCGGATCCGCTTCGAGGACTGGCTCAACCAGCAGCCGCCCCAGAAGAAGAGCGCCTGACAGGGATTTGCGCCTGTCGTATCAATTGAGGAGACCAGACATGCCAGGAAAGATCATCTCGGCGGCGGCACTCGCCCTCACTCTGGCCGCCGGCACGCAAGCGCAGGCCGGGGAAAACAGAGCGCGGATAACCGTCGTTTACGATCAGAAGCTTCCCAATGTTCCAGGCAAGAGCATGAAGGCGGTGCTGGTGGAGTATGCGCCGGGCGGCATGTCGCCTGGGCATACCCATCCAGACTCGGCCTTCATCTATGCTACCGTTCTCGAAGGGGCGATCCGCAGTGCGGTGAACAAGGGCCCGGAGAAAACCTATAAGGCCGGAGAAAGCTTCTCCGAATTTCCCGGCGATCATCACAGCGTCAGCGCCAATGCCAGCAAGACCGAGCCGGCAAAACTGCTGGCAGTCTTCGTGCTCGATACCACCGAAACGGAACTGACGATCGACGACAAGTAGGCGGCCCGCGATGCCCGGCGCCGCCGGGCATCGTCCCCTGCCGCCTCAGGCCGCCTGCAGCGCCAATTCCAGGTCGGCGATCAGATCGTCCGGATGCTCGATGCCGATGGACAGGCGGATGGTCGATTCCAGCACGCCGATCCGCTCTCTTATTTCGGCGGGCACGCCGGAATGCGTCATGGCGGCCGGATGGCTTGCGAGCGACTCCGTGCCGCCAAGGCTGACGGCGAGCTTGAACACCTGCAGCGCATTCAGGAATTTGAAGGAGGCCGGTTGGCCGCCGCGGATATCGAAGGAGAAGGTCGAGCCCGCGCCGCTGCATTGGGCGGCGAAGGTGCGGCCCGACGGCGAGTCCGGATCGTGATAGGGCAGGTAATGCACTCTCTCGACCTTTGGGTGGTCGCGCAGGAAATCGGCGACCGCGCGGGCGTTGCTGTTCGCCCGTTCCATGCGCAGCTGCAGCGTTTCGAGCGAGCGGCCGAGCATCCAGCAGGAATGCGGATCAAGCTGCGTGCCGATTGCGCCGCGCAGCGCCTTGACCTGCTTGATCACAGCCTTGCGGCCGAGAACGGCGCCGGCGATGAGGTCGGAATGGCCGCCGACATATTTGGTCAGCGAATAGAGCGAGATATCGGCGCCATTCTCGATCGGCCGCTGGAAGACCGGGCCGAGCAGGGTGTTGTCGCAGACGACGATCGGCGTATGCCCCTGCTTCGCGCCGATCGCATCGGCGACGCGCCGGATCATCGCGACATCGACCAGGCTGTTGGTCGGATTGGCCGGCGTCTCGATCAGGATGACGGAGACGCGGCCCTTGGCCATCGCCTCTTCCGCCGCCTTCTGCACCGATCCCTCGCTGACGCCATCCGCAAAGCCGACCGCGGCGACGCCGAAATTGAGGAAGGTCTTTGCCAGCAGGGTTTCCGTGCCGCCATAGAGCGGCTGCGAATGCAGGATCGCATCGCCCGGCCGCACGAAGGCGAAGAGAGTCGTGGCGATCGCCGCCATGCCTGAGGAAAACAGCGCGCCGCTTTCCGTCCGCTCATAGACGGCGAGGCGATCCTCGACGATCTCGCTGTTGGGGTGGTTGAAGCGCGAATAGACGAGGCCAGCGCCCTTGCCGGCCGGCGGCTCACGACGGCCCGATACATAGTCGAAGAAATCCTTGCCGTCCTCGGCAGTATTGAAGACGAAGGTGGAGGTCAGGAACACCGGCGGCTTAACCGCCCCTTCCGAAAGCTCGGGGTCGTAGCCGTAGTTCAGCATCTGCGTTTCGGGATGCAGTGCATGATTGCCGATATGCGTTTTGGAAGGATGCGGGGCGGTCATGATCGTCTCCTCTGTCGAACCTGCCGAAGCATAAAATACATCAAAACCGCATCGAAGCAGCGGGCATCGATGCCGCTCCTTAACGATCAGCTCACGGTCTCGCCCAAAGTGTCCGCGACATAAGCCCCGCGCGCGCCCATCGGCAATGGCTGCCCCGTCGTCGTGTCCTTGGCCGTCTGATGCTCGAGCTCGGCGTTGAGTTCAGCGCCGATGATGAGAATGACGACGGAAAGCCAGATCCAGACGAGAAAACCGATCAGCGCACCGAGGGCACCGTATGTCGCATTATAATTGGCGAAATGCTCGAGATAGAAAGAGAAACCGAGCGACATGGCGGCCCAGGTAACGGTCGTCAGAGCCGCGCCCCACGTCATCCATCGAACCCTCGCAGGCTCGCGACTCGGCCCGAAGCGATACACCAGTGTAACGGCCACCGCCACTACGAGCAGCAGCAGCGGCCACCTGAGGAGGAGCGCCATCTGCTCCTTGAACTGATCGAGCCAGAGATAGGAGAGCACAAGCGGCATCACGCCGACAAGCGCCACCATGAGGACGGCGAAGAACACTGCGCATAAGGTGAAGCAGAGGCCGATAAGGTTCAGTCGCACGAGGCTCCGTTTCTCATCCTCCTCATAGGCCACGTTCATCGCATCGAAAATGGCGAGCGTGCCGTTGTGCGTACTCCAGAGGGCGATGGCGAGACCAACGAAGAAGGCGATGCCGAGCGTGCTCTCGCGTCGTTCGACGAGCGCCTTGATTTGGTCGGCGAGAAGATCGAACGCCCCGGGCGGCAGGAGAACGACCAGCTCGCGGAGATGTTCGGATATGGTGACCGGATCGGCAACCAGCCCGTAGAGGGAGACGAGCGCCGCCAGCGCGGGAAATATCGCCAGCAGCAGATAGAAGGTGACGCCGGCGGCAATCAGAGTGACACGGTCGTGCAGGATCTCGTGGAAGACCCGCCAGAACACGTCACGAAGACCGCTGAGCGGAATGGCCTCCGGCGTAGCGGCGCTGCGCCCATGATCGTCGTCGCGGGAGGTATCGCCGGGCGGGACGACAGCACCGCGCTGCCTTGCCTCAAGGATAACAAGCGCGGCGATCGCTGCGGCCATCGCCGTCGCGCCGATGGAGAACCTCTTGAGGCGGAACGCGTCTGCCATTACCCTATCCTCCGATTTGCTGCGGGGATAACGCCGATAGCCGCTAAAGGATGCAAACCGTTGCTTTCTTGCGGAGATTCCAGCAGGCGAAGGGCCCGGCGCCCTAAGAAGGCCAGGCCCGCGGCAGCTTCGCAAACTGCAAGCCTCTGGTTTTATTAAATTAACAGTGCACTACGGAAGCAAAACACGACTTTGGTTTCGTTACTGCTGTGTAACGGCTAATGTCGAGGCTTCGCGGTTCGGGCTCGTAGAGGCCCGATTATGCCTAAATAACGCGGCCCGGGCAGATGGCGGCAGGGCGGCTGCGTTTGCATTTCTTGACGCGCCCAAGCGGCCGGATCCGATCGACGCATGCGGAGGGCCAGCGGGGAATTCCTTATTCCGGGAGGCCGGCCTTGCGCAAAGCCGACGCCAGCCCCTTCATGAGCTGCGGCCGCACGACATCCATTCGCACGAAACCGCCTATTGTCCAGTCCGGCGCAACTTTCAGCAATCGCGCGGCCGCCGCTCGCGCAGCCTCCAGACGATGGAGATTGGCATAGCTTGCCACCAGGCTGGCGTGGAGAATGCTGAATCCCGGGTTCACCTGAATTCCCAGAGCCGAGTATTTCACGGCATCCTCGAACCGCCCGGTAAACAGGCTGACCCAGGCCAATGCGAGATAGGAATGATAATTCATCGGATCGAGCGGACTGAGCCGAAGGGCCTTGAATGCGTGGTCTCGGGACCGGTCATAGGTCTCGTTGAACATATGTACCATCGCGCTCAGCCCGTAGGCGAGCGACGAATTGCCGTCCAGCATCAAAGCCCTGTCGAGCGCATTGATCGAGCGCTCGTAGTCATGGGTGATGGTGGCGTGGACGAAAGCTCCGAGACACAGCGCTTGCGGATCGTCCGAGCCGGTGACGAGCGCCGCATCGGCGTGGCCGAGCGCCGCGGCCCTGTCCTCGGGATCGAAGCCGCCGCGCAGGAATCGCTGCTCGTATCCCCAGGCGGCATAGCCGTGCACGGCGGCATAGTTGGGATCCAGACGCAAAGCTTCGGTCAGCAGCCGCAATGCTTCGCTGGTGTCCGCCGGGGTGTTGGCATAGCTATGCGGCAATGCGCGAAGGAAGAAATCATAAGCGTCCAGGCTATCAGGCCGCTTGCGACGCGCCCTCTCTATCTCGGCACGCCTGATCGTCGGCACGAGCATCCCGACAATGCCCTCGGTCAACTGATCCTGCAGATCGAAAATATCTTCGGCCGCACCCTCGAACTTGTCGGCCCATATATGGGTGGCATCCTTCCCTTCAATCAATTGCGCGCTGATGCGCACCCGGCTTGCCGCCCGCCTGATGCTGCCTTCCAGCACGTAGCGGACGCCGAGTTCCCTGGCAATCTGCCTGACGTCGGTCGCCTTGCTTTTGTAGGCGAAGGTGGAATTTCGCGCGATGACAAACAGGCTCGGAATTCTCGAGAGGTTGGTGATGACATCCTCGACCAGCCCATCGGCAAAATACTCCTGCTCAGGATCACCGCTCATGTTCGCAAAGGCCAGCACGGCTATCGACGGTTTGTTCGGCAAAGCAGGCGGCCTGGACAGCCGCGCCTGCGGGGAGGCACCTTCCTGCACGAGACGGTGAACCGTGATCGGCTCGGCAATGTTTTTGACCTGCTGCTCACCCATCGCTTCAAAGCCGAAGGCGAGCGTCTTTTCGACCTCACGCGCGACTTTGCCGGAGATGCAAACACCGCCAGGATCGGCGAGTTGCTGCAAACGCGCTGACACGTTGACGCCATCGCCATAGCAGTCGTCGCCATCGACGATGATTTCGCCGAGATTGAGCCCCATTCTCAATTCGAGCCGCTCGTTCTCCTTCACCTCAGCGTTGCGCTCCTTGAGCGCACCCTGCAGCGACACCGCGCATTCGACTGCATCCACGACGCTGCCGAACTCGGCGAGCAACCCGTCGCCCATGAGCTTGAAGATACGGCCGCGCCGCTTCGCGATTTCCGGCTCGATCAGTGCTTTTCGAATCCCGATAAGACGCTCGAACGTCCCGGCCTCGTCACGCTCCATCAGCGCCGAATATCCAACGACGTCGGCCGCAAGGATGGCCGCAAGCTTCCTCTCCATGGCCCCCTCACAAGACGCCGTGCCGAAGGTTAACACACAAACAAGTGGCGACCTATAGACCACCACATCAAGCTCATTCGCCGCGCCGACCTGTGACGGCGAAGACCGAAACGGTTATCGGCCGCGGCGACTGCATGACACTGAATCGAGGGGGCCGATTCAGCCGGTTGTCCGCGGACAACGTTCACAGCGTAACATTCAGACATGCAATACGCGACTGAGCGCTACTCCGCATTCGCCGCCGCTGGCCTCCTGCGGGCCTGGATGATTTCCCCTACTGCGCTGTCGTATCTGTCATCGGGGAATACGATGTTCCAGAGGAGGCGATGCAACGCCTCCCGGGGGATGCTCCGATATCCAAGCCCCTCCAGCCGAAGCAGCATCAGCAGATGGTCGATCACGACGACCAGTCTCGCATAGGCGCTGACCTGATTCAGCGTCGGACGCATGGCGGCATATGAGTTGAAGCCAAAGGATGCGGCGATGGCCTCATCGAGGTGCGATGACTTGATGTGGGGATATTGCCGCCGCAGAGCCTTCTTCAAGGCGGCGATGTTCGAAGGCGAGAATCTCATCGATGGATGGAGCATAGGACGATCCAATGTTCTTGGTCGAAGTCTGCCGATTACGCTTCGACCTTGGTGAACATGGCCGTCGATAGATTCCAAACGCCCTTCAACCCGGCAGCAGGTTTGGTGTGGGCCTCCAGATCCGGAGTCTAACCTTCAAACCCGCCAACCTCAAGGGCCACGCTCTCACCAGCGTTTCATCAGCTGGCATTCAGAAACGTGACGAATACGAATGACCGGTTGCCCATCCGTTGTCCGCGGACAACCCGTTCGATATCCACACTGGAGCAGGAGGAGCAAAATCGCCGGACGTCACCAACTTGACCGCCACCCATGAGCCACCCCGCAGTCTTTCAAAAACAGCCTCCAGCCCTGCAGAACGCCGAATAGGGACAGACGCATCGGCACTTAATAGATGAAGGGAAGCATTGCACCGCATACCGCGGGGCCGCCATGCGCTACGCACCGCCGGATGGACTGTTGGGTATTGCTACGCACTTGAGTGAGTGCCGGCATCCAAAAGACAGCAAATAGAGTGCGGCTGGCTGCAACTGGTTGTCCACGGACAACATCGCACCAGGGCTGACAGCTGGCGATGAACAAACGCCGCATCCGCAGCCACGCTCCCGGCTCGCATCTACATCTGCGCAGTATTGACACAACCGCGGGCTTGAATTCGCCGTCTTGCCTCCCTACGTCGTAACGAGCTGACGCGCCGTCCCCTCCTAAGCTGCGTCGGCCCGATGGACAGCACTCCTCCTCCCATGCTGTCGGTCATTATTGAAGCCCGGCGCCCTCTCCCGCGCCGGGCTTCTCTCCTCCGAAAAGCGCCGGCGCGTCGGCCTCCCTTCGAGCACGTCGGTGTCGGGCTCCCCTGAGCGCCTGGCCGCCCTATACTCTCCAACCTCCCTCATTGGATGCCCCCCAGACATCGAACAGGACCGACAGCGAGCGAGCGAAGCATGCGCAGCGCGGATTGGTCTCACCGGCCGCTGCCGCAAATGACCCGTCGCGGGGCTAGCGAGGGCGCTGATCCAAAGGCGCGTTGCCGGAGTTTGACGGCGCTGTTCCGATCTCGATGCACCCGCCTCGTCCTTCGGGCCCCTGCGGGGGCACCTCAGGATGAGGCTCTCTTGAGCGCTTGCGGCCATCTGAAGGTTTCTCATCGGCGCGGCATCCTCCAACGCCCCTCATCTTGAGGCGCGCAGCCCGTAGGGCGAAGCCTCGAAGACGCGCCGCGATGCCACTCCTTGCATTCTTCCGGTTTCGGCGCACCGGCCTGGCCCCTTCGAGGCTCCAGCCTTTGGATTCCGCACCTCAACTGAGGTTCTCTTGAGCGCCTGCAGCATCTTGGAATGTTTGCGTGCTCGCGGCCACCTTGCGGCGGTGGCGGCCTTCCTAGAGGCTCCATCGAGCGCCAGCGCGGCATCCTCCAATGCTCCTCATCCTGAGGCGCGCAGCCCCCTAGGGCGAAGCCTCGAAGGACAGGCCGCAACGCCGCTCCTTGCATGAATGAACACTGACCCGCCTACCTCATCCTTCGAGGCTCCAGCCTTCGGCTTCCGCGCCTCAGGGATGTGGCTCTCTTGAGCTTGCCGCAATTGGAACTGCTTGAGCGCTGGCGCTTATAGGTTTCTCGGGACGTCGGCGTCATATCGCCCCCCCCCCCGGATGTAACGGAATTGAATCATCAGATTACTTCCATAAAGAAATCCGTCGCAGAGAAATCAATGCGTTATGCTTCGGTTTTCGGCTCAGCAGTGAAAGCCGATGGTGCGATCACAGCACCTTTCTCTAAGGCGAACCAAAATCGCCGCCGGCAACGCGCGAAATATGATGACATATTGCTGCTGCGCTGGCCTCAGCGGATCTGGCAGTAACATCCAGATCCAGGGTAAACCGATGTCCGGGATCGAAGACACGCGCTTGCCTGCATTTCTCTCTGGAGGCTTGCGCGTCGATCGACTTCAACCGCTCACGACGCGCGGGTGTGGAAACACGGCGTGCCAATTCCTCCTCATCGCAAAGCAATCTAATCGGAACCAGCAGCGCTTGGCATTGTCGGGCAGCGTCGGAAATCTGCTGAAAAGTGCGAGCGCTACGCTCGTCACCGTCGATACCGGCATGGGTGAAAATGAAGTTCGCCGGGTGAGGGCAGTATGCGACAATCGCATCCAGCACCGTCTGCCGTACTCTGCCGGTGTACTCCCAGATTCCCTTCGGAAGCGGTGTCGCACCGTCGTCATCGAGCAGGCGGAGTATCGGATTATTGAACCAATGATTATCGATGATCTTTGCAGGGAAGAGAGAACTCAGTTCTGTCGCGATAGTCAGTTTCCCCACGCCGGGGAAGCCTGTCAGCAAAACGAAAATGCTCATGAGAGTGTCAGCTTTCCAGTTGCACGCTGAGAGATCGGCAGAATAGGGGATATCGCGAAGGTCGCAATGGCGGCGGACAGTGGTCTATATCCGATCCTCTGCCCCACCCCTCAGACCACCAGCAACCCCTGCCTCTCCGCCAGTGTCACCACCGCCCGCGTCCCGGCATTGAATTCCAGAAAATCCGCCTCGATGCCGTCGCTGAAGATGACGCCGTGTTCGGGCATTTCGGAGACGATGGTCAGCGGCCGGGTATTGGAGACCAGGCCGGCGACAATGGTGGCGCCGGTGGTGCGGCTCGGGAAGGGTTCGCGCACGAAATAGCGCAGGAAGTCGGCGTCCCAGCCGAAGGACATGTCGATCGTCCGCTCAGCGGGGTCGAGACCGAGCGCGCTAGCGGTTCCGAGCCAGCCGGAATAGAGGCTCTTCAGCCAGCCGGTCGAGCCCATGCCCGTGGAGACGATGATGCCGCTCGAGGACTGGCGCTCCTCGCGCTCCTCGGCCTGCAGGACATAGCGGGCCGAGACGTGGCTTTGCGGGCCGATGAAGAGATCGTTGACCGCATGGATGACGGCGCCGGTATTCAGCGTTGCCTTGGCCATGCTGACGCGTTTGATCGGCCGCTTGTTCCTCAGCGCTTCGCCGATCACCTTCGGCAGGCTCTTGGGGTTGAAGGGAAGCAGCGGGCCGTCCCAGCGTGCAGGATCAGGGTTGACGCCAAGCACCGGCTGGCCGTCGAGATATTTCAGCGTATTGGCGACCAGCCCGTCCTGACCGAGCACGACGACGACATCGTCGGGGCCGAAGACGAAGTTCGGGAGGTAGCGGCGGTCGAGACGCTGCACGCGGGCGACGGCGCGCAGGATGGCCTCCACCTCGGCGATCGCCGTTTCGTAGCGCTTGTTCTCGGCGAGGTAATCGCTGAAATCGGCACCGAGATGCTCGACGTAGAATTGCGCCTGCTGCACCGTGTTGAACCGGGCGATGAGTTCGTCGAGGCGGGTCGGGCGGACGACGAGGATGATCTTGCGTTCGTCAGAGGCCGGCACGGTCCTTGCCCTCCTGCGGCTGCAATATCTCGCGCAGAAGATCGGGCGAGACGTTGAGCTGGCCGATCTTCGTCGCATTGTCGGCGAGGTCGCGGAAAGCGAGCGCCATCAGCTGGCCTGGCTTCATGCCGACCGAGGCGAGCGCCTGCAGCACTTTCGGATCGGCCTGCTCGAAGGATTTCATCATCGCCGTCAGCGCATAGGCCTGGGCATCGGCCTCGGCCTTGGCGTTGGTCGCGGCAAGCGTCACCAGATCGCGGTTCTGCTCTTCCAGCGCGATCTTGCCGGCCATTTCTTCCCGCCGGATCTGCAGCTGCCGCTCCTGCACGGCGCGTTCGGCTTCCATCTGCGCCTCGCGCACCTGCCGCCTCTTGTTCTCAAGCGTGATCTCGGTGGCGATCTCGTTTTCCTTGATCGTCCGCTCCTGCTCGATGGCGGCATTGCGCCTGCTATAGATAGCCTCGTCGGCCTGGCGAAGCAGGGCCTCGCGGGCATGGGCTTCCAGCGCCTTGGCCGTCTCGGCCTTCGGCATGACGGCGAGCAGCGACAGGCCGAGAATTTCAAGGCCGAGCGCTTCGATCGTCGGATGTACCTTAAGCGCTTCCGCCACGCCGGCGACGAGCGCCTCACCCGAGGCGAGAACTTCCTTGAGCGACAGCGTCTGAACTTCGGCGCGCATCGCCACCTGCACGCGGTCGATCACCCGGGTCGAAAGCTTCTGCGGATCCTCCGAGACATAGCGGCCCTTGTGGTCAAGCGTGAAGTTCAGGAGTGCTGCCGTGCGGCGCGGCTCGGCGATGCGATAGGTGATCTGCCCCTGCACGGTCACTTCCTGGAAGTCGGATGTCACCAGCGGAAAGATGAAGGGGTCGTTGACGCTCGCCGTCGGCACAAGCACCAGCGAGCTCGACGGCGCAAAATGCCAGAAGGCCAGACCGGCGCCTTCACGAATGGCTTTGCCGTTTTGATATTGGATGACGTATTGCGTAGGTTCCGTCTTGATGAAGCGCAGTCCGAACATGACCTTTTCCCTGTTGCTGGCGCGAGCCCCTGCTCGTGTCGACATGGAGAAAACATGACTTAGTGATAAATGTCAACTAACTTAGTTGGATATTTACACTAAGCCTCGCGTATGCTATGTTCGCATCATGACATCGCATGACAATGACGCCTTCAAACCGATCGCGACCGTCGATCTCGCGATCTTCTCGCTGTCGCCGGCGGGCCTTTCCGTGCTTCTCGTGCGGCGGGCGAACGCACCCTTTTCCGGCGACTGGGCCTTGCCCGGCGGCTGGATCCATATTGACGAGGATGCGGATCTGGAAGCTGCGGCACGGCGCGTGCTGAAGGAAAAAACCGGGGTCGAGACACCCTATCTCGAACAGCTGCAAACCACGGGCAGCCGCACCCGCGACCCGAGGGGCTGGAGCATCAGCATCGTCTATATCGCGCTGCTATCGGCCGATGACGTCGCCGAACGGCAGGGTGGAATGGCCGGAGAGGCCGAATGGCGGCCGATCGGGGGCGAGGGCGTCGGCTTGTCCCTTGCCTTCGACCATGCGGCTCTCCTGAAGGAGGCGCTCGGCCGCATCCGCAGCAAGGTCGAATATTCGAGCCTGCCCGGCCATCTGCTTCCGGTCCATTTCACCTTGAGCGAGCTGCAATCGGTCTATGAGACCCTTCTCGGCCGCAAGCTCGACAAATCGGCCTTTCGAAAGCGCATGGCCGAAGCCGATTTCCTGGAGCCGGTCGAGGGCGAAATGCGCCGGGCGAGCAACCGGCCCGCCCAGATGTTTCGCCTGAAAGATGCGCAGTCGCTGGCGCTGTTCGACCGGACGCTCTGACGCGCCCGATCAGGCGTTCAATCGCTGCTGCATCTGCCGGTCGAAGGCGCCCAATCGCCACATATTTGTCAGCAGCCGTTGCGGAACAATGACCTGCCAGTGAGGTTGTGGATAGGCCAATAAGGCAAAATTCCCAAGGAGGATATCGCAATGCATATGAAACTCGTAGCAGCTTCGCTGTTTGCCATCGGCATGGCCACATCAGCCTTCGCCCAGTCCAATCCGGCTCCGGCCGGCGCCACGATCGACAAGAATGCGGCAGATCAGGGCGGCGGCGCGAGCGGCGACATGAAAGCCAAGAAGCCGATGGCCACTGATACCACCACGACCGGCTCAACGACCGGCGGCACGATGAAGACGGACAAGGTCAAGTGCCCCGATCCGGTGAACAATTCCGACAATCTCCAGACGCAGGGCGGCAGGAGCAATGCTACTCCGATGGACGAAGCGTGCGCAGCCCACAACAATTGACGGCTTGCCTGCCCAGGAACCCCGCTTCGGCGGGGTTCGGGGTCGCAGAGAAGCTCACTCTCGTTGCCGAGGTGCGTTGGAGGATGCCGTGCCATGCCGCGCGGGGAGGGGATTCCGCACCCGACAAGGCAGCGGAAGATGACGTAAAAAAGGGCTGGCGCGCAGCGCACGCGATCCACAGCGGCGAACTGCACCCGCTTGACTCATCAAAATGGGATTGATACCGGTATGGGTAATCGATAACCCAAAGCAAGCCAGTGACCGCTTCACTCAACGACATAGCCGCCCGTGCAGGCGTTTCCGTCAAGACCGTCTCAGGCGCGTTACATGGCGGCTCCGCGCGCATGTCCGATGAAACCCGGCAGCGGATCAAGGAGATCGCCGAGGAGCTCGGCTATGTCACCAACTTCGCCGCCCGCAGCATGCGGCAGGGCTGGATGCCGCTCGTCGGCCTTGTCGCCGATGATCTGATCACCTCGCCTTTTGCCACGGAGATCATCAGGGGGCTCGACGGCGCCGTGCGCGCCGCCGACATGGCCGTCTTCGCCATGACGCTCGGCGGCCACCGGAGCATCGCATCGATCCTCGACGAGATGCGGCGCTTTCGTCCGCGGGCGATCGCCTACGCCGCCATGTATCACAAGAGCGTCGACCTGCCGCCCGAATTTGCCGATGCGGTCGGCGTCATGATCAATTGCCGCGATGCCAACGACCGCGTCACTTCGCTGGTGCCCGATGAAACTGGGGCGGCGCTCGAGATTACCAACTATCTCATCGATGCCGGCCGCCGCAACATCGCCTTCATCAATCTGCCGGGGCTGCTCGCCGGCGAACTTCGTGAACTCGGCTTCCGGCAGGCGCTCGATCAGGCTGATATCGACGGAGCCGGCGCCATCGTCCTGCCCGCCGTCAGCAAGGCGATCTACAGCGACCGGGCCCACAGCCTTGTCTCCGCGCATGTGCATGCGATGATGAACGGCTCCCGGCGCCCCGATGCCATCCTGTGCGGCAATGACCGCGTTGCCATGGAGGTCTATGCCGCGCTGCGCCGGACAGGCGCGTCCATTCCCGACGACGTCGCCGTTGCGAGTTTCGACAACCAGGTCGAGATCGCCTCGCGTCTCGACCCACCGCTGACCACCATGGCGCTTCCCCATCGCGCCATGGGCCGCCAGGCCGCACAAATCCTGCTTGCCGAAGACCGGGTCCCGGTCGGGGTGCAGAAACTGCCGTTCCAACTGGTGGAGCGGGCATCCGTATAAATTGAAATAGGCCCATTCAATTGAGGAGGAATTCTAATGGGTAAACGTTTACTTTGGTCTCTGGTCCTGTCCTCGGCCTTATCAGCCATGGGGGCGCAGGCAGCCGAGAAAACCGTCATCCAGGTCATGCACCAGGGCGATCCCGGTTTTGTCGCCGCCTATGGCACGGTCGCCGAACGGTTCGAGGCGGCCAATCCCGATGTTGACGTGCAGTTCATCTATGCGCCGCACGATGCCTATAACGAGAAGTTCAGCGCCGCCGTCATGGCCAAGCAGCTGCCCGACGTCATGGAGCTCGATGCACCGTTCCTCGCCAATTACGTCTGGTCGGGCTATCTTCAGCCCATCAAACCGCTGATCGACAAGGATCTCCTCGACGACATGACGGAGTCCAACATCGCCCAGGGCACATACCCGATCGATAAGGACCTCTACGCGATCGGCCTGACCGACTCCTCGGTCGTTCTTTACGGCAACAAGAAATATCTCGAAGCGATCGGCGCCCGCATCCCGAAATCCGTCGAGGATGCCTGGACCCGGGAGGAGTTCGAAACCTATCTTGAGAAGCTTTCCAAAGTCGACGGCGTGAAGTGGCCGATCGACACCTTCCGCGGCTACGGCATCAAGACCGAATGGATCACCTATGCCTATGGCCCGATCCTGCAATCGGCCGGCTGCGATCTGATCGACCGCAAGGCCTGGAAATCCGAGGGCACGCTCGACAACGACGCCTGCGTCGATGCGCTTGTCATGATGCAGAAATGGGTCAAGAACGGCTGGGTCGTGCCGCAATCGGCCGGAACCAACCAGTTCTTCGCCGAAGGCAATCCGGCAGCGTTGGCGCTCGGCGGACACTGGGTCTATGCGGAAGCCGCCGCGACCATGAAGGACAACATCGTCGTGCTGCCGCTTCCGAAATTCGGCGCCAAGGGCGCGAGCCCCGACGGCACCTGGATCTGGGCTGTCACCAAGACGTCGGCGCATCCCGAGATCGCAGGCAAGTTCGTCAGCTTCCTGCTGAAGGACAAGGAGTTCCGCACTTACGTCGCAAGCCAGTCCGGCTATCCCGGCCTGAAGAGTTTCGCCGCTGAATCTCCGCTCTATGCTCCCGGCGGCCCGATGGCGATCGCCTTCGAGCAGGCCTCGAAGACGGCCATCGCCCGCCCGCCGCACCCAGCCTATCCGACCATCACCTCCGCCTTCATGCAGGCCGTCGACGAGGTGTTCAATGGCGGCGATCCGAAGGAAGCGCTGACATCGGCCGCCAAGAAGATCGACCAGGATATCGAGGACAATGACGGCTATCCGCCATTCGGCGACGAGCAATAGGCGTCTCGTCGTCGACAGGTCGCGGCCCGGCGATGTCTCCGGCAGACATCGCCGGGCGCGACCGGCAGCCAAATTGGGAAAGGAGGAGCTATATGGTCCTGCAGCAATCGACATCTTCGACATCAGTTCGAAAAGCCTCGGCGCGCCGCCACGACAAGGGACGGCTGATGCAGGAAGCCGCCATGCTGGCGCCGGCCGTCATCCTGTTGACCCTCTTTCTGATCGTGCCGTTCCTCCTGTCCTTCTGGACGGCGATGACCAACCAGCCTCTGGTGCCGCGGCCGACGCCGGTCCGGTTCGTCTGGTTTAACAATTTCATCCGTATCTTTCAGGACGACCTGTTCTGGACGGCCCTTTGGAACGTGTCCCGCTTCACCTTCTGGATCATTCCAGCGCAGTGCGGCCTCGCTTTTGCGACGGCGCTGCTGCTCCATCAGAAGCTGCCGTTCCGCAACCTGCTGCGCGGCATGTTCTTCCTGCCAGCAATCACCTCGATGGTCGTGGTCTGCGTCATCTGGGGCACGCTGTTCCAGTATCCCACCGGGCCGTTCAACCAGATCCTCGGTTTCCTCTCGGGCGGGGCGATCCAGCCGATCGACTGGCTCGGCGATCCGCAATGGGCAATGTTCTCGCTCGTGCTGCTCTCGGCCTGGCAGGCCTATGGTTTCCAGATGATCGTCTACCTCGCCGGGCTTCAGGGCATTCCTGACGAACTCTACGATGCGGCCAAGATCGACGGCGCCAACGCTTTCCGCCGCTTCTGGCATGTGACCATGCCCGGCCTCAGGCCGACCCATGTCTTCGTGCTTGTCATCACCACCATCCAGGCCTTCAAGCTCTATACCCAGGTCGCTATCCTCACGCAGGGCGGGCCGAAAAGCAGCACCGAAACGGTGGTGCACTACATGGTCCGCGCCGGCTTCGAAGAGCAGAAGATGGGTTATGCCTCCGCCGTCTCGGTCATCCTGTTCGTGATCGTTCTCGTCATCGCGCTGATCCAGCGCCAGCTCCTGAGGCGCTTCGATGTCTGATATCGCTCTCTCGATCCCGCAGGCCAGCACGGCGCAGCCGCGTTCCGCCACGAGGATTCTGCGCACCATCCAGACCGTCTGCATCTTCATCATCGCATTGGTGATCGTCTCTCCATTGCTGCTGCTCGTCGTCGCCAGCCTCAAGGACGACCGGTTCCAGATTCTGGCCGATATGGGTAGCTTCCGGGCCTTCTGGGTGTCGAACCCGACGCTTTCCAACTACGCCGAGGTCGGCCACCTCTCCGGCGAACTCGCCTTCGGACGCTATCTCATCAACTCGTTGATCATCCTGATCACCACGGTCTGTTCCGGCCTGATCGTCAATTCGATGGCCGGCTTCGTATTGGCCTGTGGATCGCTAAAGGGCCGCGCCGTCATCCTGTCCGTCGTGATTGCGCTCTACGTGATCCCGCAGGAAAGCATCATCATGCCGCTGGTGATCATGGTTTCCAGGGCGGGTATGTCAGATACCTTCGCGGTGCAGATCGTGCCCTGGGTCGCAAGCCCGCTTTACATCTTCCTGTTCTACCAGTTCTTCGCGCAGCTGCCGAAGGAATTGCTTGAGGCCGCAGAGGTCGACGGCGCATCCTTTTTCCGGGCCTATCGCTCCATCTTCCTGCCGCTCAGCCTGCCGGCACTCGCCACCGTGTCGATCCTCATGGGCATCGAGACCTGGAACCAGTATCTCTGGCCGATCCTCGTCACGCAGACCGATTATGCCCGCCCCATCGCGGTGGCCATCGCCACCTTCTTCGGGCAGGACAGCATCTACTGGGATCGGGCGATGGCCGCCTCCGTTTTGATGATGATCCCGATCCTGGGGCTCTACCTCGCATTCCAGCGCTGGTTCGTGAGCTCCTTTATCGGCTCTGCCGTGAAAGGTTGAATTGATGACAAGCCAAGCGATTTCGCCCTCGGATGAAGCGGGGCTGGAGACGATCAGCGCCGTGCTGCCGGCGGGTTGCACGATCCATGCCTGGATCAAGGCGACGCATGACGGCGCCCCGGCAAGGCTGACGTCACATGTCGATGGAGACCTGACCGGCGCCCTCGAAACGTCAAATCCTGATGAATTCGAGTTTCGGCCGCTGATGCTGGAACGAGGCGGAGAAACCGCCTTCTCCTACGATCCTGCTACAACAGAGGTCTCGGTACTCTATGCCTTCCGCCAAGCCTCGGTTCTCGAAGAAGGCATCCGGCTGCTGCATGCCCGCCCTGCCAACGCCGCCCCCGAAGTGCCGGGTGGCTATCATTTCCGCCCGCCTTTCGGCTGGATGAACGATCCGAACGGGTTTGGAAGGTTCGGCGGCAAGCTGCACCTCTTCTACCAGCACTATCCCCATAGCCTTCGGTGGAACAACATGCATTGGGGTCATGCGGTCTCGAAGGACTATCTTCGCTGGACGCATCTCCCGATCTTTCTTTTCCCTTCGGATGAACTCGCCGCGCGGGCCGACGGGCGGGGCGGGGCATTTTCCGGCTCGGCGATCGCTCTTCCCGGCGATCAAGCCGGCCTTCGCATTTTCTTCACCGAGCATATGAAGGACCGGGAACCGGAGGAACAGGTTCAGTTCACCGCCACCAGCCGCGATCTTGTCAATGTCGAGCCGGCGCGCCTGATCCTGCCGGCGCGTCCCGCCGGGCTCGGGCTGACGACCGATTTCCGCGACCCTTACGTCTTCAAAGGCCCCGACGGCAAATGGAAGATGCTGCTCGGCACGCGAGACCGCGAGGGCGGCGTCATCCTGCTCTACGAAGCCGACGATCCGGCCGCGGCGGAGGGATGGACCTTCCTCGGCACGCTTCACCGCGAGAACCGCTTCGGGATGACGGCGGCGGAATGCCCCTGCATGCTGCCCCTCGATGGCCCCGCCAGCGATCCGACGACCCGCTGGGCCCTGATCTTCGGCCTGCTGACCAGCCGCGACCCGACAACCGGCCGGCGCAACATGACGCTTGCGACCGTCGGCCGTTTCGATGGCCGCAGCTTCTCCGTGGAATTCGAGCAGGAGCTGGATTTCGGCACCGACGCCTACGCGTTCCAGGCCTTCGTCGACGAGGCCGGTCCGGTCGGCATTGCCTGGCTTGCGAACTGGACGGATATTTCGAGAGAGATCGACATGCCGACGGCGATGACCCTGCCGCGACGGCTGGCATTGCGAGACGGTGCGCTGATCACGCCGCCGGTGTCAGGCGTCGAAAGCCTGCGGCAACGCCAGCTGAATGCCGGAGGCCTTCTCGATGGCCGGACCGTCGATCTCGCCAATGGCTCCGTCGAAATCCTGCTGACCCTCGGCCAGGCCGGCAGCGCTTTCCGCCTCGATCTCGAACATCCCGAGGCGACGGTCGCGGTGCAGCTGAACGACGGCGGGCTGAGCATTCCCTTCTCGGTGGCGAATGCCAAGCCATCGCCCCGCTATATCGCCGCCGGCGCGCGCCCGTCGACCATCCGGATCTTGCTCGATGCGGGCTCGATCGAAGTCTTTGCCGACGATGGGCGCTGGACCGGAACCAAGCGGCTGCCCGGCTTCAAGGGGGTGAGCACAGCGCGTCTGATCGCACCCGAGGGAAATATCATCGCCGCCGAAATCTGGCAGCTTGGTCTTTGATCTCAGGAGAAGCCGGTGCAAAGCACGGCCGCCGAGGCGGCGGCCGTTGCTGAATGAACGGGCTCAGGCTGCCTTGCCCTTGCCCTTCACGTTGGCCGAAGCCTCGGCGATCCGCGTGAGTTTCTTGTCGGTCGCCTCTTCTTCGGCCAGCGTTGCCTGCAGTAGCGGCACGGCATCCTTGAGGCCGAGCTGCTTTGCCCATGCGATCAGCGTGCCATAGCGGGCGATCTCATAATGCTCGACGGACTGCGCCGATGAGATCAGGCCGGCGTCGAGGGCGACCGTGCCCTTGAACTCGTCCATGATTTCCTCGGCTTCGGCGATGATGCCCTGAATGGCTTCGCATGTCTTGCCGCGGGCCGGCTTGCCGACCATCTCGAAAACCTGCTCGAGGCGTTCGACTTGAGCCTGGGTCTCGTCGCGATGCTGCAGAAACGCGGCCTTGCCCTCTTCCGATTGCGCGGCGCGGGCCATCTTCGGCAGGGCTTTCAGTATCTGCTTTTCGGCATAGTAGATGTCCTTAAGGGTATCGAGAAACAGGTCGTTCAGAGTCTTCTCGGTTGCCATTTCAGTCCTCCTGTGGCGTGTCGTGACGACAATCAACTCTCGCATCGGCCGGATGTTCCGCGTGGAAATGACGCCTCCGTGGCTGGAGGCGTCATCTCTATCCGGCCAAGGAAGAGGCCGACCCGAGACTGTCGGGACGGCGATCAGCCGAACAATCGCCGAAAGCCGTTGTTCCCATTTGTACGGTCGTGAATGCTCCCTATCCGCAATGCTGGTCGCGGGCGAGGTCGTGACTGGTCGACGAGAAAGCCGGTCCAGGCAAAACACCGCTTTGTCCGATATCGTACGGCAACGAATAGGACGGCTGGAACTTTCCCTCTCATCCCAGGAGAGAAAAATGACTTCCTCGTCTTCCGTACGTCCTGCGTCGCATTGCAAAGAAAAGTCCGCAATCGAGCTTGAGATCGTCGAACTGACGCCGGCATTGCGCGCCTTTGCCCGCAGGTTTCTGCGCAGTGAGGACGACATTGATGATCTCGTCCAGGAGACCTTGCTGAAGGCGCTGAACTCGCTGCATCTCTATCAGCCCGGCACCTCGCTCAAATCTTGGCTTTTCACCATCCTTCGAAATACGTTCTGCACCAATTACCGCCGGCAAAAACGCGAGCCGGTCGGGATGGATGCGGCGCTGGAACAGGTTGCGATCGCGCCGACCCAGGAGTGGACGCTACGGGAGCACGAGCTGCAGCGGGCCCTGACACGTCTTTCCGACGACCGGCGCCGCGCACTGACATTGGTAGCTGCCGGAACGAGCTACGAGGATGCCGCCAGGATGTGCGGGTGCCGGATCGGCACCTTGAAAAGCCGCGTCAGCCGTGCCCGCGAGTCCCTGCTGCAGATGCTCGGAAACCATCTCGCCGACTGAGCGCCCAGTCGGTTCATCGGCCGGCCGGCAGGAACAAAAGGTCCTCGTCCCGGTTCCAAATTCAAGCCGATAAGATGGCTCTACACGTACAGGTCAGACCCCTCCGCCATGGAGGGCCGCTGCCGACCGGGCTGGAGTGTCATGAATGCGCGAAGCCACGCTGTTTTTCCCAGAGTAAACCGTGCCGGGTGGACCGATACGCTTCGGGTGATCATGACGATCGTGGCCCCGACGGTTGCCAAGGGCATCATCATCCGCCGCCCGACGATCGAGCATCTGGCGGAACGCCAGGACTGGAATGCAAAAGCCGTGAAACAGATGCAGCGGCTGAAAAAGATATACGGTCCGGCGCCTCTTCTGCTACCTATTCCATTCCGGCCGCAACTGCTCCTCCTGGATCCGGCCGATGTCTCCACGGTGCTCCAATCTTCGCCCGAACCGTTTGCCGCCGCAACGCCGGAAAAGCACGCCGCCCTTGCCCACTTCGAACCGAAGAACGTCCTTGTGTCGTCGGCCCCGCGGCGCGCCGAGCTTCGGCCAGCTCATGAGCAGGCATTGGCAACAGCAGATCGGCTCCATCCATATTCCGCCCATTTCAAGGGTGTCATCGACGCCGAATTCCTCCAGCTTTTGGGCGACATCAGATCCAACCGGTCGGGTGAGCTCGATTGGCCAGCTTTTTCGCAGGCCTGGTTTCGGGTCGTCAGGCGACTCGTCCTCGGCGAGCGGGCGCGCAATGACATCAAATTGACCGAGACCTTGAACGACCTGCGGGGACGGGCGAACTGGGCTTCTGCCGCCCCGGTCGACCGGCGCGAGCTTGCCCTGTTTCATCAGCAGGTCGGTCGCTATCTCAGCGAACCTGACAAGCACAGTCTCGTCAGCCGGCTTCCGAAAGGCGGTGAGATCGCCCCGGAAAGCCAGGTGGCCCAGTGGCTGTTCGCTTTCGACGCGGCCGGAATTACCGTCATCAGGACGCTGGCGATGCTGGCCTGCCATGTGAGCTATTGGGGCAAAGCCGTGGAAGAGGCCATGAGCGGGGACCTCGATCGTCCTTTCACCCGCAGTTGCCTGCTCGAGGTCTTGCGGCTCTGGCCGACAACACCCGTCATCCTCAGACAGCTGACCGAGGATATCAAATGTGGCGGCAGGATCATCCCGCGTGGCACGGGCGTCATCATCTTCGCACCATTCTTCCATCGAGACCCCGAGTTCCTCTACGCCAATCGGATGGACCCGAGCATCTGGGGTCCGAATGATGCGTTGCCGGCAGCAGGGCTCGTACCCTTCAGTGCCGGTCCCGTCATCTGCCCGGCACATAATCTCGTACCGACGGTTGCGAGCCTTGCCGTCGGCGCCTTCTTGTCGGCGGCTGATGTTGTGCTGCTCCAACCCTCGCTTGCTGTCGACAATCTGCCCGGCACTCTCGATCACTTCGCCATCCGGCTCCGGCTGGCCGCTCGACGCAGGGAAAAATAGGCTCTGCCCTTCGATGGCGGTCGTTCGCCAGGAAATTCCGCCCGCGCGTGCTACATCCTTTGCATTACGCCGTAGACGAGGATCGAGACGTAAAGCAGAAAGGCGATGGCGACCATTGTTGCTCTAATATGGCGATGACCAGCCACAGGGGTTTCAGGCCGTTCCGCTGCTGTTCACTGCTCAGCCCGTCCACCCGGACCGAACCGTCGCTCTCCTGGAACGCAGGCAGCAGAAGCGATCATAGCATCGAGTTTTCAAGGGAGGCCAATCCGTGATGGAACGGCCGAAAGCGTAGTGCCGAGCACGATCAAAAGCCCGACTAGGACGATGGCTGCGATATAGACCGCGAAAGCGCGACGATCCGAACCTTGGTTCATCTTCCTCTCCTTCGGCTCCCGAACCAGCCGAAAGGCGGAATGTTCCGGACAACCGGTTGAGAAGGGCTCTACCAGCGGAGCAGGCGAGGTCCGGCGGCGGGTATGCCGGAAGATAAGTCGCGGCCGGGCTTCGATCCGCTTGCTCAGGCCGGGCGTGGGGAAGGTATGTCGTTCGGACCACGCTTCGGTTTCCTGAGAGGTCCGATCAGCCGCTCATATTCGTCCTCTGCCTTGCCATAGGCGTCGGAGGCGAAGTCCTCCAGGCCGGCGCGATCCCTGACGATCACCAGGCCGCGAACGGAGCGGATGAAGCGGTAGCCTTCGAGCAGATGCAGGGCCGTGGTGACGCTCGGCCGCCGCACCGCCAACATCAAGGCGATGAACTCGTGCGTGAGCGCAAGTTCGTTGCCGTCGATCCTGTCGTGACACATCAAGATCCAGCGGGCCAACCGTTCATCGATAGACGATAGGCGAAACCCGGCACCTGGACGGTGACTTCCGGGACACTGATGCTTGCACCGACCACCGCAGCCGCCGGTGCAAAGCCGTCGCGACCGAACAACCCTGCTTCGACACGATTGCCCTCGGGCGAGATATTGATGACCGAACCTATCCCCTCGCAGGGAAAATAGGCGTGCTCGATGATTGCGTCGGCCGGGGCGATGATGAAACCGCGAGGTGTGGCGCAGGGTTCGAGATGGGCGACAACCGCCGCATACTCATCCTCGGGCAACAGGCCCAGCAGGCGGTTCTCCTTCGGCTGCATCGTCGTTTCTGCCATATTCGCTCTCCTATGAGTGCGGGACTGCAGGCAGTGTTATGGGTTCATGGACGCGATGGTTGGCCCCCAGCCGACTTCGTCAATCGGTTCCGCTTTGGTCAGCTGGTGAGCCGCTGAATTGAAAGCCTACACCTTGGCCGTCTCGCCCAACTGGCGCAGCGACAGGAACTTCGTCGTAAGAGCGACCAGATTGCCATTGATCCATTCCGCCATCGCCAGCTCTTCGCCCAGATTAGCCTGAAGACCGGACGTAGCCGCTCCGTATCCGCCCGCCTCGGCGACCGCCAGCAGCGATTTATAAGCGGCAGCTTCGTAGTTTTCGAAGGCGAAATTGGCGAAGGCGTTCTTCAGGATCTCATCGCCGGCAGCCGCATGGCCGAGAGCGGCCACGGACCCGGCAACCGAAAGCGCCATATCTTTCAGGGTCGATTTATCCTCGCCCAATCCATCGAGAATCTCCTCCAGCCGCACGATCTGGCCGTCGGTTTCGCGTATATGTCGGTCGAGCTTTTCGGCAACTTCAGGATAGTTCTCGATCCGTTTCAATTGCGGCTTCATGATGCTGAGCGCCTGGTTTTCCATGGCGTGCGCATTTCTCAGACCGACGACGAAGACGTCGCGAATTTCGTTCTCTGCCATATCAGTTCTCCTTTTTCGCCAGCCTAACTGCACGGTCTCGTCCTGGTTCCAAAAGAAGATTCAGGCGCGGCTGCCATGGACGCCGGAACCGTCCCCGCATCCGCTTGTTGGGGAGCATTCGCAATTGCGACGTCGCTAAATCAAGGATGAGGAGACAATCATGCGGCTGATATTCAACCTTTGCCTGCTCTTGTTGACGTCGGTACCCAGCTTCGCTGCCGATGATGCCGCTCGCAGCAAAGCAACCGATTTCGTCGCCCGCGCCGCCATGTCGAATATGTTCGAAGTGGAGGCAGCCAAGATTGAAGCTGCCAAAGGTAAGGCAGAGGACGCCAGGCAGTTTGCCGGCGACATGTTGAAGGATCACGGCCGGGCAGGGTCGACGCTTGCCGATGCGGCCAAGGAGGACGGCATTGCGCTGCCCACAGCGCTCGACGACCAGTACAACAAGAAGCTCGAGGCGCTTCGCCAAAGCGATCAGGCAAATCTCGACCAAGCCTATCTTTCGACACAGCTGACGGCGCATCAGGAGGCTGTAGCGCTCTTCGCGGACTATTCACAAAATGGTCCGGACGGCGCGGTGAAACGCGCCTCGCAGAAGATTCTGCCGGACCTCAGGATGCATTTGACGAGGATCCAGGGGCTGACCTCAAAGTGAGCGTGGCCAGCATCAGGAAAAAAGCCGGTTCGGGGCCCTCTTTCACCACGCAGGAACTGCGCGGCGCTCGAAGGCTCAACGCGCTCCTCGGTCTCTTGCCTCGTTACCACACCGATCGGCGCTGGAATGCCAAAACGATCCAAGCCGTGGTTCGGGCGGTCCAGTCCCTGGTTCCTGATCTGCTGGCCCGTCACGGCCAAACCGCCGGCCGCACTACCTTGAGCGTTGGCAGTCCTGTCGGCGTAAGAATGATCCTGCCGCGAGCGAACGCTCGTGGCCTTTATATCCATTTCCATGGCGGTGCCTGGGTGATGGGCAATGCCCGTCTCGATGACGGCATCACCCGCCCGATCGCAAGGGATTGCGGGATGCTGGTGGCCGCGGTGAATTTCCATAACGCCGTCGATGATCGGCTCGACGTCACCCTCGATGGCTGCAGGACGACGGTCAAGTGGCTTGTCGAGCACCTCGCCGAACTGCAGGTTGAACGGATCATCCTCGGCGGCGAGTCCTCCGGCGCCCATCTTGCCGCGGAGGCGCTTCTTCATCTGCGCGAGTGCGGCAAGGCACAGGCAGTTGCAGGATTTGTTTCCATGTGCGGTGGTTTCGACTTGACCGGATCGGAGAGCCTGCGGCGGTCGAGCGGAAAGAGTCTCGTGATCGACGGGCCATCGGCACTCCGCAACCTTCAGCGGCTGACACGGAGCCTAAACGGGCGAGAGGCCAAAGGTCCGCTGTTTGCCGATCTCTCGGGGCTTCCGCCCGCCTTGCTGATCGCCGGAGCACTCGATCCGATCATCGACGACAGCCTTTCCATGGCGCGGCAATGGCAGCAGCAAAGCAGCAACGCCGACTGCGTGATCTTTCCCGAAGCCCCGCACGGCTTCAATCGCTTCCCGACGAAGCTGGCGGCGAGAGCAAACAGACTTGTCCGTGAATGGATATCGAGGACGATCGCGACGGCGGAGGGCTCGAGCTAGGCGGTCATCTGGCATGTTCCGGCTTATCAGCACTTCTCAACATCAAAATCTGTCGCCGAAGACGACATCGAGCGGCCCCAAGGTAAGGCTGGAGGGTTCATCAGACGCATCAGCAGCAGCCGCAGATTTGTACGCTAGTGCACAGTGTGTTGCTCAACGATTCTATATGGTTAGGTTCGCCCGCGAGAGGGTCGCATTACCATAGATGCGCGAATGAATATGGATCACCAGCAATTGACTTTTCGAAACGAACTTTTGCGGGCCATGGGGCCGCAGGAGCGTGCACTTCTCGTGCCCTATCTGGAGCCGCTCGATCTCGAGGTTCCCTTGGTCCTTGAATTGGAAGATACGCCGATCAGCAATGTCTATATTCTGGAATCTGGGCTTGCGTCGATCGTGGCGAGATTTCCGGGCGGGCGCGACCTCGAAGTGGGAATCGTCGGCCGTGAGGGCATGACCGGCGCCGCAGTCATACTCGGAGGCGAACAGTCCGCGAACCGGACATTCATGCAGATTTCCGGACACGGCTTCAAATTGCCCGCACCCGTCCTTTCTGCCGCCGTGGAAGAAAGCCGCGCCCTGCGCAGTCTTCTTCTTGCCTATGTTCAGACGCTGCTTGCCCAGACGACCTCGACGGTTCTTGCCAACGGCCATGCCAAGCTTGAGGAGCGGCTCGCGCGCTGGCTGTTGATGGTGCATGACCGAACCGATGGCACGACCATCTGGCTGACGCATGAGTTTCTGGCTGTGATGTTGGGCGTCCGTCGGGCCGGCGTCACCGTCGCGCTACACCTGCTCGAAGGCAAAGGGCTAATCCGCTCCACCCGTCGGCAGATCGTTATCCTCAACCGGCGCGGACTGATCGAAGAGGCGCACGGATCCTACGGTGCAGCCGAAGAGGAATATAGACGATTGATCGGCACTCAACTCACGCGTTGAGCCTGTACCGACGTTCGATCCGCCACGTCTGGAACGGACCTGCCTGGAATCTTGCGGCTGCGCCGATCAGTTTTTGCTTTTCCGCTCGGCTTCTGACGCGTGCCAGTCAGCATCAATCCTGCCCTCTTCCGCTTTATGGAAGAATTGCGAGCAGACGAGCCAGCCCTTGAGCGGACGCAGAAGGAGGACACAGGCAAGTGCGGTCACCGGGAGGGTGACCAGAAGATGAACCCAGATCGGCGGCTCGAACGCCAATTGGATCCATAGGGCGAAGGCGAGGGCGGGCACGGCGGCGATGCTCATTGAGAAGAAAGCGGGCCCATCTGCCGGATCCGCGAAGGAGTAGTCCAGGCCGCAGACATCACAGTGGCGTGCGAGCTTCAGATAAGTCGCAAACAGATGGCCCCGCTGACATCGCGGGCAACGGCCGAGCAATCCAGTGATCGCCGGATTGGTCGTCGGTTCAAATTTGCTGATGTCGTGGTTCGGTTCCATCTCCCCGAACTTCGGCCGCGCCATCGGGTTCCATTGATCCTTCATGCAGGCGGCCGTTGGTCAGCCCGAGCCCGGCAGAACGCTTTGCTCGCCCTTCTCAGGTAACGATCCGGCGCCGGGGGGTTTGCTTTCATCTGTAAGTCGGTCCTTGGCATGCGGACCGGCGGCCGGAAGGCGGGTTGCCTCGGATGGTTTCTTGTCGGTCCCTTCGATGTCCGCCTGCGCCTTCTTGTCCTCGTTCACGCCATTCTCCCTTTCGCTTTGCAAATGAAGTCGCCACGCTCGACCTTGCGGGCGTCTGGCGCTGTAACATCGGATCGCGTTCGGCTATGGCGCCTCCACCTGCCCGCCAGGCTTGAATGCGGTGGCTTTTGTCATACCGCGCGCATTCTGTGTCAGTGCGAGGCGGCCAACCGATAGCAGCTTGTCAGGGTCTGTCACGCCGTGGCGAAAGAGGCCGATCAGCAATGCGGCGATCGTCTGCATCGCAGGGCCGCACAACGGCTCGCCGGTCTCGCGGCAGATCGCATTCAAGATGGACCGCAAGCGGCTGATATCGGCAGAATCCAGTGCTTTGAGATGTTTGGACTGACAGTCAGGCATAGCGCCCTTCCTGATGCCGAAGCTTCCCATTGTGCCGCTTAATAATGGCGTTCGACGAAGGCCGGTACAACTCCCCTGGCAGAACTGTACGGAAGCGAACATCCTCAATGATAATAGGAGGCATCAGGTCCGAACAAAGCCGCGGCCACCGCATCGATATCGGAAGAACGACCGCTCAGCACAAAGCCGCCGGGAGGCGCTTGCGACTGCTGGTGATGGGCAAAGACGAAGGGGATTCGGCGTGTCTCGAGCCAGTCGTTCAGCCAGAGCATGGCTTGATCGGAAATCCTGATGTCGATGATTACCGCCTCGAATTGAAGACCTTCGCTTAAGCGCTCCATCGCGCTGGAGACGACGACAGGCCCGGCGATCGAAGCCTGGCGGCGGATCAATGCCCGTTTTGCCTCGTTCGACAGAAAGCCGGACTCACCGATAATGAGGATCGTCTTGCCGGCGACCGGGTTGAGCGATTTCATGGCGGGCGCCTACAATAGCCTTGGTTTGACGATGATCATGCTGCTAATGGCGACTCAAACCTCAGGCGATCCGCTTCTGCACCCTGCGTATCACATTCAAGCCTGCCGTGCGACGTTCTTCCTCGTTCCTGCCGAACCTGATCCGACCTCGTTGGTTCCACGGTCTTGTGGCTGGAAATCAACCCGGCAACCCGCATACGTACGCTTCCGTACCCGTGATTGAAATCGAAAATCCGAAGATTAGGATCACCTCACGTAATGGGGAGGAATGCGGAAATGACCCAGCATTCGGGAATTACGAAGCCGGCGCTGCAGCCCGAGGACATCGGCATGTTACACTCTGTACTGAAGGAATGGTGTCGGGAAAAGTCCTGCGAAATCGGCAGTCCGGCGGCGCAGCAGGTTGCGCGGGAACTTGTCTCCTGGTTCGAATGCGGGATCCGCAACCCGCATAGGCTCAGTGGTTTGATGCGGCACATGCATCTGGATTTCGAAAGCTTGCCAATCTCGACAGCCACATCAGGCGCGCGCTCGCCAGCCGTCAAGGCCGACCGGTTAGCGTGTCATGATGATTAGGAGGCGGCCTAACGCCCTCATCGCGGCTTGTTCCTCGTCCCTGAGCTTTCGAGAACGGCGGATTGTCCTCAGACAGATCATCGATGATCTTCAGCATCTCTGCGACGACCGTTCCGATCGACAGGCCCTCCACCGTCTCCTTCAAACGATCCGCAGGTCGATGACATCGATCGCCAGCGCCGATGAGGATTGCTGGGAAGATATCCTCAGGGAACTCCTCCAGCTTCGCGCGACGATCATGCGCCTTCAAACCGGCGCCGCCATCACCTACCATTGATCCCATGCCCCACACCGGACGACCTGAGGCTCTCAGTCCTTCGATGACATGCAGTTCGTTCGACACGCCGGAGCGCCGCACGCCGAGCACAAGCGCCAGGAATTCATGGGGTGAGCGGCAGGTCGTTGCCGGCCAGCGGCCGCTCAAGAATCTCTCGGCAATCGAATGACGAAACCCGCACCCGGCCGTCGATCTTCGATCTGGAGCTCGGCCCTCAGTTGCTGCACAAGCGCGCGCACCACCTTCATTCCCAGGCTTTTTCCGCCATTTTCGTCGGACGAAAATTCCGGGGGCAGGCCCTTGCCGCCGTCCGATATTTCGAGACGGAGCTCACCGCCGTTGTTGCGCGCGACGACGCAGACCGCGCCGCCGCCATCGCAATAGGCGTGCTTGAAGGCGTTCGTTACCAGCTCGTTGACCAGAAGGGCGATCTGGATGGCACGGTCGGCATCGACAATGCATGGATCCGCGTCGACGGAGACGGTGTGGAGGGAGGTCGACTGTTCGAGGCGCTGGCACAGACTCGACAGGAAGTCGGCGAGATCCACCGTTTCGATATGCGGCTGCCGCCACAATTGATCATGCACCTGGGCGATCGTTCCGACGCGTGCTTCCGCGTCACGCAGGGCCTGCTCGACGTCCGGGTGTTTCGTAGAGCGCGCCTGCATCGCGAGCATTCCCGCAACCAGCGCGAGGCTGTTTTTGATGCGATGGCTCATCTCCCGCATCATCACCTGCTGATGTTCGTCGGCGGAGTGCCGCTGGGTGTCGTCCCGGAGCACCTTGAGAAAGCCGGCACCATGGTGATGGGCACGCAGCGGCATCGTCAATCCGCTGCCCCAGAATGTCGAACCGTCCTTACGTAAGTGGAAGCGTTCGTTTTCCGCGCGGCCGTGCCCCAGCGCGGCCTTCATCTCGCGTTCCGGTGCGCCGTCTTCTCGGTCCTCCGGGAGAAATAGAATACGCGCGTCGCGCCCGAGAATCTCCTGTTCCTCATAGCCGAAGATCCGGCAGGCTCCCGTGTTCCAGCTGATGATCATTCCTTCCCGATCGAAGGCGAAGATTGCATAGTCGATCGCACTTTTGAGAATAAGTTGCAGGCGCTCCTCACTGGCGCGCAGCGCTTCGTCCTGCTGCAGCCTTCGTGTGCGGTCGCGGACGACCTTCATCAGGCCGTAGATCTGGCCGGTGTCGTTACGAAGCGGCATCATCAGCCCGGAGGCCCAGAACATGCTGTTGTCTTTTCGGACGTGCCATCGATCGTCGCTGGCACGTCCGGCGGTAAGAGCAAGCCTCATCTCCTTGAGCGCTGCACCGGCGAGCTGATCCTCGAAGGTAAAGATCACGGCGCTGTTCTGTCCGAGGATTTCCGGTGCTGAATAACCGAAGAGGCGTTCCGCGCCGGTGCTCCACGTCGCCACCGTGCCCTCGAGATCCATCGCAAATATGGCGTAGTCCAGCGCACTCTCGACGATGTGGCGATAGATTTCTGCGTCGTCGCCCGGAAAGGTATATTGATCCATACCAGCGCACTCCCGGAATTCCATTCCGCTACATTAGCACCTGCCACGGCAGTTTCGGTCCGACGTGCGCTTGCGTACAAAAGCCTTGGGTCTGCGCAACCTGCTCGACGATGCAGGCAGCGCCAGGCGGCTTGCAATCTCTCCTCCCGGGGTCCATAATTGCTGGCATCTTCAGCAGATTTTATGGCGCTGGCGGCTAAGAGCGATGTGCTCTTGCCAAGCAAGGGACAGGGCCATGCGATGCACCCAAAATCTCATCCTATCGCATTTGACGGATACCGAGTTTCTGGCCTTCGAGACGGTACTCGAGCCGCTCATCCTGCCGCGCGATCTGCGTCTCGTTCATACCGGCATGCCGGTCTGTCACTATTACTTTCTGGAAAACGGTATAGCCTCCGTGGTAGCGGCATCTGCCGCGGGCAGGAGCGCGGAGATCGGCCTTGTCGGCAGGGACGGCGTGTCGCCGCCGGCCCTTATCATGGAAGGGAATAGCTTCCCTTTCGAGATCACGATGCAGGTCGCCGGCCATGGACGTCGCGTCGAGACCGCTGCCCTGGCAGGATTTCTGCGTGAGAATCCCGCGGTCTTGCCGCTGCTCTCGCATTTTTTCCATAACTTCTTCGCGCAGGTCGCCCACACCGCGCTCTCCAACGCCGTACACAAGATCGACGTGCGATTGGCGAAGTGGATCCTGATGTGCAATGATCGTCTGAACGGCGAGGAGATTGCCATTACTCATGAGCATCTCGCGACGGTGCTTGGCGTCAGGCGGTCGAGCGTTACCGATGCCTTACACATCCTGGAAGGCGAGCATCTCATTTATTCCACCCGCGGCCTGGTGATCATCCGCAACCGCCGGGCCCTCGAAGCTTTCGCGGCCGATGCCTATGACCTCCCAGGCGTCTCCGGCCCCGCTTCACCCGAAATCGCCCGACCGCCCCGCGCACGAGCTGCCGCCCACTGATGGGCCTCCTGCCGTCGCAGCCGCACTTGCCATTCCTTGTAAGGCCTCAGCATCTGGCCTGGGAAACGCCTTTCGATGGCGCTTTCGGTGAGAACGATCTTGACGAAGGTTTCGTCTGTTAAAGAGGATCGGCCCGATCCTTGGCTACGCATTTCCAGTTTTGCCATCAGGCGGAAAAGCTCTTCGTCCGTCATTGATTTGAGCGCTGCGGCGAACGCACGCTCCTGAATAACCGCAAAACCCGCCATGGTGCACCTCCTGCCGATGGTGGCGAGCCCGCTCGCCGTATTGGGCGGGCGGCCCTAAAGCGGCGTCGCGATCTTTCCGATTCGCTTCTCGCGCTTTAGATCTTTGTTTTCACGCATGTCGTTGCCGCAAAACCGCTGCACGCTTTTGCGCGAACATGCTTTAGTCACCTTCCCGGCAGATCCTTTTCAGTCGTGGCGGCCGCCGGAAGCCTGTTTTGCGAGCCCTCCCTATCGGAGGCACGCAGGGGCGCCGTCGGGGCGGTGGCGACATAGACACCCACTCCCAGGGCGCCGATGGCAACCACGAAGGCGCCGGCAATGGCGGCGATCGAGCGCCGGCCATCCTGCTTGATCATTCCGAAGCAGAGAGCAACGCCCAGAAGGGCCGCTCCTCCCGCCACCGCAAAAAGCCAGAGATAATTCATCATCATGCTCCCAAATCGGCTACCAAAACACTGGATGGCCGCGAAGGTTCCCAGCACTCCGCAACCACCCGCCGACCCGGTCAGAGCGACCGGCCTCAACAGCAGCATTCGTGTTCTGCGTTTATGCGGCGTATTGACGCACAACCCGAGGAATGGTATCGATGCGTTAATTGGTCAGGCCAGTTGACCAACCGCGGCTTGAGGAGAAGCCGCCAGGGAGACCGTGATGTTTTCGCCAGTGGAATCACGCCGCCTCTATCGCCAGGTAGCGGATCAGATTCGTTTAATGATCGCGAGCGGCGAGCTTGCCGTCGGCCAGCGGCTGCCGGCCGAGCGCGATCTGGCGGAGCAATTGTCCGTATCACGCCCGACGGTGCGCGAGGCGCTGATCGTCCTGGAAGTCGAAGGCCTCATCAACATCCGCATGGGATCCGGCATATATGTGGTGCGCCAGCATAGCGCCAATGCCGCGGCAAGCGAACGCGAGCCGGTGGAGGGACCTTTCGAATTGCTGCAGGCGCGCGCCATCATCGAATGTGCCATTGCCGAAGAAGCGGCGGGCTGCGCCAAGCCGGACGGCATCGCCGTGCTGGACGAGGCGCTGATGCGCATGAGCGGCGGCGTCAATGATGCGAGCGCGGTGCTTGCCGCCGACCGTGCCTTCCACACCGGCATTGCCGCCATCGTCGGCAATGCGACGCTGATCCGGGTGACGGGCGAAATGTTCGACATGCGCATGACCCCTTATTTCGCCAGGCTCGCCAGCCATTTCGAGGGGCCGACGACATGGCGCAGCGCTCTCGACGAACATCGGGCCATTCGCGATGCGATCGCCGCCGGCGATGCAGCGGGCGCAAAGGCCGCCATGCGCACCCATCTTACCATGTCACAGAAGAGGTTTTCCGAGAGCTTCGGGGAGGAGTTTTCGGGAGAGGAGAAGCGCGGCTCCGCTCAGGGGCGCGCGAAAGGAACCGTCAAGACTTAACCGAGCTCGGAGGAGAGAGCGATGAAGAGCAGACTGGCAACGATACTTTGCACCGCAGCCGCGATCATGGCGAGCACGGCGATCGCCCACGCCCAAACAGTGCTGAAATGGGCACATGTCTATGAAACGTCCGAGCCCTTCCACACCGATTCCGTCTGGGCCGCGGAGGAGATCGCCAAGCGCACTGACGGACGCTACAAGATCGAGGTCTATCCGGCCTCGCAGCTCGGCAAGGAAGCCGACATCAACCAGGGCCTCAAGCTCGGCACCGTGGACATCATCATATCGGGGTCGAGTTTTGCGGCGCGCGACTATAAGCCGATCGGTGTCACCTACTTCCCCTATATCTTCCGCAGCCCCGATCACCTGATCGCCTATACGAAGAGCGACGTCTTCAAGCGCCTCGCCAAGGGTTATGAAGACAAGACCGGCAACCACATCGCCGCCGTCAGCTACTACGGCACGCGCCATACGACCTCGAACAAGCCGATCGCCAAATGCGCTGATATGCAGGGCCTGAAGATCCGCGTGCCCGACGTTCCGGCCTATCTCGCCATGCCGCGTGCCTGCGGCGCCAACACGACGCCAATCGCCTTTGCCGAAGTCTATCTTGCTCTGCAGAACGGCACCGTCGAGGCGCAGGAAAACCCGCTGACGACGATCGAGGCGAAGAAGTTCTTCGAAGTCCAGAAGAACATCATTCTCACCGGCCATATCGTCGACCACCTGAACACGGTTGTTTCCAAGCAGCTGTGGGCGAAGCTTTCCGACGAGGACAAGAAGATCTTCGGTGAGGTGATGCAGCAGGCGGCAGAGCGCACCACCAAGACAATCGCCGGCAAGGAGAACAGCCTCGTCGCAACCTTCAAGGAAAAGGGCCTGAATGTCGCCGAAGTCGATAAGTCCGACTTCGAGAAGACTGTGATGGAGAAGGTCAAGTTCGAGGACTTCGGCTACGAGAAGTCCGACTGGGAAGCGATCCGGGCGATTCAGTAAGCTCGTCAGCGAAGACTGCCCCTCACCCTAACCCTCTCCCCGTAAACGGGGCGAGGGGACGTGCCAGGCGAGAGGCCGGGGCGAGCCGAGAGGCTGCGGCATGTCCCTTCTCCCCGCGTGCGGGGAGAAGGTGGCGGCAGCCGGATGAGGGGCAGCGCCTGCCTCAACGAACTAAAGGTCGCGCCGCCCGCGCCGCGCCATCCTCCCCAACAGGAACAAGGCCGATCATGTCGCAAGAAATTCACACGCCAATCACGGCCGAGGAAATCGGCCACGAATTCGAAGGGCACGCGCCGACTGCAAATGTCGCGGATTATGCCATCGAGGACTGGATCACGTTGATCGTCTTCTGGCTGATGACAGCTTGCGTCTTCGTGCAGTTCTTCACGCGTTATGTGCTGAACGACAGTTACGCCTGGACCGAGGAAATCGCCATCAACTGCCTGATCGGCGTCGTCTTCCTGGGGTCCGCCATGTGCGTGCGCATGTCGCGGCACATTCAGGTGGATGTGTTCTATCACTATATGCCGGCGGGTCTGGCGCGCGTGCTCGCGACCTTCGTCGATATCGTCCGCATCGGCTTCTTCGCCTATGGCTGCTATCTGATGTGGCGTTACGTCGAGATCGTCGCCGACGAGCAGATGGTCACCATCGAGCTGCCGCGCAATATCGTCTTTTACTCCGTCCTTGTTGCCTTCGTACTGATGCTGATCCGCGCGGTCATCGTCTTCATCGCCAATATGCGCCGCGGCTACTCCGTCCTGGAGCGGCCGGAAGAATTCCAGACCGTCGAAGGGTAATCCGATGTTGCTGCTGCTTGGTTCGTTTCTGCTGCTGATGCTTGTCGGCGTGCCTGTGGCCATTTCGATGGCCGTCGCATCCGTGCTCTATATCGTACTTTACGGCATCGCCCCTGACATAATCGTCGCCCAGCGCATGATCGCCGGTGTCGAAAGCTTCCCGCTTCTGGCCGTGCCCTTCTTTATCCTCGCCGGCAATCTGATGAACTCGGCGGGCGTCACCGGCCGCATCTATTCCTTCGCCGTCGCGCTCGTCGGCTGGATGAAGGGCGGGCTGGCGCAGGTCAACATCATCGGCTCGGTCATTTTCTCCGGCATGTCGGGCACCGCACTTGCCGATGCGGCCGGGATCGGCACTATCGAGATCAAGGCGATGAAGGATCACGGCTATCCCGTCGAAGCGGCGGTCGGCGTGACGGCGGCGTCGGCCACGCTCGGGCCGATCTTCCCGCCGTCGCTGCCTTTCGTGATCTACGGCATGATGGCCAATGTCTCGATCGGCGCTCTGTTCATGGCCGGCGTTCTGCCCGGCGTCGTCATGACGCTGCTGATGATGGTCACCGTCGCCGCCTTTGCCTATTACAAGCGCTGGGGCTCGGACGCACCCTTCGACGTCAGGCAGTTGCTGTCGGCCGGATTGGAGATCCTCGTCGTGCTGATGGTGCCCGTGGCGATCTATCTGATGATGCGGGCTGGGCTGTCGATGAATGCGGCCACGGGCATCGCCCTTCTCGTGCTTCTGGCGCTCGACTGGTATTTCGCCTTTTCCGCCGTCATGGCGCTGATGACCCCGGTGATCCTGATCGGCGGGATGACGATGGGCTGGTTCACGCCGACCGAAGCCGCGGTCGCCGCCGTGCTCTGGTCGCTGTTCCTCGGCCTGGTGCGCTACCGCACTATGACGTTCTCGACGCTCGCCAAGGCCAGCTTCGATACGATCGAGACGACGGCATCCGTTCTCTTCATCGTCACCGCGGCTTCCGTCTTCGCATGGCTGCTGACGGTCAGCCAGGCCGCACAGCTGCTTTCCGATGCAATCCTGTCGATCACCGACAATAAATGGGTGTTCCTCATCCTCGTGAACCTGCTGATGCTTTTCGTCGGCTGCTTCCTGGATACGATCGCCGCAATCACGATCCTCGTGCCGATCCTGCTGCCGATTGTCGCCAGGTTCGGTATCGATCCGGTTCAGTTCGGCCTGATCATGACGCTGAACCTGATGATCGGCCTGTTGCATCCGCCGCTCGGCATGGTGCTGTTCGTGCTGTCCAGAGTCGCGAAACTCTCGGTCGAACGCACCACCATGGCGATCCTGCCCTGGCTGGTGCCGCTCTTCCTCGCATTGATCCTGATCACCTTCATCCCAGCCGTATCGCTCTGGCTGCCGCAGCAACTCGGACTGTTGAGATAGGAGGGCGATGATGCGGACACGTCTGGCACGGCTTTACCAAAAGGGCGATCTCAGGGTGGAGACCGACACCGTTCCGGCTCCCGGCCCAGGCGAGGTGCTGCTGAAAATGGCAGCCGCAGGCATCTGCGGCTCCGACCTGCATTATTATCAGGATGGCGGCTTCGGACCGATCCGGGTGCGCGAGCCGATCATTCCGGGTCACGAGGCATCGGGAATCGTCGAGAGGGCAGGGGAGGGGGCAGACCTGAAACCCGGAACGCTGGTGGCGGTCAACCCCAGCCAGCCCTGCGGCGAATGCGAATATTGCGGGAAGGGACTGCCGATCCACTGCCTCGACATGCGTTTCATGGGCAGCGCGATGCGCCTGCCTCATGAGCAGGGCATGTTCCGGGAATGGCTGGTGGTGCCGGCCAGGCAGTGCTTCGAAGTCGGAGCGGCGACGACCGCCGCGGAAGCCGCCTGCAGCGAGCCTTTGGCCGTTTGCCTGCACGCGGCATCGCGTGCGGGAGAGATCTCGGGCAAGCGCGTCCTCGTCACAGGCGCCGGCCCGATCGGCTGCCTGATGGTTGCCGCCGCCCGCTATCACAGCGCGGCCGAAATCGTCGTGACCGATCTGGCCAATGCGGCACTGGAGAGGGCAGAGGCGATGGGGGCGAGCCGGACGATCAATGTGTCTCGAGAGGGTGCGGCGCTTGCCGAATTCGAGACGGGGAAGGGCTATTTCGATCTCGTCTTCGAATGCTCGGCCGCCGCGCCCGCCATCCGCAGCGCCATTGCCGCCATCAGGCCGCGCGGCACGATCGTGCAGGTCGGTGTCACGGGAGAGATTCCGGTCCCGCTCAACGCCATCGTCGGCAAGGAACTCCATATCCATGGCACGCAGCGGTTCCACGAGGAATTCGCCGCCGCCGTCGCGCTGATCTCAAGTCGCGAGATCGACGTGCGGCCAATCATCAGTCACAGCCTGCCCCTCGAAGAGGCCGACGCCGCTTTCATCCTTGCCGGTGACCGTACGGCTGCTTGCAAGGTGCAGCTGACCTTATAGAGCACGGAAGTTTTCGCGGGCGACGACATGGCGCAAAAGCGCGGCGCGCTCGGGGAGCCTCAGCTTATTGAGGCTATCGGCGAACCTACGGTCGATGGTCGGTCGTGCCGCTTCGGAACAGGTGCGCAACGCGAACGTTTCCAGTATAAATCGACATGGCGCTGGGAGACAGATCCGCATGAATACGGCTTTTGACAAACCTCGGGGAAGGGTTGTCCTGGTCGTCGAGGATGACTATGTGCTGGCGAGTGATCTCGCTTCCAACCTGAGCGAAATCGGCGTCAAGATTGTCGGCCCTGCCCCCAACGTCGAGCAGGCACTGAAATATATTGATGATTCCTCCCAAATCGACGTTGCCATTTTGGACATCAATCTGGCCGGAACCATGGTATTTCCGGTTGCCGACGAGCTATCAAGGCGCAATATCCCCTTCTTCTTTGCAACCGGCTACAGCCGAGACGTTGTTCCTCCGCGTTTTGCCGATCGCATTTTCGTGGAAAAGCCGTTGGACAAGAGCGCGGTTTACGATGCGCTTTCCGACTGCCGGCGCTCAATTGAAAAGGCGGCGGGTGGCCAAAAGAACTTGATCCTTTCGATGCTTTCTCGACGCGAAAGCGAGATCATCCGGCCACATCTGAAGCCGGTGCAGCTGATCCAAGGTGAGGTCCTCGAGCAGCAGTTTGTAGAAATAACAACGGTGTCCTTCATCGAAACCGGTGTCGTTTCCCTTGTCGCCGCGTCTCTCGATGGCAGGCAGGTCGAAGCCGGCCTGATCGGACGTGAAGGCGTGACCGGTGCCGGGTTGTTGGAGGGCGATTGGCGAACGCCTTACAACCTTATGGTGCAGATCGAAGGAACCGCGCAGCGCATCGATGTCGATAGTTTCCTTCGTCTTACGCACCGAGCCCCGCAGTTGCGCTCTCTTTCACATTCCTTTTCGCGAGCGCTCGGAATTCAAATCAGCTACACCGCCTTGGCCAACGGACGATACTCCATAGAACAGAGACTGGCGCGTTGGTTGCTGATGCTCCTCGACCGAACAGACAACCCGGTGCTGCATCTGACTCACGAATACATGTCCTTCATGCTCGGCGTCAGGCGTTCCGGCGTGACGGGCGCGCTCCACGTCCTGGAGGGCGAGAAGCTCATCAGGTCCTTACGAGGGAAGGTCATCATTGTGGACCGGGCCGGACTCATTCTCAAAGCTCACGGCTCCTACGGCATTCCGGAAGCTGAGTACGAGCGCCTGATGGGATTCCCGTTAAACGGTGCAAGGAGCGCTGGGAAAAACACCGTCAATCACGCGCCCATTTTAGCACCCCCCATACGCGGGCAAAAAGGACGCGAATAGATTCTGTCACGGCCGGAACATCGTGAAGCTATTATCCGTTCGACGGCGCAACTTTCGCCCGCAGCGGGAGTTCGGCATGCGAAGGAGCTGGATCATGCAAAGACCATTTTCGTTCGCGGGGCGATTCTACCTGGTCGTCGAAGACGAGTACCTCGCCGCTTCCAGCATGGTCATGGCGCTGGAGGACGCAGGAGCCGAAGTCGCCGGGCCTGTATCTAATGTCGCCGGCGCTTTGAAGCTCGTCTCTGAGCGCGCGTCCGAACTTGATGCCGCAATTCTCGACATCAACTTGCGTGGGATAATGGCCCACCCGGTGGCCGAGAGGCTTGCCGAGCAAGGAATCCCCTTCGTTGTCGTCACGGGTTACGACTGCGATTCCGTTCCCGAGCCATTCAGCATGATGCCCTGTCTCAACAAACCCTGCGATGAACGAGAGCTGCTGACGGTCCTGGCTGGTCTGCCGGTACGGCAGCCGCCCGGAGTCCGCCGCTCTCTTTGACCTCCGGCCCGATTGGAAAGAACCCAGTGGAAAAAGGCAATTACACGAAACTCTTCTCGGGGAAGCGTATCCTGATCGTTGAGGACGAGTATTTTCTTGCCGACGAGACCCGCCGGCAATTGGAGGATTTCGGCGCGACCGTCATTGGCCCTGCGGCGAATGTTGGCCGCGCGCTTGACCTCATCAATCGCGAACGCGTCGATGCGGCGATCCTGGACGTCTTTCTTGGCGACGAGCTGGTATTTGCTGTCTCCGATGAACTGGAGGAACGAGAGATCAATTTTGTCTTTGCGACCGGCTACGACCCGTCACACATCCCCGCAAAGTATCGAGGGTTTGCTCTCTGCGAGAAACCGACCGAGCTCGAAAAGATCGCCGTCGCGCTCTTTGGCCGGGCAGGGTCCCAGCCTCTGAATTGATCACCCCAGTCGGGCTCCGGGAATCTGCAGCTTTCGGCGGTGCATGCAGCAACGAGCGGAGCGATTCCGGGTGCCCGGCGGAACCAAGAGGGCTCGTCGGTTGTTGAACCTGATCAGGAAAGGTCAAAATCTATGTCTTCCAGCGCGACCAAGGATATCATTGCGATTGGCGGGTCGGCAGGGAGCAGTGCTGTCTTGAAAACCCTGGTCGCTGATTTGCCCGCCGACCTTCCTGCAAGCGTCTTCGTCAGTACCCATATTCCCGCGAATTCTCCGGGCTTTCTGCCGGAGATCCTATCGGCACGGTCCAAGCTTCCGGTCACGCAGGCGATCGACGGGCAGCCGATCGAGCGGGGGCCACATCTATCTCGCTGCACCCGATCGCCACTTGTTGCTCATGGGCGAGACGATCAAGTTCGGTGCCGGCCCCCGGGAAAACATGGTCCGGCCGTCGATCGATCCCATGTTTCGCTCTGCTGCCCTGTCTTTCGGCCCGCGGGTGGTCGGGCTCGTGCTGACCGGGATGCTGAACGACGGAGCGGCAGGATTGCACGCGATCAAAACCAATGGGGGGACGACCGTAGTGCAGCACCCGCTCGACGCGGAGGCAGACCAGATGCCCTTGGCGGCGCTTGAGGCAGTGGAGGTCGATCATGTGGCCCCTGCGGCTGACCTTGGCAAGCTCCTCGCAGGCATCGCGGGAAGCGATGCCGGGCCGGCTTGCGGTTCGCCATCGGACGGTCTGCGGCTGGAAGTCGATATTGCGGCTGGCGCACGACTTGGCAGTGCCGAACTTCGCAAGATCGCCTCTCCGACTGCCCTAACCTGTCCCGACTGTCACGGCGTGCTTTCCGAGGTTCGCGGCTCACAGCCGCTGCGGTTTCGCTGTCAGATCGGCCACGCCTATACCGCCGACGCGCTGGTCGCGCATATCGATGAGCTCGACGCGGCGATCAGGATTGCCATGCGGGTGATGGAGGAGCGGCTGACGCTGGTGGAGCGGATGGCACGGGACGCGCGCGACACCGGCCGCCCCGCCGTCGCCGAGCTCTACGAGGCAAGGGCTGTCGAGTACAAGCAGTATTCGGAGACTTTGCGGCAAGCTGCCCTGACGTCTCTGCGCCTCGGTCGCGCATCGCGTTTCCAAGATAGCTGATAAAGTTGTATCTTTCTGCTGTGCCGAACGTCTAGAGTCGGCGCAGCAGAGGCATGGATCGATGATGGCGTACGACGAACAGCAAAGCATGGAGCAGCAGGCAAGCGCGCCTGACCAGGGCCGCCACGAACAGCCGGTCGTGATCGTCGGCATAGCCGTGTGTGCGCAATCTGTTAGCTCACTCGAACAGATATTCTCGCAGATCAACCCAGACCTCGGTGCATCCTACCTTGTGGCGGTGCGTCAGGAAGGGGTCGATGCCGCTGCCGTTCTTGATATGCTCGGTCGGCAGGATCGACTGGCGGTGACGGTCGCAGTCGATGGAGAGCGGATTGTTCCAAATCATATCTACATCGGCGGGTCGGACGATATGATGACCCTCGAAGACGGTCACATCCGCATTCGGCCGGCATCGGAGCCGATCGGCCATCGGGGCACGATCGACACGATGTTGATCTCACTCGCGGAGCATGCCCAGGAGCGTGCCATTGCCGTAGTCCTCAGGGGGCTCGAGAGTGACGGAACAGCCGGTGTGGCGGCGACCAAGAAATTTGGCGGCCTGTCGATTGTGGAGTCAGGCGAAGGCGCCGATGGTGGATCTCCCGAGGAAGGGGGAGGGGCGTTGGCAATTGCCGACCTGCGCCTGGCGGCACAGGGGATTGCAACGCATATCTCGCTATACGCCGGCAATGTGACCGAGGAAGAAGACGCTGGTCTCGATGACGAACCGCCAAGCGCGATCGAGGCGCAGATCACGCAGATTGCCACCATTCTCCGCAATGTCACCAGCCATGACTTCCACGGATACAAGCGCGGCACCTTCACGCGGCGCGTTCAGCGACGCATGCAGGTGCTGCAGATCGGCAGCATCGAGGCCTATATCGAGCGGCTGCGCGCCAGCCGCGACGAGGTCCAGAACCTTTTCCAGGACCTTTTTGATCGGCGTGACGCAGTTCTTCAGGGATCCGGCCGAGTTCGAAGCGCTTGAGCGCGAGATTCCTAGGCTGTTCGAAGGCAAGGAGCCGGGAGACCAGTTGCGCGTCTGGGTGCTCGGTTGCGCCACCGGCGAGGAGGCCTACTCGATCGCCATGCTGCTACGCGAGCATATGGCCACCATGGATTACCCCCCGGATGTGCAGATATTCGCGACCGATCTTGACGCGCGCGCGCTGGGGATCGCGCGTGGCGGCCGCTATTCCGCGGCGATAACCTCACAGGTACCGCCCGAACGGCTGGCCCGCTGGTTCGTGCGTGAAGGCGACACCTATTGCGTTGTCAAGGAATTGCGGGAAATGTGCATCTTCTCGCCGCACAACATCGTCAAGGATGCGCCATTCTCGCGCATCGACATCCTGTCTTGCCGGAACCTGCTGATCTATCTCGACAGTGAGCTGCAAAACCGGGTGATCCCGATCTTCCACTTTGCCCTCAGGCCAAGCGGCATCCTGTTTTTGGGTTCTTCGGAAAACGTCACCCGCCACGCCAAGCTTTTTGCACCCGTCGACCGCAAAAATCGGCTGTTTCGAAGGCTGGAAACGGCCACTCGCATTATTCCCGATTTCCCGCTCAGTCCGCGCCCGCGGAGCCCCGACCATCCGCTTTCGGCACCGGCTCCGATGCTGCAGACCGGGCGGCTGTCGGCTACGATCAGCCGGCAGGCGGAGGTCGTCGCCGAGCGCTTCGCCCCCGCCTATGTGGTCGTCGATTCGCATTACGACGTGTTGCATTTCTCCGGACGCACAGGCCGCTATCTCGAACCGGCGTCGGGGACGGCGACGCTCAACCTGTTGAGCCTTGCCCATCGCGACCTCCGACTCGACATGCGTTCGGCCCTGCAGCGTGCGACGACGGAAGCCGTCAAGGTCGAGGTGCCACGGGTGCTGCTGCGCCAGGATGACCGCACCTACGCCGTTAACATCATCGTCGAACCGCTCGGCAGCGGCGACGTCACCTCGCTGATCGTCCTGTTTCAAGACGCGGGGCAGGTGGCCGAAGGCACTGCGCCCGATGGCGGAAGGCTGACGAGCGAAGAGCACGTCCAACGTCTCGAGACCGATCTGCGCGTCACTCGTGACCGGTTGCAGGCGACGATCGAGGAGCTGGAATCGACAAACGAGGAGCTCAAATCCTCCAACGAAGAATATCAGTCGATCAACGAAGAGCTGCAGTCGGCCAATGAGGAGATGGAAACCTCGAAGGAAGAGCTGCAGTCGGTCAACGAGGAACTGCAGACGGTCAACGGCGAGCTTGCCCACCGTGTTACCGAACTTGACCGGACCAATTCCGACTTGAAGAACCTCCTCGAGGCAACGCAGATCGCCACCGTTTTCCTCGACAACGATCTGCGCGTCAGGAGCTTTACCCCGGCTGCGACCGAAATATTCCATCTGCTCGACACCGATGTCGGCCGGCCGCTCGACCATGTCGTCTCTCGCGTCGCCTATCCGGAACTGCTGGATGATGTTCGCCTCGTTCTCAGAACGCTTGTGCCTACTGACCGAAAGGTCAGCGATCCCACCAACAACCGGCACTACGCCGCACGCGCCCTGCCTTACCGCAGCGTCGACAATTATATCAGCGGTGCTGTCGTAACCTTCACCGACCTGACCGCCACTTACGAGGCTGAAGTTGCGCTTCGACGCAGTGAGGAGCGCCTGCAGCGAGTCCTGGAAACGGATGCGGTCGGCGTAATTTTCCTCAATCAGGATGGTGTCATATTCGACGCCAACGAAGTCTTCCTGAAGATGTCGGGTTACACCCGCTCGCAAATGGAGCGCGGCGACCTGCACTGGCGCCGGCTGACCCCGGAGGAGCACCACGCCGAGAGCGAGGCCCAGATGGAGGTTCTGCAAGAAACGGGCAAAATCGGCCCCTATGAGAAGGAGTATTTTCTCGCCGACGGGACGCGTCGCTGGATGTTGTTTGCCGGTCGCGATCTTGGCGACGGCACGGTCGCCGAGTTCTGCATCGACATCTCGGCCCGAAAACAGGCGCAGGCAGCTCTGCGGCAGGGGGAGGAGCAGTTCCGCCTGTTCGGCGAAGCCTCCACCGACGTATTGTGGATCCGCGATGCGGAGACGCTGCAATGGGTCTATCTGACGCCGGCCTTCGAGACCATCTATGGTGTCGACCGCGAGCAGGCGATGACCGGCAACAATTTCCGAAGCTGGGCGGAACTGATCATTCCCGAAGATCGGGAACAGGCGCTCTCCGAGATCGGCCGGGTGCGGAATGGCGAGCGCGTCGAATTCGAGTACCGCATCAGGCGCGCCTCTGACCACGAGATCCGCTGGTTGCGGAACGCGGATTTCCCGCTTTTCGGCGAGGAAGGAAACGTCAAGCAGATCGGCGGTATCGGCCGCGATATTACCGAGGAAAAAGCCTCTGCCGAGCGGATGAAGGTTCTCGTCGCCGAGCTTCAGCACCGCACGCGTAACCTGATGGCCGTCGTCCGGTCGATGGCCGAAAAGACCATGCGCACCAGCACCGATCTGGCCGACTTCCACGAAAGGTTCCGGGACCGTCTGGACGTGTTGGCTCGAGTGCAGGGCCTCTTGTCGCGGCTGCAGGAAGGCGATCGCATAACCTTCGACCAGCTCATCCGCTCTGAACTAGCCGCGCATGGCACGCTGGAAGGCGAAAACAGCCGGATAAGCCTGCAAGGTCCTGATGGCGTCAGGCTTCGTTCCACGACCGTGCAGACAATGGCATTGGCCATGCACGAACTCGGCACCAACGCGGCCAAATATGGAGCGCTCAGCCAGGCCCGGGCGCATCTGGCCATCACCTGGCGCGTCGAGCAATCCGGCGAAGGCGGCAAGCCATGGCTGCATGTCGAATGGCAGGAAAGCGGGGTGAAAATGCCACCCGCGGATTCCGGGCCGCAAGGGGGTGGTCAGGGCCGCGAACTGATAGAGCGAGCGCTGCCTTATCAGCTCGATGCGAAGACGTCCTACGTTCTCGGTGAGGACGGGGTTCATTGCACGATCGCAATTCCGGTTTCTCTCAGCAATCTGATCGAGGCCGAAGTCTATGGCTGAAGGGCTGCTGCGCGGACGCCGCGTGCTCATCGTTGAGGACGAGTTCATGTTGGCGGAGGACATGTCCCAGCAACTCGCCGAGGCGGGTGCGCTCGTGCTGGGACCGGCGCAATCTCTTGAGCGCGCATTCGAGCTGCTGACCGCAGCCGATGTCCTCGACGCAGCGGTCCTGGACGTCAATCTGCATGGAAAGCAGGTGTATCCGATTGCCGACACGCTTCTGGAACGCCATGTTCCTTTCGTGTTCACCACCGGCTACGACGCCTCGACGTTACCAGCAAGGTTCAAGTCGATGAGCTGCTATGCCAAGCCCGTCGACATGTCGCGGCTGATAGAAACGCTGCAAGCGGCAATCGCCGCCGCACACCAGTCATAATCCCATGTCCACTATCGTCGGACAAATTGCCGGTCCGTCGATAAGCGCTGCAACCGTCAGGCTCCGCCTGTCTGCTTGCCTCACGCCCCGCTTGCCAACGCAAGAAGCTCCGCCTTGAGCCTGTCGAGGTGAGCAACATGCATGATCTGAGACTCTTCGAAATTCATCAGAAGCCGATTCGCTTCCGTGACGTCGGCGCCGCGATCGATCAGCTCAGCCACGATCTCACGCTGCCGAGCCAGGTGCAGTTCTCCCGCAGCGACATGCTCGCGCGCCTGCTGCAAATGTTTCTCCACCATTGTCCGGTCCATGTGGACCTCCTTTCCTCCCGCGGCAGATCATGCGCCTGATATCTACCTGAGGAAACAGTAATCGTTGGTCGCAAGAGGCAGGGATTCTTCGGCGTTCAACCGTGCCGCCGACACCGTTTGGAGCGCGGGCGATTGCAAGAGAAAGTTCGCCGCCGCGTCAAACCGATCTGAAGCCGCATTATCGCGGTATGGCAATCATCCGGCTACCTCCTCCCACGAAAGTCACCAACCGTTGCCGTCACATTGCACACGCAGACATGCCCTCCGCAAGAGGCCTCGCCCACGCTCCTGCGCCACGGCCAGCATCCACAGCAACGTGCGATACCGCACAGAAACAAAGCGAACCTCGCCTTGTTACTGGTAAATCCGCACGGGAAATTCCCTGCCGGCGGCCATCAGGAACGGGAGCAGGCAATGAACACGGCAAGGCAGTCGGCGCTGCTCCTCGGTTGGTTGACGTTGGCGCGCTGGATAGCTGGCGGCCTTGCGGCCGGCCGTGAAAATGCGGAGCTCGTCCACCGGCAAAGAGCGGCAGAATATCTGACCTTCGGCCTGAGCGCTGCCGGCTTCATCTCCGCAGTTTCCACGGCGGCGATCCCGGTGATCCGATGAGCTCAACCACCCGCGTGGCCATTGATCGGCACTTCCCACGGTCCTCGGGTATCCTGTTCGGCCTTGGCCTCGGCGGCTTCTTCGACGGCATTGTCTTCCACCAGCTGCTGCAGTGGCACCACATGTTCAGTGCCTGGTATCCGATCGACTCTATCGACAACCTCGCGTTCAACACCTTCTGGGACGGGGTTTTCCACTCGGCGACCTATCTGTTCCTTCTCGCCGGCCTGTTCATTTTCTGGCGCTCGGCGCGCCGCCCGCATTTCCGCTGGTCAACCAAGGAATTGATCGGCACGGCGCTGACAGGCTTCGGCCTGTTCAACCTTGTGGAAGGACTGGTCAACCACCAGCTGCTGGGCATCCATCATGTGAATGAAACTGCCGATCGGTCAGCATGGCTCTACTGGGATATCGGCTTCTTAGCGTGGGGAGCGGTCATGCTCGCTGTCGGCTGGACAATGATCCGCAGGCGAGTATGACTGATAGCAGCCCTTTTCTGCTCCGCGAGTTCCGGACCGCCATGATGGGCTGCCTTCGGTCTGGACCGTGTCTTCGCCACCCAACCAGTCTGGGCCGCTCTACCATTCCGAGTGCGGTTCACCCGAGGACAATTTTTCCATTCGCAGCTTTTTGGTTTCGCGCCCTGACGGCAAACCAGCCCCGGACATGTCAGCGTCGGGCGGCGATCTGTTCCGCAGCAGGCGGCGGACGGCGAAAGACTGAGACCTGGTTGCGCCCCGCTTCCTTGGCGCGATAAAGAGCCATGTCGGCCTCGTGCTGGAGATCAGCCAGGGAAACGCCGGTGTCGACCGCCGATTTGAAGGCCACGCCGACGCTCAGCGTCACCGACGGGCCGACGCTGGAAGACGGGTTCGGAAGCGCGGCGGCTTCCACGCTTTCACGTATTCGCTTCGCCACCGCGACCGCATCTTCTTCTTCGACATCGGGAAGGACGATGAGAAATTCCTCGCCGCCGTGTCGTGAGACGAGGTCGCGATCGGCACGCACGCAGCTCTGGATGATGCCGGCGATCTTGACAAGACAGCGATCACCTTCGCCATGCCCGAGCTTGTCGTTGAGCGCCTTGAAGTGGTCGATGTCGCACATGAGCATGGCGACGATGCCGGTTTCACGGCCGTGGCGCCAGAGGCTCTCAAGCGTTTCCATCATCCAGCGCCGGTTGGCGATCCCCGTCAGCGGATCGGTTCTGGCCAGCCGTTCCAATCGGGCATTCGCATCGGCCAATTCCGCGACGCGGCGCTGGTCCCTGCAGTCGAGCAGAAATGTCTTCTGCGCCAGGATGTTCATCGTTCGCCTGGCGACCACGGTCGCGATGATCCCACAGGAAAAGAACAGGGTCCCGGCCACGACACTGCCCGCTTCCACGAGCGGGTTGTACCATTGAAAGGCGAAATAGAGGCAGAGGGCATAACAGGCGATGGCGATCGTCCAGCCGAGCGGCACGCTGAAGATGGTGATGGCGCTTGTGGCGACGAACAGCATGATGGTCAGATGGCGCTCGTAGAATTCGCCTCCCGCAAAGACGCCGACGAGTGCGACCGACAGCAGAATGAGGCACATTCCGCCGAGGAGCGATGCGCGTTGAACCGCCGCCGGGCGCGGCTTGGTCCAGACGAGCGCCGTCAGGATCGCCGCCGGCGGCAGCAGGCAGGCCGGGGCGACCATCAACAGGGCAACCTCACGGGGAAGCAGCATGGCATTCAGCGCCAGCGTCAGAACGCCGACGAAAGCGACCCATGTCATCCAGGACCGAATGACTTTCGCCCTCTGGCGCCATAGCCTTTCGTCGAACCGGCGCCGCAGGTCGCCCGACAGGCGAATGTCGCGGGTTCGACCCGATAAAAGGCGTTCGACCTCATCCGCCATCGCGCCGGTCAACGGCTGCGGCGAGAAAGACCCGGCTGCAGGACGGTCGAAGGACGTGCTTTTGGCATCATTCATCTTTGCTCTATCTAGCCGCAATCGGAAACTCGGCAAGGCTGCCGCGCGGACGTCCTGATTCCTGCGTTGATATTTTGTAAACAAGTTTGGCCGCGTGATCTGGGCCAGACCCTTTCGAACATGCTAACTAGCTTGTTCCGAGAGGGAGCAGGATGAGACTTAAGCTGGTCGCAGTTGCGGTCGCGGCGCTGGCGCCGGTGGTGGCGATGCTCGTTTACAACGAAATCGCGCTCCGCCATCAGCGCAATGAAGAAGTGCGCGCATCCGCGGCACAAGCGGCCAGACAAGCATCTTCGGAAGTCGACAGGATCGTGGAGGGCCTGCGCGCCCTACTCGTCTCCGTGTCCGCTATGCCGTCCGTGCGGCACCTCGACGTCCGAGGCTGCAATGAAGCTCTCAAATCGGTCGCCGAGAACATTCCGAACATCCGCACCATCTTCGTCGTCGGCCTCGACGGACGGCCGGTCTGCGGCAGCATGGCTTTTCCCGATGGCGTGACGTTCTCAGATCGCGACTATTTCCAGCAGGTGCTCAAGACCAAGAGCTTTGCCGTCGGCAACTATACCCAGAGCCGCCTTGTCGACAGACCCGTGCTGCCGCTCGCCATGCCGCTGACGGAAGGCGACGCCGTCAAGGCCGTTATCGTCAGCGGGATCCGGGTGGACTGGCTGCAGAACCGCATTACCGAGCGCGGCGTAGCGCCGGGCAACGAGGTGACCATAGCCGACGACAAGGGAATCGTCGTCGCGCGCGTCCCCCTTCCCGAACGGTTCGTCGGCACTGTCATATCCGACGAATACCAGCGCCTGGTCCATGCCGAGCAGCCCGACGTGGTCGAGATCATCGGCCAGGACGGAACAGCGCGCATCCTCGGCTATCGCCCGATCGCTCTGCCGTCCAGCCCCCTTTATGTCAGCGCCGGCTTCTCGAAACCGGAGGTTTTCGCGCCGATCAACCGGGCGACATTGATGAACACGCTCGCCATTTTCGGCGGCGCGCTTTTCGCTTTCCTCGCCGCCATCTTCATCGGCAACCGCTTCATTCTGGCGCCGATTTCCAGGATCGCGGATGTAATGGAAAAGTGGCGCGGCGGCCAAACGACGGCGCGGACCGGCATGAAAGGACCAGACGAGCTCGATGTCGTCGGTGCGACCCTCGACCGGCTGCTTGACGAACTCGATGAACGAAGACGCCAGAGCCAAGAGGCGGAGGAGGAGCGCAGCCTCCTTGTCCGCGAACTGGCGCATAGGGTCAAGAATGGCTTCACCCTCGTTCAGGCGATCGCCCGGCAAACCTTCTCGCGCTCCGATCCGGAAAGATACAATTCCTTCGCCGAGAGGCTCGCAGCGCTCGCCGGCACGTATGATCTCATCCTGTCGCGCGAGGGGTCGGCCTCGCCCGTCAGGGAGATTGTCTCCGCAGCCTTGCGCGCCCACGTCGCGTCGCAGACCGAGCGCATTCGCCTGGATGGCCCGGAAGTGGTTCTTCCCGCAGACATCGCCCTGCCGCTTTCGCTCGTGGTGCACGAGCTGGCAACCAACGCAACCAAGTATGGAAGTCTCGGAAGCGAGTATGGAACCGTCACCATCGAGTGGAAGCACGATGACGGACGCGTCCTTCTCGTCTGGACGGAAGCGGGTGGACCGCCGGTTTCGACGCCGATGAAACGGGGCTTCGGTTCGGTGCTGATCGAGCGGGCCTTCCCGTCGAAGGCGCAGGCGCGCTCCAGGTCGGACTACAGGCCCGGGGGTCTCGTCTTCGAAGTAATATTTTTGATCGGGGAACCGGTTGCGAAAGGCGAAGTTGACCCTCTGGGTAAGGATGACTTGCATACGAGCAGAACATGAAAACCAAGGTAGTCGTGGTCGAGGACGAAGCTCTGCTGCTGATGATGGCAGTCGGCATCGTCGAGGAAGCAGGCTTGGAAGCGCTCGAAGCACGCAATGCCGATGAGGCTCTCATGCTCTTCGAAAGTGTGCCCGGGATTCGGATCCTGTTCACAGACATCGACATGCCGGGAAGCATGGACGGTTTGAAACTCGCAAATGCCGTCCGCAATCGCTGGCCGCCCGTCGAAATCATCATCGTCTCCGGCATGAAGCAGCCGGGCAAAGATGAATTGCCCGAGCGTGGCGTTTTCTTCCCCAAGCCTTACGATACTCGCCAGCTCTGCGACGCGCTCGTCAGAATGGCCGCCTAATAGGTGAGCCGGGGCACCGGCTAGCCACCTGATATACCGCGGCCAATGCATCCTTTTGGAATCCTGTGCGTTTCCCTGATCAAACAGCGGGAGAACATCATGTCCAAACGTGAGCTCATCGATACTGGCACCGACAAGCGCTACGTCCGCCGCAACGATCAGGGCCGCTTCACCGAGTCGGCGGACGTCGGCCGCTCGCTGTCGGCCGACAAGCGGCGCAAGGCGAAGAATGATGCGAAGCCCGGAGAAGGCGATCGCGGCGACCATCACGCCAAAAAGCACTGAAACCAAGGCAGCGATCGGGATGTTGCGCGGCCTGCTATCTCTTAGCCGCCGAGGGCCGCTGCAAATCGATGCGACTGGTCACGACCGACTGGCCAGAAGCAGGATCTTGGTCGACGGTCTGCAGCCGAAGCCGGTTCTGCCCGACTTTCTCGATCATCAAAACTGCGTCTCGATCACCGTTGACCAGCCGCGCCCAGGTCACACGCAGGTTGAGGGCGGTACCTTTCCTGCTGCCTGCAAGCTTCGACGGCAGTCCTAACGGCCCGACATAATTGCCGGTATAACGCTCTCCGTCAGCCTTGACGGTCGCCGAGAAGGTTCTGGTGAAAACCGCAAGGCCGCGACACTTGCCGTTCATCGAAACGGTGGATGCGCTCGCATCAGATCGGAGGGTGCAGGAGACGTTCAGGTTCGTGCCGCCAATCCGCGTGAGCACCTTTCCAGTCCCGCTCCAGTCGCCGGCCAAAGACTGCAAAAAACCGACCTCTGACGCCATTGCCCCGACAGGAAGACGAGACAGCAGGAGCAAAGTTGCGATCAGGAAAGTACGCATGGTAGCCCCCAAATTTGCATGTTCGGACAACAGATCAGCATGGCAGATTGTTCCCGGCGTCGGATCGTTTTTGTTGCGCGTGAATGGCGGCGCTTTACGACTTACGCCTCCGTCGCTGCGATGGCGTCGATTCTGCGCAGCTTGAAGAAATAACGACGGTCGTCACCTGCAACACACATCATGCCAGCCAGCTCTTGCGCATTCATCCTGCGAAAATAATCGACGATCGGCTGCCCGTCGTAACGCATTGCCGCGGTGGCGTCGTCCCCCGAGGTCTGAAGCGCAAGCGATGCGGTCGTGCCCCGCGCACGCAATGCCTTCTGCAGATAGGAGAACCAGGTCCGCGCAACCCTTGTGCGCCCGAACGGTGCGGCCTTGATGGCCAGTCCGACTGGTAAAAACCGGGGTTCAATGGCCACCAGCCGATCCGCACGCCACTGAAAGAGCAGTGCGTCCGCGCGCATGTCGCCGTGAAACCGCTTGCCGAACCAGCCAAGGTTCTCGAGAACGCCGTCGAGCGGGTGATCGGACGGAATGCCCGCCCCCCTCCACAAGCCGATCATCTCGCCCGGCCGAACCGGCTTCAGCGAAGAGAACCAGGCCTTCATCTCGTCCTGCCGACCCATGCTTTCCATCCGTTTCCAGTCACGCTAGCGAAATCTCTCGCCCACCATAAAGCAAACGGCGGCGCCACCGGCCAGATCATCCTCTATCGATGCGGCGGGATCAAAGCCCGCGCTTCGTTGACAACAAGGCATCCAGAGACACCGGCCTGAGGCCCTGCCGATCGACGCCGACATCGTACTGGCGCGGCAGGGGCTTCAGACGGCCGTGGGAATGTCCGTGCAGATTGATCGATTTCTTGCCCATCTTGTTCCAGGTGCGGAACGGGTAGTGGCACAGGATCAGCAGATGGTCGTCCAGCGTCATCTCCTTGTAGTGCTGAACACTTGCCCATCCCGTCGCCTCCGTCGTCGTCGGAGGATCATTGTTCCCGACGATGAGGTGCTTGCGCCCGTTCAGCATGGAAAGCAGCTGGTCGCAGTCCCCGCCGCGGAAAGACATGACGTCGCCGAGATGCCAGATGTCGTCCTGCGGACCGACGATCTCGTTCCAGTTCCGGATCAGCGTCACATCATGCGAGGCCATGTCGGGGAAGGGGCGCCGGTCGATGCGGAGGACGCGCGGATCTGCAAAATGGGTATCGCCGGTAAAATAGATCATCTGACAGAGATGGCGCAGCCCGCGCCGTTGAAAAGCCGTGGCTAATGGCCAGCTGTCGCGATCGGATGTTTGACATCGGCAAGGGAAGGGCTTCGCACGATGCGATAGCGCGCTTCAATGAGGTTATAGACACCGAAGGCCGCCAGTCCGATCGCGACGGCGATGTAGAGGATCGAGCCGAACGGGAGCTGTCTCACCCACTCAAGCGCGTCCGCCATACTGCCCGCCTGTTGCGGGTCGACGCGGAAGCCGGCATAGGCGAAAAAGATTCCCATGATCGCAAAAACGACGCCGCGGGCGACGAGCCCGTATATGCAGACCGTGGTCACCACGCCGCTGGCGTCGGCGAGCCTGAGATAGCGCTCGAATTTCTTTGTAATGCCCTTGGCTGCCGTCACCACCCCGCCGATGATAAAGCCGAGGCCGACGGCCACGGCGAGATAGGCGCCGAACGGCTGCGACATGATCCATTGGGCCAAGCCCTTCTCACCCGATCCCTCGCTTCCGCCGCCGCTGAAAAGTGCGTGTCCCAGCGCGTATCCGGCAAGCCCGAGGTAGACGACAGCGCTGCCGAAGAAAACCGCGCGAATGGCGACAGCCTTGGCGGTGCTGCCGTGGCCATCGCTGTCGGCCAGGGACTGCGCCAGTCGCCAGCCGACGAAACCAAGAAGTCCAAGGCCAATGAGCCCGACCCAAACGCGGCCGAAGGGCTGTCCGAGAAGCGTTGAAAGTGCCGACTTCGTTTCCGGCTCTCCCCCGGCGACGCCGGAGAAGAGGGCCAAGCCCGCCACAAGAAGGAATACGGCGCCGCGCGCCACATAACCGCTCTTCGCAAGCAGGTCGAAACGAAATCCTTTGGGCATGATATTCTCCGTGCGTCTGTGTGGCTGTCATCCCTAACGCACCACCGCGCGGAAAGTTGTCATCGAGGAATGACCATGATCATCCGGGGAGTTGCCGATGCCGGTCCGTAGCGCCGGACTTCTCATCTACCGCTTTTTCGAGACGCGGCTGGAAGTCCTGCTCGTCCATCCCGGCGGTCCCTTCTGGGCGAAGAAGGACGAGGGCGCCTGGTCGATCCCGAAAGGATTGATCGAACCCGGTGAAGACGAGTTGTCAGCAGCGATCCGGGAGGCGCAGGAGGAGGTAGGCGTCGAAATTCAAGGAGCCTTCGCCCGGCTCGGAGAATATCGCCAGCCCAGCGGAAAAGTCGTGGTCGTCTGGTCAGCGGAGGCGAACGCGACGCTGAGTGTCGAGGCGATACGGAGTTCGGAGTTTCAGATCGAATGGCCACCGCGATCGGGCCGCATCCAGAATTTCCCCGAGGTCGACCGCGCCGAATGGTTTCCAACCGGGAGGGCGGAGATCAAGATCCTCAAGGGCCAGCGCGCAATGATTGCCGACCTCCTCAAGCAACTCGGTCGAGAATGATGACCGCGGCCTTTCTCCCCTCATTCTATTTCGTAAGGACATCAACCGACCCCGGTGATCTCCGGCGTGAAGGCAATTATCTTCTCGGATATGCGGCTTTCGTCTCCGCTGCTCGCAGCGAGCAGAAGCGCGGCGGCGGTTTCACCCATCTGGCGCCGTGGCGAAATCGAGGTCGCGATTCTGACGGGGAGGGCACTGGCAACATCCAACCCGTTGAATCCGGCGATCAGGATTTCCATGGGGCTGGCAATGCCGAGCTCCAGACATGCAAAGGCGCCGCCTGTGGCCATGTCATCGTTGGAATAATAGATGCAATCGAGATCCCGGGTCGCCGCGAGCATGGAGAGCGACAGCCGCTTGCCGTGCGCCACCGAGGAATAGGGGGCGTTGATCCGCTCGTCCACGAATGAAAGGCCACTCTCGCGCAGCACCTTCTCGAAGCCGGCCCTTCGTTTGCCGGCCCGCAAATCTCGGTCGATCGCGCTGCCGATATAGCCGAACCGCCGCCGGCCGGCCGCCAAAAGCGCCCTTGCCATCTCTTCTCCAGCCTTGCCGTGCGAAAGGCCGACGTTGAAATCGATGGGCGTGCCGTCGAGATCCATCAGTTGGATGACGGGGATCTCCGCATTCTGCAGCATTCTGACCGTTTCTGCCGGCTGATCGAGACCTGTCACGATAATGGCGGCAGGCCGCCAGGAGAGCATGTCGCGAATGATCTCGCGCTCCTTCGCCATGTCGTAGTCGGAGATGCCGAAAACCGCCTGCATGCCGGATCCCCGCAATCCGGCCGAGATGCCCGCCAGCATTTCGGGAAAGACGATGTTCGACATGCTGGGAACGACGACGGCGACGAGGTTGGTGCGCTGCGACGACAGCGAGAGCGCCAGCCGGTTGCCGACATAGCTCAGCCGCTCGGCCTGCTGGAGCACTTTTTCGCGCGTCTCCTTGGAGACGTCGGCCGCGCCCCGAAGGGCCCGCGATGCCGTCATCTTGCTGACGCCGGCCGCGGCGGCAACCTCTTCCAATGTAGATTTGCGCATCGAACCGATTCCTTAGTCGAATTGCCTCGCCAGCGGCCAACACCAGATTCATAGGCTCTTTTCCAAAAAAGGAAAACACGCACTACTTGACATATGCGACCAAAATAGGCGTTGTTACCGATACCGGTATCGATACCGGCAAACAAACCTCGAGCAGAAACGAGACGGACAAAGCTTCGGGCGTCCGGCATCGTAGAAATGTTTGACTGCCAAGATCTGCGCATCAGCCAATCCGGCTTGACCTGCAGGTTGCATACCTATCTGAATTCGATCGGACACATTCCGATCGCGCCGCCAGCTGCGACAGGCAGTGACCGCCAGGACAATGCGACGAGCAGTGCGATCTTGCCGAAGACACCGGCTGAACGGGAGGAAGAGCCGCCATGCATGTGATGATTTTGGGCGCAGCCGGTATGGTCGGCCGCAAGCTGGTTGAGAAGATCGCGCGCGAGCCGCTGGCTTTCGGCCGGCCCGTCACCCGGCTGACGCTGGTGGACGCCTTTGCGCCGCCGGTGCCGGAACCGCTCCGGCCGATCTCGACGGTGCTGACGGTCGACCTCGCCGGTGCCGGCGCCGCCGACAGGCTGATCGAAGGCCTGCCGGACGTGATCTTCCATCTCGCCGCCATCGTCTCGGGAGAGGCGGAAGCGGATTTCGACAAGGGATATGCCGTCAATCTCGACGGCACGCGCGCGCTGTTTGATGCGGTCCGCCAGGCCGGCCTCACCAGCGCCTATGTGCCGCGTCTCGTCTTCGCCTCCTCGATCGCCGTCTTCGGCACGCCGTTTCCCGAGGTTATTCCCGACGAATTCTTCACGACGCCGCTGACGAGCTACGGCACCCAGAAGGCGATCGCCGAACTGCTGCTTGCCGACTATTCCCGCCGCGGCATTTTCGACGGTATCGGCATCCGGCTGCCGACCATTTGCGTGCGGCCCGGCACACCGAATAAGGCGGCATCGGGCTTCTTCTCCAACATCCTGCGCGAACCGCTGGTCGGCAAGGAAGCGGTGCTTCCGGTCAGCGACAACGTGCGGCACTGGTTCGCGAGCCCGCGCGCGGCCGTCGGCTTCTTCGTCCATGCCGCGACGATCGATACCGCAAAGATCGGCGCCCGGCGCAACCTCACCATGCCGGGTCTTTCCGCGCTGGTCTCCGAAGAGATCGAAGCCTTGCGCCGCGTAGCCGGCGACAAGGCAGTCGCTCTGATCAAACGCGTTCCCGATCCCATAATCGAACGCATCGTCGCCGGCTGGCCGACCCAGTTCGTTGCGGAGAGAGCGTCCTCGCTCGGCTTCAAGGCGGAGACGAGCTTCGACGAGATTCTGAAGGTACATATCGAGGATGAACTCGACGGGAGGATCGCATGAGCATATCGGCCAGCGGAGAGGCAAGGATCGCGCTTGTCACCGGCGGCGGCACCGGCGTCGGGCGCGCCATATCGCGAGGGCTCGGCGCTGCCGGCTACACGGTCGTCATTTCTGGACGGCGGACGGACGTGCTTGAAAAGGCCGCAGGCGAGCTTGGCGGCGAAACCGGCGCGGAGTTCTTCGCGGTTTCCGCGGATGTCGGCGATCCCGCTTCGGTGCGGGCTCTTTTCGACGCCATCTCGAAAAAATACGGACGGCTCGACCTCCTGGTCAATAATGCCGGCGTCACCGTGCCTGGTGTGGCGCTGGAAGAGGTCTCGTTCGAGCAGTGGAACGCCATCGTCGCCGCCAATCTCACCGGCGCTTTTCTCTGCACACAGCAGGCCTTCCGGCTGATGAAGAGCCAGAACCCGCGCGGCGGGCGCATCATCAATAACGGCTCCGTTTCCGCCACCACGCCGCGCCCGAATTCCGCACCTTACACGGCGACGAAGCACGCCATAACAGGATTGACGAAATCCACCGCCCTCGACGGGCGCGAATTCGACATCGCCTGCGGCCAGATCGATATCGGCAATGCGGCAAGCGACATGACAACGAGGATTGCGGCCGGCGTGTTGCAGGCAAACGGCAGCATCGCCGCGGAAGCGACGATCGACCCGGCGCATATTGCCGATGCCGTCGTCTATATGGCCGGCCTGCCACTCAGCGCCAATGTGCTGACCATGACAGTGATGGCGACGAAGATGCCCTTCGTCGGGCGAGGGTGAGAAGGCGGGATGCCGCCGGCCGAAAACGACATAGATACAGTGCTTGCGTAATGCTCATGACCTGGGAGGAGGGAGTATGGCAAACGTTCAATTCGAAGATGTCCGGAAATCATTCGGCGCGCATCCGGTCATCAAGGGGGTGGACATCGATATCGCCGATGGCGAATTCGTCATCCTCGTCGGTCCCTCGGGCTGCGGCAAATCCACTCTTCTGAGGATGCTGGCTGGGCTCGAGAATATTTCCGGCGGCGAGATCAAGATCGGCGGGCGCGTCGTCAACACTCTGCCGCCGAAGGACCGCGACATTGCCATGGTCTTCCAGAACTATGCGCTTTATCCGCATATGACGGTGGAGCAGAACATGGGCTTTTCGCTCATGCTCAACAAGGCGCCGAAGGCGGAAGCCGAGAAAAGGGTGAAATATGCCGCCGGCATCCTCGGCCTCGACAAGCTGCTCGACCGCTATCCGCGCCAGCTTTCCGGCGGCCAGCGCCAGCGCGTCGCCATGGGCCGCGCCATCGTGCGCGATCCCGAAGTTTTCCTGTTCGACGAGCCGCTCTCCAACCTCGATGCGAAACTGCGCGTCGCCATGCGCGCCGAGATCAAGGAGCTGCACCAGCGCCTGAAGACGACGACCGTCTACGTCACCCATGACCAGATCGAGGCGATGACGATGGCCGACAAGATCGTCGTCATGCATGACGGCATAGTCGAGCAGATCGGTTCGCCGCTCGAGCTTTACGACCGTCCCGCCAATCTCTTCGTCGGCGGTTTCATCGGCTCGCCGGCGATGAACATGATCCACGGCAGGCTCGATCCGGAAAATCCCGGTGAATTCGTCGCAGCCAACGGCACGCGGCTGCCGGTCGCCAATCCGCCCGCGAGTGCTGTGGGCCGCGACCTCGTTTACGGGCTGCGCCCCGAATATATCTCGCTCGATCCGAATGGGCTGCCGGCGGAGATCGTGGTGATCGAGCCGACCGGTTATGAAACACATCTGACCGTCCGCCTTGGCGGCAGCGAGGTCAGTTGCGTCTTCCGCGAGCGTGTCAATGCCCGCCCGGGTGAAGCCATCCGCGTGGCGATCGACGCCGCGCATGTTCACCTCTTCGATGCCGAAGGCGGCAAGAGATTGACCGACTGATGCCATCCGGCGGTGGCACGGGGGAGGAGGAGTTCTCCCTGCCGCCGGAGAGCAAGCATTCCGGGAGCGCAAGCTCCCGCGGAGATGCCAGGCCGCCGTTCACCAAGCGGGAGGTGAATGCCGGAGAATTGCTCCCGCTGTTTCAATGAGGAGGAATCTCATGACGATCAAGAGACGTGAATTTCTTGCTGCATCGGCAGCCGTTGCCGGTGTCGCCGGCCTCGGCATCAAACCGTCCTTTGCGCAGGCCGAACCGACCTACACGCCGGAAAGCGGTGCGAGCCTCAGGCTCCTGCGCTGGACGCCTTTCGTGAAAGGCGATGAGGATGCCTGGATCGCCAATACCAAGAAATTCACCGAAGCCACAGGCGTGGAAGTGCGCATCGACAAGGAAAGCTGGGAGGACATACGTCCGAAGGCAGCCGTCGCGGCCAATGTCGGCTCCGGTCCCGATCTCATCATGTGCTGGTTCGACGACGCGCATCAATATCCGGACAAGCTGGTCGATCTCACCGAACTCGGCAACTATCTCGGCAACAAATATGAGGGCTGGTACGACGGCGTGAAGGGTTACGCCACCCGCGACGACAAGTTCATCGCCATGCCGCTGACGGCGATCGGCAATGCGGTCGTCTATCGCGACAGCCATGTGAAGGCCGCAGGCTTCAACGAATTTCCGAACGATACCGCGGGCTTCCTCGAGCTGTGCAAGGCCATGAAGGCGAAGGGCACGCCCGCCGGCTTCCCGCATGGTAAGGCCGTCGGAGACGGCAACAACTACGCCCATTGGCTGCTCTGGAGCCATGGCGGCAAGATGGTCGATGAAAGCGGCACGGTGACGATCAACAGCCCGGAAACGCTCGCCTCGATCAACTACGCCAAGGAGCTCTACGCAACCTTCATTCCGGGCACGGAAAGCTGGCAGGACGTCAACAACAACCGCGCCTTCCTGGCGGGCCAGGTATCGCTGATCGCAAATGGCGTCTCGGTCTATTACACGGCCAAGAACGATCCGAAGCTCGCCGAGATCGCCAAGGACATGCGCACGACGAACTTCCCGATCGGACCGGTCGGCAAGAGCGTCGAGCTTTTCCAGACGAGCTCGCTGCTGCTCTTCAAGCACACCAAATATCCGGAAGCGGCCAAGGCCTACATCAAGTTCATGATGGAGGCCGACCAGATGAACGCCTGGATCCAAGGCTCCAGCGCCTATTGCTGCCAGCCTCTCAAGGCCTTCGCCAAGAATCCGGTCTGGACCGCCGATCCAGTCCACGCACCCTATGCGCACGCTTCGGAAAAGCTGCGCCCGAACGGTTATGCCGGCCCGCTCGGCTATGCCTCGGCCGCGACCATGGCCGATTATGTGCTGGTCGACATGTACGCCGCCGCCGTCACCGGCCAGAAGTCGCCGGAGGACGCGATGAAGGAAGCCGAACGTCGGGCGAACCGCTACTACCGCGTCTGATCCGGAACCGAGGGTTGCGGCATGCCTGATACCGGCATGCCGCATGTCCTCAAGGACTGAATGCAATCTGGAGACCAGCAATGTCGACCTTGAAATCCGGGGATACGCGCGGCCCCTCGCTCATGCAGAACAACAATGTGCTCGGCTTCCTGTTCATGCTGCCGGCCGCCGTGTTTCTGGTCTGCTTCCTCACCTATCCCCTGGGGCTCGGCGTCTGGCTTGGCTTTACCGACACGAGGATCGGCCGAGACGGCATCTTCATCGGCTTGGAGAACTATGAGTTCCTCGCCGATGACGCGGTTTTCTGGCTGTCGGTCTTCAACACCATCCTTTACACGCTGGTCGCGTCGGTGCTGAAATTCGCGCTCGGCCTGTGGCTGGCGCTGCTTCTGAACCAGCACCTTCCGTTCAAATCCTTCTTCCGGGCGATTGTGCTGCTGCCCTGGGTGGTGCCGACCGTGCTTTCGGCGCTCGCCTTCTGGTGGATCTACGATTCCCAGTTCTCAATCGTCTCCTGGTCTCTGATGAAGCTCGGCCTGATCGACGCGCCGATCAACTTCCTCGGCGATCCCACAAATGCACGCATCTCTGTCATCGTCGCCAATGTCTGGCGCGGCATCCCCTTCGTGGCGATCTCGCTGCTCGCCGGCCTGCAGACCATCCCGGCCTCGCTGCAGGAGGCCGCCTCGCTCGATGGCGCGACGAGCTGGCAGCGATTCCGCTATGTGACGCTGCCAATGCTAACGCCGATCATCGCCGTCGTCATGACCTTCTCGGTGCTCTTCACCTTCACGGATTTCCAGCTGATCTACGTGCTGACCAAGGGCGGGCCGGTCAACGCCACGCACCTGATGGCGACGCTGTCATTCCAGCGCGGCATTCCGGGTGGGCAGCTCGGCGAGGGCGCGGCCATCGCCGTTGCCATGGTGCCCTTCCTGCTCGGAGCCATCATGTTCAGCTTCTTCGGTCTGCAGCGCCGCAAATGGCAGCAGGGCGGCCAGGATTAAGGGGGTATAACGATGTCGACCAATCTCAAAACGGCCGATGAGGTCCTGACCGACAATGCCGAGGGCATGAGCTATTTGAACCGCCTGCCGCGCCGCGTGGTGATGCTCTACCTGCCGATGGCGGTCTTCGTCTTTGTGCTGCTCTTTCCCTTCTATTGGATGGCGATCACCGCCGTGAAGCCGAACGAGCAGCTGACGGATTACAACAATTACAGCCCGTTCTGGGTGGTCGGGCCGACGTTCGACCACATCAAATACCTCTTCCTGGAAACCTCCTATCCGGGCTGGCTGTGGAACACGATGCTAGTGGCTGTGGGGTCGACGGCGCTGTCGCTCGTGGCCTCGGTCTTCGGCGCCTATGCGATCGAGCGCGTGCGCTTCACCGGCTCGCGGCAGATCGGCCTCGTCATCTTTCTCGCCTATCTCATTCCGCCGTCAATCCTGTTCATCCCGCTCGCCTTCATCGTCTTCAAGCTCGGCATCTACGACTCGCGCCTGGCGCTGATCTTCACATACCCGACCTTCCTCATTCCCTTCTGCACCTGGCTGCTGATGGGCTATTTCCGCTCCATTCCGTTCGAACTGGAGGAAAGCGCGCTGGTCGATGGTGCCAACCGCTGGCAGATCCTGGTCAAAATCATCCTGCCGCTCGCCGTGCCCGGCCTGATCTCCGCCGGCATCTTCGCCTTCACCCTGTCGTGGAACGAATTCATCTATGCACTGACCTTCATCCAGTCCTCGGAGAATAAGACCATTCCGGTCGGGGTACTGACCGAGCTGGTGCGCGGCGACGTGTTCGAATGGGGATCGCTGATGGCCGGCGCGCTGTTCGGCTCGCTGCCTGTCGTCATCCTCTATTCCTTCTTCGTCGACTACTACGTGTCGTCGATGACGGGCGCGGTGAAGGAGTAGCGCCCGGACCGGGCTTATCGGCAACGGGCAAGGCAAGTCATTTTGCCTTGCCATCGAAGCCGCTCTGCACGCAGCACTGACAGTGCAGGGTAGCAGTGCGAAACCGCTCCAACACGCCGATACTCAGTGGCCCGGTTTTCGGCCAGGGCTCTACCCACCGATCTTGCGTCCTTCGCCTCAGTCGAGAAAGTGCGTCCGGAAAGCCAGGCGCCGGAACCCTCCTCGATCGCCGCAAACTTCTATCGCGCGGTCCACCACACGAATATCCTCGACGCGTTCGCCTGAAGGCCACGAGATGGCGCCTATGGCATGCCTCGCTTCAGCTTCCCCGTCCCGGACGAGGGTGAGTGCCCCGGGACCTGAGAGGTCGTTTTCGCTGGAGTGGCTGCGCAAGGCTGCGGCCGCACTCTCTTCGACCCCCAAACAGCCGAAGTGTCGGCTCGACCACGGGGGATAGTCGCGGCCGCCGTTGGAATGCCAGAAAATAGTCATGGGCAAGCGGCGGGCATTCCGGAGGGAAAGAAACAGATCTCCCTCGACCGGCCGCGTCACCGCGGTCCAACCCAAGCTGTGTTCGCGGCCTTCTATGGCGATGACGACATCCTCATGCCGCGGGTTCCACGGGAACCGGCTCAGATCCACCGATCCGTCGATCCCAGGAAAGCGGTCGGGCGCCGTTGACCGCGAGGGGTAGCGCAGGCCGGAACGCCCACGGGCGGAATCGACTTCGGGCGGCGCCGGCGGCGTCTCCCATGCCGATTTGGGGGAGCAACTGATGAGTCCGCCCCGAGGCAGCGACACGTTGGCATGGTTCGAGATGGCAATGCGGCCGCTCCCGCCGGCGAAGACATGGCGCTGGTAGACCCAGGCGTGCCCGTCTTCAACCTCGAGTTCCTTGGTGACGGTCGCGCCGCAGACGGTGCGTTGCAGCCTGGCCCGCAGCCGCCCGGCCTCCTGTTCGGTGACGTGCCAGGGTGAATTGGCGGTCCAGCCATGAAGGGGTGATCCCTCTTGGCTGCCTGCGAAGGGTGCGCAGAAGAAATCGCCGCCGAGCACCATCAGATGCGGCGGCGTACCGGGCGGCATTATCTCCTCCGTGCCGACCCAGGGCGCACGGTGCAGCAGAGCGATTTCGTGCCCCTCATCTTCCACGGTAAAGCCGTCGAGGAGACCGGTCCGCGCATCGAAGCCGAAGCGGATTCCCTTGGCACGGATCTCGATCATGCCGCGATATGTTCGCCTGTGATGATCTTTTCGACCTCCTGGATCGATGAGGTCGCGGGGCTTAGATCATCGGCGACGACGGTGCCGCGTCGCATCACCACCATGCGGTCCACCACCTGGAAGACATGATGGATGTTGTGCGCGATGAAAATGCAGGAGTGCCCGGTGTCGCGTGCCTCGCGCACGAAACGCAACACGCCCTGGGTTTCGGCGACACCGAGATTGTTGGTGGGTTCGTCAAGGACGATGAGGTCGCTGTCGAAATACATGGCGCGTGCGATTGCCACCGCCTGCCGTTCCCCGCCGGACAGCGATCCGATCGGCGTAGTGGGCGGAATGTTCTTCGAAATGCCGACTCGCTTCAGAAGATCGGCGGCAACTGCGTTCATCCGCTCCTGATCCAGCCGGTCGAGGAAGCGGGGGCCTGTTCTGAGCTCCCGTCCGAGAAAGAGATTGCGGGCAATGGAAAGCTGCGGGACCAGGGCAGAGTCTTGGTAGATGGTTTCGATGCCGCTCGCGATCGCGTCGTTGGTGCTGCGCAACCGCACTTCGCGGCCCTTGATGACGATCTGGCCGGACGTGTAGGGAACCGCGCCCGACAGCACCTTGATCAGGGTGGACTTGCCCGCGCCGTTATCGCCGAGAAGGCCGACGATCTCGCCCTTTCTTATGGTGAGGTTGACATCGCGCAAGGCGTGGACGCGACCATAGAATTTCTCAATGTGTCGCATCTCGACGAGGGTTTCGGTACCGCTCATCCTCAGACCCCCGTATTGTGCCGGCGCTCGAGGCCGGCATGGAGCGCCATCATCGCCAGGATGATCGCACCGATGAAAATATTGTAGGCGAGACCGGGCACCCCGATCAGGACGATCCCGTTGCGCATCAGTCGCAGGATCAGGACGCCGAGCAGGGTCCCAAGAATTGTCCCGCGGCCGCCATTCAGCACGGTGCCGCCGATCACCACCATCGCGATGACCTCGAGTTCGTAGCCGGTTCCGGCATTGGGGTTGGCGGCCGAGACGCGGATCGACGAGACGATGCCGGCAAAGGCCGCCATTGCGGCAGACAGCATGAACAGGATGACCTTGACCCTGGCGATCGGCACCCCGCGGTTTCGGGCAGCATTGGGATTGCCGCCGGTCGCCTGGATCCAGTTGCCGAACCGGGTGCGGGTCAGGACGTAGTGTAGCGCCAACGCTAGCACTACGAACCAGATGAGGCTCATGAAAACACGCAGGTCGCCGATATAGAAGTCGCCGACCAGCAATTGCGCCAACCACTGCTCTTCGGCGTCCCAGGTGCGCTGCGGAAAGCCGGCCGTCAGCCACAAGGCCGTGCCGCGGATGACCAGCAGCGTACCCAGCGTCACCAGGAATGAAGGGATAGCGAGACGGGTGACGAACAGACCGTTGAAAAGACCGATCGCCAGAGCGACGGCTATGCCCGCAAGGAACGCCAGCGGTAAGGGAAGCACGTCCGCATTGAACAAAGTCCACATCACCACGGGGGCGAAGCCGAAGACGGAACCGACCGAAAGGTCAAATTCTCCCGCGGTCATCAGAAGGGTCATTGCGAGCGCGATGAGGCCGAGTTCGACGGTGAAAGTGAGGGCATTGCCGACATTGATCAGCGACAGGAAGGCGGGGTTGATCGCCGTGAAAATGACGAGCATCGCGATCAGAAGGACGAAAGGCCCGAATTCCGGATAGGCGATAAACGTCCTGACCAGGCTAGGCCTGTCGCGTGGCGGAGTAAGAGCGTCGCTGCTTTGCTCGATCATGGTGGACTCTCGCGTTGGGGCTATAACAGGCATCCGCGGCAAGCTACCGCGGATGCCGGGTTGGCATGCTTATTTGCCGCCCATGATCTTAGCGTAGAACGGCGCCTTATCGGCCTCGTAGAGTGCGCCAGTGATGATGTCGAAGTTGATCGGGATTCCGCTCGCTTCAGACATCAGCGCCGAAAGGCACATGTATGAGGTCGCCAACGGATCCTGCCACATTCCGGCATTCACATAACCTTCGCTGACCTCCGTAGTCGTATCCAACGAGTTGCCCCATCCCACCACCGGAATCTCGCCTTTGGCGATGCCGGCCTGATCCCACACGCGTTTGACAGAACCGGTTACGAGATCGCCGAGACCGATGACGGCATTGATCTTCTTACGGTTGGCGGTCACGTAGTCGGTCATCCGGTTGATGGCCTCGGCCTGGTCGTAGGACGCATCCTGGATTTCCCAAGTGATCCCGAGCGGCTTGAACACTTCGTCGGCACCCGCCGATTCCTCTTCGCCGTAGCCTGCACCCGGAACTTCGAGCGGCATCCAGACGAAATCTCCCTTCTTCACCAGCTTATGGTCGACCAGATACTGTGCCCAGGTGCGGCCGACGACCTTGAGATCGACGCCGACATAGGCTCTCCAGGCCGGCGCCGGGTCCTTGGTGTTGAAGTTGATGACCGGGATGTTGGCCCGGTTGGCCTCGTTGACAACATCCACCAAGGTGCCAGGCCCCGGGCTCGTCGTGCAGATGCCGTTCGCGCCGGCGGCGATGGCGGCGCGGATGGCTTCCTGATGGCTCGGTACATCATTCGAATGGAAGGACGTGTTCACCTTCACGCCGGTATCGGCAGCGAATTTCTCGGCACCCTGAAGAAAGTAGGTCCAGACCGGATCGGTCGGGGAGCCGTGCGATATCCAGTAAAAGGTTTTGTTCGCCGCACTCTGCGCCATTGCTGCTGCCGGCATCAGCGCCAATGCGGCCACCGCGCCCAGAAAAGTCCGTCTCAGCATGTCCCGTTTCCTCCCTTTGGTTTGGCCGGTCTATAGCTCCTCCCGGCCGGTGAAAGCTGTTGTATGACGCGTGACGTGGCGGCGGGCGGCCTCCTCATTGCCGATCGACCCCGTCGATGAACTTCTCCAGTTCGCGCGGATCCATGCGGATCAGATGACAATCCTGCGGGAAGGCACCACCGGCGACGTCCGCGGCATATTCGGTGAAAGCTGCGATCCGCTCGCGTTGCAGCCGCGCATATTCGGCATCGAAATCGCGATAGGTTCGGGCGTGGCGCGGGACGTGACCTTCGGTGTAGCCCAGTATATCGTTGGCGAAGAGATACTGCGCGTCGCAGCCAGCCCCGGCACCCATCGACCATAAAAGGATTTCGACCCGTTTGCTGATCTCGGCCGCGACTTCGGCGGGCACCACTTCAATTTCGACCGCGAAGGCACCGGCGCTCTCATAGGCTTTGACCTCCTTGAAGAGCCGCAACGCCGCCTCGGCAGTCTTGCCGACGGCTTTGAAGCCACCGGTCCAGGTGGCGCGGGTAGGAACCAGCCCGACGTGACCAACGACGGGAAAATATTCACGGGAGAGCTTTTCGACCGTCTTCAGCGAGCCCGAACAGTAGACCGCGTCGGCGCCGCGGCTCAGCGCATTGCCGCACCAGCGCAGATAATCGTCCGGGGTACCCATCTCGAGATGGGTCTGCCCGGTCATCGAGAAGACCGTCGGCGCAACCGCGCGGTAGTGCGGATCAAGGACGATCTCGGCCGGCACGGAGGCGACATCGATCCCCGCCGCTTCGGCGGCTGCCGCCTCATCGAGGCTGAAATAGCGCAACATGGTCAACTGACGCCGGCCCTTCCAGGCGCGCAGGTCCGCCACCGTCGGCAAACGGCGTGATGCGGCGCCCCGGCTCTCCTGTCTTCTCAACTCTGTCATTCGACCAGCACCAGGACTTGCCCGCCCTCGCGCCGGACGGAATAGGTTCGCAGGTTCTCGCAGGCAGGCGAGCGCTTGGCCTCACCCGTTCGATAGTCGAATTGGCCATTATGTCTGGGACACTCGATCACATAGTCGAGCACCAATCCGTCTGAGAGCTCCACCTGCTCGTGGGTACAGAGCCCATCGGTGCAAAAGAATTCGTCGTCAGGGCTGCGAAAGATTGCAAAGCTCCGTCCGCCATGGATCCAGCCCAAAACGTCTTCCTTTTCGATGTCGTCTTCGGCGCAGGCAGCGATCCAGGGCATATGGTCCTCGTTTCCATGTTCAATGGGCATCTCTGATGGCCGGGCGATCATGCGAGGGACCTTTCCGGCACAGCCGCATGCAGCTCTTCGCGATAAGGCTTCGCCCCTTGCGGCAAGGCACGCTTGAGATAATAGCCGGGCTCCCGTCTCTGCCGCATGATCGCTTGAAACACCTCGCGATAGCCGGCCCAGATCGAGGTGTTGGCGGGCGGCAGGTCGTGCTTGATCGCCTCGTGCAGCCTTGCCAGCGCATGGTAAGGCACCATCGGGAACATGTGGTGTTCGACGTGATAGCCCATGTTCCAATAGATGAAGCGGCTGACGGGATTCATATAGACGGTGCGCGAATTAAGCCTATGGTCGAGCACGTCCTCCGCGAGCCCGCCGTGCTGGAGGAGCCCGGTCATCACCATATGCCAACAGCCATAGATGCGCGGACCGCCGATCAGAAGAAGCGGGATCGCCGCCTTCCAACCTGCACCGGCGACGAGCATGCCTATGGTGGTCAGTATAGCGGCCGCGTAGATTGCCATATGCACCCGCGCCCAGAACACCGCCTTGGGCCATTCGCTCTCGGGCACGTAGTCCTTCTCGTCCGGCGAGAGGGCGCCGGCCGCATTACGCGCCAGCGTCCTGAGGTTCTGCCAGACCTCGACCACGCCGGTATAGGCGAGCGCTTTCAGCGTCAGCGCGATTGGATGCATCCAGGCGATCTCAGGGTCTCGGCCGACAATGATTGTATCGGTATGGTGGCGGGCGTGGCTCCAGCGCCAGTTCACCGGGTTGCGTGCCACCTGAAACGAGCAGATGTGATAAAGCACGTCATTCATCCAGCGCGTGCGAAAGGCGGTGCCGTGGCCGCATTCGTGCCAGCGTGCATCGCAGGCCGAGCCATACATCACCCCATAGGCAAACCAGAACGGCACCGCCCACCAGCTGCCCCAGAACCAGATGCCGCCAACGGCAAAAGCCACGTGGAGAACTGCCCATAGAATCGTGTCGCGGATCGCCGGCTGATCGCTGCGCTGCATCAACTCCTTCATCAGCTTGCGCGGCACGTCGGTGTGATACCATTCGGCCGCTACCAGACCCGCCTCGACGGCTTGTCTGGCGGAAGCACCGGTCAAACCGTAGTCGCGGGGGAGGGCGGCAGACTGCCCGCATGTTTCGCTATTAGCCGAATTGGCGCTCATGCGATCATCTCCGGTGGCGGGAACAAATGCTGCGCTGAAAGCGACTGACCGGTCCCGCTCAAGCCGTTCACCTGTATTGCCGCCGGCACCTCGGACCGCTCCGGACACATCACCCGTTCGCCCCTACATCCATATTCATCACGCAGGGCCGCTGCGAGATCTGCCGATCCTCGGCCTGCCCCGGTGATGTTGTAATGACCCTGCTGATGCCAAACTGGGCTGCCGATAGAAGCTTCGCAACTCGATATCACATCAAATCACATCAGTTACCTCCTCCCATATTGATTGGATTTCAGCGGAACTCTTGGTAATTATTATATTTTAGACGCTCACTTCATTTCGCGGTTCTTACTTATGTTGCAGGTGGGGTATGATGTGATTAACCTCATCTTTTGATGTGACAAAACGGCATTTCCCTCAACTGTGCAAAGGGAAGGACCATGAAGAAAACGACCATTTCCGATGTCGCCCGGAAGGCTGGCCTCTCGACTGCAACGGTCGATCGAGCATTGAACGACCGTGGTGGTGTCAGCGCCGCCAATCGCCAGAGGGTGTTTCGCGCCGCGAAGGAACTGGGCTATCTGCCGACCGAGGGAATGCTTGCCTTGCCCTCGCGCCCCGCACATCTGGAGTTCTTCATCCCCTTTGCGCACAACTCATTCATGCAGGACGTCGCCAGGAAGATCACCACCTTCGCGTCATCCCTGCCGCTCGTGGCGTCGTGCAATGTCACGGCACTCGACGGCATCGACCCTGACGCGCTCGTAGCGGCGCTGGAAGGTCTTCCGCTCCGGACCAACGGCGTCGGGGTGATTGCCGTCGATCACCCGAAGACACGGCATGCGATCCGGCGCCTGTGCGAATCCGGGGTCCGCGTCGTGACCATCGTGACGGATGTTCTCTCGACCCCACGCTCTGCCTTCGTCGGCGTCGACAATCTGGTGGCGGGGCGAACCGCGGCGCTGATCATGGGCCTCACGTCGCGTGAGAAGAAGGGATCGATAGGACTGTTCCTCGGCTCGCGAACGCTCCACGGACACCAGCAGCGGGAATATGGATTCCGGACATTGCTGGAGGAGCAATTCAAGCATCTGACGATCCTTCCTGCCATCGAAACCCGTGACGAGAACAAGCTGTCCCAGCCGGCGATGGAACGGATGCTGCGCGACACCGACGATCTCGTCGGCGTCTATTGCGTCGGCGCAGGCAGGGCCGGCATCGCCGAAGTTCTGCAAGCAGCGAAAGGAAACAAGCGTCCCTTCGTCATCATGCATGACCTCACTGACGCGACGCGGGCATGGCTGGCAGAAGATCTGATCGACGTCGTGATCGACCAGAATGCGCGCCTGATCGGCGAGCAGGTTGTCATAAGACTTCTCGGCTCGATCGCGGCAAGCACGCCGACCTTGTCTTTGAAGAACATCGAGCCACGGATCATCTTTCGCGAGAATATCCCACTCGTTTGAAGCAGAGTGATTCCATGACGGGTTGTTGCGCCGGGCAGGCGTTGCACTTTCTGCTATGCCATGCCAGAAAACACGCGATAGTGGAATGTGGCCGAGTCGGGGGTTCCATTGAGTTTGAGTTTGAGTTTGGCAAAGATAGAAGAGCTTGCCCCGGATCAAGGCTCGCTCGCCGCGGCCAAGAAGCTTCTCAAACCCTCGAGCTGGCCGACGCTCGCCCAGGACGGATCGGGCCTCATCTGGGGCGAATGCCAAGGCTCCGGCGCCACGCCCTACAGAATTTCCGTCACCGAACCCGATGCCGGCTACAAATGCAGTTGCCCCAGCCGGAAGTTTCCCTGCAAGCATTCGCTCGCCTTGATGTGGATGCGCGCTGACGGCAAGGTCGATTTTGCGACCGGAACGGCGCCGGACTGGGTGAACGACTGGCTGTCGCGCCGACGCGGACCTTATGCGGGCGCTCCAACAGCCGGCGCCGATAAACCCAAAGCGTCGATCGCGGCGACCGAGGAAATCGAGGCGGTGGTTGATCCGAAGGCGGAGGCCCGCGCGGCGGCGGCTCGGGAACGCAACCGGCTTGAGCGCGAGACGTCCATCGCCAACGGCCTCGACGAACTCAATACCTGGATTGCCGACCAGATGGATGCTGGTTTCGCCGCCTTTCCGGCCAAGGCAACGGCTACCTGCCGGGTAATGGCTCAGCGCCTGTTTGACGCCAAGGCCTCCGGCCTGGCGCTCCGGGTCGATACCATTCCGGCGCGGCTTTTCGCCCGCGCGGAGGCGGCCCGCCCGATTGCTGCCATTCAGGAACTCGCTACCCTGCATCTGCTGGCCGAGGCCTATCGCCGCCAGGATAGCCTGTCCGAGCCATTGCGCCAGGATCTCAGGCAGATGATGGGCTGGAACGTCACGCGTGAAGCGCTGCTCGAGGATGAACGGGCGCTGCGCGTTTCCGGCGCCTGGCGAGTTTGGGCGACCCGCAGCGAGGTGCAGCCGGATAAGCTCCGCCGGATCGAGACCTGGCTTCACGGTAGCGACAGGCATGCGGTGCTCATCGAATACGTCCCGGTTTCCACGGGCGCCTCCTCAAGCGGCTACAGCGTTGGCGATACTTTCGAAGCTGAATTGATTTTTTATCCGTCGAGCGTGCCATTGCGCGCGCTGATCGCCAGCCAGGCAACCGGCAGCGTCATGTCCGACGCTGCGCTGGCGCTTCCGCCGCACGATCTCGCCGACGCCTATGGGCTTTACGAGGAGGCCTTGACCGAAAAACCCTGGCTCGGCGACTATCCGGTCATGTTTCGCGGGGCGCGGCTCAGGCGCTCGGGCGAAACCATCCACCTCAGCGGCCATGGGATCAGTCTTCCGCTTGCGAAATCGCAATCGGCGGCAAGCTGGCCGCTCCTGCAGCTCGAAGCGATCGATGGCGCCGGGCTTTGGGATGGGACCGAGCTGACGCTCTGCTGGTCTGAAACGGCGCTTGGACGGTGGACCGCATGAGCTTGACCAGCCTGAAGAGCGAGATCCTGCCGAAGCTTCTGTCCGGTACCCGGAGCGGTTTGCCGCTCGATCGTATCGGCGCCACCGATCCCCTGCAGGCGCTGGCGCTGGCTGGCCAGGCATTGCGGTTCGACCGTCCGCCGCCACCGGGACAGTTCCAAACCGAGGAGGCTATCACCGATCATGCGGCAATCCTGCCGGACGCGGCAAGGAAGCTCTTGCTTCGGCTGCTTTCCGGCAAGAACCAGGCGTCAGGTCAACTGTCCGCGGCAATCGTCCAAAAGCTTGCCGAAAAGAGGCTCCGGCTGCATCCGTTCGATCTGCCCAGGCTCGAACCGTTCGTGAAAGCCCACGCCGAAAATCTCGGAGCGGAAGCGCTTGCTTTTTCCGAGCGTGAAACGCCGGTCGCGCAGAAGCAGAATTACTTCGCGCCCGACAGCCTGAGTGACGACACCTGGATGCTGGCGACGCCAGCCGTGAAAGCTGGCTACATCAACGGCCGCAGAACTTCCGATCCGGATGCTGCGCGGGCGATGGTCGAGGCAGCCTGGACGTCGGAGAATGCCGATAGCCGCGTCCGCCTTCTCGCAGCGTTCTGGAAAAATCTGTCGGAAGCAGATGCGCCGTTTCTGAGGAGCTTGGAGAAGGATCGCGCGCCACGCGTTCGCGAGCTCGCTCAGAGGCTGCTCGTCCGCTTACCGGGGTTCGACGGGGACAATCCGGCTTTGCGCGCCGCCCTGGAACGCATCAAGGTTTCGCAGACCGGGCTGATTTTCAAGAAGGCGGCCCTGTCGCTCGACGTGCCCGCCACCGTCCGAGATTTTACAAAGATGAGCTGGCTCAACGAGACCTTCGGCCCAATCGGTCTGGAGGTTCTGGCCGACGCCTTGTCGATGACGGTAGATGGCGTGGTGGCTGCCGGCGAGAAGCAAGGCGACCTCTTGGCGGCACTGCTTTTCATGGCGACGCAGGATAGCGGCTGGATATCGTCAAGCTGATCACCGAGCGCCATCTCCTCAACGGTTGGGAGGCCTTTCACCAGCTCGATAGCGAAATGCTGGCGGATTATCCCGCTGACATGCGGCAGCTCTGGATCGAATACATCTTTCGGCCGGGCAGGTGGGCGGCCGACACGTCGCCTTGGGCGATGCGGGCGATGGCGCAATGGCTGGGAGGGCAGACGACGGAGAACGTCTTCGGCGATATCCTGCGCTCCAAGCCGTGGCAGGCGTTGCGCGGGGACAGTGGGCGCTTCGAAGCCGATATCGCCGACAGCATGGCCGTCATGTGCCCGTCATCGATGCGTTCGACGCTGCGCGCCGAGCTTGCCGGGCTCGATCCCGCCAAAAGCAGCAATGCCATTCTTTTCCTCGACCTCATGGACAGCCTGGAGACCGCAAATGCCTGAAGCCCAACTTCGCCGTCCTGCAGAGCAGATCTACGCGGGCGAACTGGCCGCCCTTGCGAAGGGCGACGACCGTCCCCGACCCGCCAACTGGAAGCTCTCTCCGCAGGCGGTCGTTACCTATCTCCTTGGCGGAAAGGCATCCGATGGAGCGCCGGTATCGGCCAAATACGTCGGCAACCGGCGACTGATCGAAACGGCCGTCGCCACGCTCGCGACGGATCGGGCGCTGCTGCTGCTTGGCCTGCCGGGGACGGCGAAATCCTGGGTTTCCGAACATCTGGCCGCGGCGATATCAGGTTCTTCGCAACGCCTGATCCAGTGCACAGCCGGCACGGACGAAAATCAAATCCGCTATGGCTGGAACTATGCCTTGCTGCTCGCCAAGGGGCCGTCGCCGGAGGCGCTGGTCAAGACGCCTTTGGTGCGGGCGATGGAGGAGGGAACGCTGCTCCGGCTCGAGGAACTGACCCGCATGGGCTCCGACGTGCAGGACACGCTGATCACGGTTCTTTCGGAAAAGATCCTGCCTGTGCCGGAGCTCGATATCGCGATCGATGCCGAACGCGGCTTCAACGTCATCGCCACGGCCAATAATCGCGACAAGGGCGTCAACGAGCTTTCCTCGGCACTGAAGCGGCGTTTCAACGTCGTGGTCCTGCCATCGCCGAACACGCTCGAAGAGGAAACCCAGATCGTCGTGAAGCGCGTCGGCGAGATCGGCACCAACCTCAGTCTGCCGCCGATCCAGCCCGCGGACAAGGAACTCGCCCGCGTCGTTACCCTGTTCCGTGAAATTCGGACGGCAAGACCCTGAACGGCAAGACGAAACTGAAGACCTCGACCGGTACGCTGTCGACCGCCGAGGCGATCTCCGTCGGCGTTTCGGCCTGGGCGGAAGCCGCTCATTTCGGCGATGGCCGCATCGATGCCAATGCGCTTGCCACCAATATTGTCGGCGCGGTCGTCAAGGATCCGGTGCAGGATGGCGTCGCCTTGTCGGAATATCTTGAAACCGTAGTGCGCACCCGCGACGGCTGGCGCGATCTTTACGAGGCCATCCGCGAGGTGATCTGAACCATGAAGCGGAAGGCTCATCTCTTCGGCATCCGCCATCACGGGCCGGGTTCGGCGGCGCTTCTGAAGGGCGCGCTCGATGCGCTCGATCCGGCCTGCGTGCTGATCGAAGGGTCGACGGAAGGCGATGCGCTGATCCAGCATGCGGCGCTGCCTGGCATGAAGCCGCCATTGGCCATGCTGTTTTACGCGGCGGACGAGGCCGCCAATGCCGTCTTCGCGCCCTTTGCGGAATTTTCTCCGGAATGGGTGGCCATGCAATGGGCGCTTGCGCACGGCCGTCCTGTCCGTTTCATCGACTGGCCCGCCGCCGTGTCTCTGGCGCTCACCAAAGCGGCCCGGGAGGAACGGCTTGCCGCCCTCGAAAGGAAGGCGGCGGAGTTGACAGAAAATAGCGACGGCGAAGATCCGGAGGAGGGCGCTTCGGAAGCCCCCACGATCCGCCTCGACCCGCTCGATCTGCTTGCCGAGGCCGCCGGATATGGTGATGGCGAGAGCTTCTGGAACGTATTGATCGAACAGCACGGCAGCGGCCAGTCGCCGCTTGAAATTTTCGCCTCCATAGAAGCGGCAATGACGGAAGCGCGTCAACATCAGGCGGATGCCGGCGGCATGAGCGATGCCGAATGGCTGCGTGAAAAGCGCCGTGAAGCCTTCATGCGCGGGCATATCCGGGATGCGCTGAAGCAGCATGACGGCGAGGTTGCGGTCGTGATCGGCGCCTGGCATGTGGGTGGGCTGCGCACCGAGACGACGGTCGCCGAGGACCGCGCCATCGTCAAGGATCTGCCGAGGGTGAAGGTGGAAGCGACCTGGGCGCCCTGGAGCGACGGGCGGTTGAGCTACGCGTCCGGCTATGGCGCAGGCGACATTTCGCCCGGCTGGTATCGGCATCTCTGGAGCCTCTATTCCAGCGATCGTCATGACGGACCGGAAGCCTTTGCCGCCGTCTGGCAGGCGCGGACGGCAGCTCTTTTGCGGCAGGAAGGTTTTGACGCTTCGACAGCCTCAGCCATTGAGGCGGCCCGCCTTGCGCTCGGGCTCGCCAGCATGCGGGGACTGAGCGTGCCCGGACTGGCCGAAATGCGGGATGCCTCGCTTTCCAGCCTATGCCATGGCGACGACATCCCGCTCGCGATGATCGAACGCAGGCTTTATATCGGCAGCCAGATCGGCGAGATCGACGAAGCGGTGCCGCAAATGCCGCTCGCCAAGGATTTCGAGCTGTGGTGCCGCAGGACACGGCTGAAGCCGGAAGAAACGGCAAGCGAGATCAAGCTCGATCTGCGCAGCGAGGCGGGGCTGCTCAAATCGACCTTCCTGCACCGCCTCAACCTGATTGGCGTCCATTGGGGCCGGCTGATCGACGCGGAGGCCGGGCGCGGAACCTACCGCGAAATTTGGAGCCTCGCATGGTCGCCGGACATGTCCGTCGGGCTGGCGGAGGCGTTTGTCTGGGGCCTGACGATCGAACAGGCCGCAGCGGCTGCGACGATCGATCGAGGCAGAAACGCGAACGGCATCGCGGCGCTTTCGGAACTGGTGCGCGGCGCGCTGGTTGCCGATCTTCCCGAAGCCGCCAGCGCCTGTATCGATCTTCTGCAGGCCGCCGCCGTGCAGAACAATGACATCACCGATCTGATGAACGCGGTCGCGCCGCTGGTGCGCATTGTCCGCTACGGAACCGCCCGCAAGCTGCCGGAGTCGGAGCTTCGCGCGCTGATCACCGCACTCAGCGTCGAAGTCAATGCCGACGCGCCTATGACGAAGCTCTTGGCCTGTTTGGCGATCCCGCGCTGCTTGCGGAATGGCGGCGCCAACTTGCCCTCCTGGTCGACGACGAGCAGGCGGCGGCGCCGGTCGTGGGCTTCAGTCTCCGCCGTCTGCATGACCTTAGCCTTTGGGACGAGCCGCGGCTCTCGGCTGCCTTCTCGCGGCAGATCGTGGGCGAGAGCCCCACACGGGCCGGCGCCTTCATCGAAGCCTTCATTTCGGGGTCTGCGGAGGTGCTGATCCAGGATCAGACGCTGCTCTTCCTCATCGACGAATGGCTCTGCGGGCTGGACGAGGAGGTTTTCGTGGAGAGCCTGCCGCTCTTCCGGCGTGCGCTGACCGGTTTCGATGCGGTCGGCCGCAAGCGGATCATGGAACGCGTCGCCGGTGGAAGAAAGGAACGATCGGCCGCGCCTGATGTGATCGAGGACAACCCTGCCTTCGAACGGGCGCTGCCTTTGCTGAAGACGATCCTGGGAATGGACGCGCATGACTTCTGAACGTATCCGACGCTGGAAGCTGGCACTTGGTGACGACGACATGGAGGGTCTCGGCGAGCGGGACCAGCGCCTGAGCCGCGCGCTGTCGGTTCTCTACGAATCCGAAGGGCGCAAGGGGCGCGGCGGGCTCGGTGCGTCCTCGCCGAAAGTATCGCGCTGGCTCGGCGACATCCGCGAGTTCTTTCCTTCGCCTGTCGTCCAGGTCATCCAGAAGGACGCGTTCGAGCGTCTCAATCTCAAGGCGCTGATGCTGGAGCCGGAGTTTCTCGAGACGCTGGAAGCGGACGTGCATCTCGTTGCCGATCTCATCTCCCTGCGCGGTGCAATGCCCGCGAAGACCATGGAGACTGCCCGCGCGGTGGTCAACAAGGTGGTCGAGGATCTGATGAAGCGATTGCAGTCCAAAACGGTGGAGAAGGTGACCGGCGCCCTGAACCGTTCGCAGCGCACCCACCGGCCTCGCCACGCCGATATCGACTGGCCAAGGACGATCCGCGCCAATCTTCGTCACTACCAGGAGGATTTCCACACGATCGTGCCGGAGACCCTGGTGGGGTTCGCGCGCAAAAGCCGGACGCAGGCCGATCTCGATCATGTCATGCTGTGCGTCGACCAGTCCGGTTCGATGGCATCTTCGGTCGTTTACGCATCGATCTTTGCCGCCGTCATGGCGTCGCTTCCGGTCCTGTCGACGAAGCTCGTCTGTTTCGACACCGCGATCGTCGACCTGACGGAAGATCTGGCCGATCCGGTCAAGGTTTTGTTCGGCGTGCAACTCGGCGGCGGCACGGATATCAATGCGGCGCTTGCCTATTGCGAGACCAAGATCGACCGACCGAACAAGACCCATCTCGTTCTCATCACCGACCTTTACGAAGGCGGGGATGCCGGCTCCATGCTGGCGCGTGTCGCCGCGCTCAAGCAATCCGGCGTCAACGTCATCGTTCTGCTGGCGCTCTCCGACGACGGCAGGCCGGGCTACGACGCCCGCCACGCCGGCGCGATCGCCGCCATGGATTGCCCGGTCTTCGCCTGCACGCCGGATCAATTTCCTGACTTGATGGCCGTTGCCCTGACGAAGCAGGATATCGGACAATGGGCAAGCGCAAATGGAATCGGACTTGTGCGCGGTACCTAGTCCCCTTCAAAGCCGTTCAGTTCAGGCCGATCGCCCTGAGCAACGCTACGCAGACGACGCCGGCCGCGACGGAGACCAGCATCGGCAAGCGAAGGGCCGCGAGCGCGGTAACGGCACAGGCGGCGCTCTCCGCGATCCCTGTCGCAAAAGCGGTCGGCGCCACCACGGCCATGAGCACTGCGGGTGGAATGGATTCGATCGCTTTGCGCCTGCTGCCGTCCAGCGACACATACCGCAGCAGAAAGAGCCCGCTGACACGCGTCAGGATCGTCGCAGCCGCCATGGCCAGAATGGCGAACAAGGTCTGCAGGTCGAGCGTCATGGCGTCACCTCCAGGCGGCGCATACCGCTGAAGGTCGCGGCCGCGACACCGGCAAGAGCACCGGCCGCGACATACCAGACGCCGGGTACGAAGTGATGGGTAAGCACGGCCGCCGCCGCACTCGCAAGCAGAACGGCGCCGGTCTCGCGTCCCTTCCAGAAACCCATGACGAGCACGATGAAGACGGCCGGAAAGGCAAAGTCCAATCCGAGCGTTGCGGGATCGCCGAGGAACGTCCCGAGTGTGGCGCCCGCCAGCCCGGAAAGAACCCATGCCAGGTAGAAGGGCGCTGCCAGCCCAGCAAACCATGCCGGTTTCAGCCTCGCCACCCCGGCGCGGAATTCCGCCATCGCCCAGATTTCATCGGCCAGAAAAAGTATGGAGAGATAACGGGCGCGCGGTGAAAACGACTGCATCTTTGTGACGATCGATGCTCCCATCAGCACATGGCGGATGTTGACGAGAAGGGCTGCCAAGCCGAGGCTTGTCCAGGAGGCGGGATGTGTCCAGATATCCATCGCCACGAATTGCGAGCCGCCGGCAAAAACCAGCGCGCTCATCAGGCCGACTTCAAGAGCCGAGAGCCCCTTCGTCGCGGCGACGGCGCCGAACACCAGCCCAATGGGGATGACGGCGGCAACGAGTGGCGCGATCGCCCGCATTCCGCCTGAAAATTCGGCCCAGATTTTATTTTTGCGCACGTTCGAACCTCCGCTTGATGCCGAGGTCATAGAACCGTGGCGAAGCGACGTCTTGAACGAAAGTGATTATCGCGCCCGGTACTGGCCAGGGGTTAATCCCGTGCGCGCCTTGAAGTGCCTGGTGAAATGGGCCTGGTCGGCAAAACCGCATTCCAGCGCGACCTCTGCCGGCAGGTCACCCGCCCGTAGCCGGCGGCGCGCGCTCCTGATGCGGACATCGGTCAGGAAGGCGTGCGGCGTGATATGGAATTCCTTGCGGAAGGCGCGGATCAGATGCGCGCGGCTGAGGCCGGCGACGGCGGCGAGTTCTTCCAGCCCCAGATCGGTCGCATAGTGTTCCGTCAGATAATCCCGCGCGCGCCGAACCGCTGAACGCTCCGAGGTGTCGGCCGGCACGATGATCGAGCTTCCATGTTGGCGAAACATTGCGTCGAGCACCAGGAACATGCTCTGGCTGGTCTCCAGTGCCCCGACTCCGGCCTCCAAGGTCCGGTGGGCACCAAGAAACGCCGCGCCCAGTTTGGGATCATGAAGGATCTGCTTGCCGAAGGCCGGCGTGCCGTGAAAGACGCGCCCGGTGACATCCTCGAGGATTTCGCGAAAGAGCGACAGGTCGGGATAGATCATGCGATAGCGATAGCCGCCATCGGTCGGCGCCCCGTCATGCGTCTCGCCTGGATTGATCAAATAGAGATCGCCGGGGCCGGAGGCTTCGCGAGCACCGCAGATCGTGGCGATCTGGCTGCCGCTCTCGATGGCGCCGATGCTGAACGTATCATGGGCGTGCGGTGCGAACTCATGCGTCAGGAAGGTTGCGCTCAGGCATTCCATGCCGCCGAAGCGCGGATCGCGCCAAAAGCGCGTCGTCTCTGCTCCCGCGAGTGGCATGGCTTCGGTCGCCTGTTCCTGGGAAATATTCTGCATCGGGCGGATATAACAGTTTTACCGCGACGCTTCTTGAACAAAAGTGATCAGCGAAACCGGCCCTTTTGCCTTCGGAGCTTCGGCAACACATTCCCAGCCGGTCGCCAAAAGATATCGGTTTCTGGAACCGTTGCTCGAGTTATGCCGCGTTCAGACGTTCGGCGCTCACCGGCATGCCCATATGAAAGCCTTGGACGCGATCGATGCGAAGATCCTTCAGCAGGGACAATTGTGCAGCAGTTTCGACGCCTTCCACCAGGATCGTATTGCCACGATTGCGGATGAGCGCAACCATGTCCTGAAGCATCGTCAAACCGCGTTGGTTGGAGCAGTCGTGCAGGAAGGTTCGATCGACCTTGACCGTCTGAAACTCGATCGCCCTCAGCCAAGAGAGACCGGCGAAGCCGGAGCCGAAATCGTCAAGCCAAATTTCGACGCCGAGAGCCCGCAGATCTGCAATGCATTTCAGCACCTCCGACTGCATATCCATGTCCAGACCCTCGGTGACTTCCAAGGCCAGCCGCGACCCGGAGACCCCGCACCGAGCAAGAATATCAGCGACGCTCGCGGCGAAGCCGGGGGAGCGCAGTTGTATGGGCGACACGTTGACGCTGACGGTGGCCATCCGATCCGTCATCAGTATGTCACGGCACGCCGTCTCGATCGCCCACTTGCCCAATTCGAGGATAGCGCCGGTTCGTTCTGCAACCGGAATGAATGTCCTCGGCGAAACCGCAGTGCCATCCGGCATCCTGAGGCGCATCAAAGCCTCGACGGCTTTTGCTCTCTCGTTCGTCAGGTCGAAGATCGGTTGGTAGACGAGCGAGACCAGTTTGCGGTCAATGGCGGCTGTCAGCAGCGGGACGAGTTTACCAGCGTTGTCGTCGGGCCGAGGCAACGAGGGATCAAACCTGCGAATGCAATTTCGGCCACTCGCTTTGGCATTGTAGAGAGCGAGATCGGCTTCTCGCACTATTCGTTCAACTTTCTCTCCAACGTCCTCGCTGGTGAAAGCGACGCCAATGCTGACGGTTACGATCGCGCTGTCATCTGGTCGCTCGTCATGAGCGATCGCAAGAAACTCGACTTCCATCCTGATCCTCTCGGCCAGGCTCATCGCGACCGAGGGGGTTTCGGCCGGCATGACCACGATAAACTCCTCGCCGCCGTATCTGCCGATCATGCCGCCGGACGATTCTACAACCGCCTTCAGCAGATTGGCGATCACAGCCAGGCATCGGTCCCCTTCCTGATGCCCGTAGCGATCATTGAAGCGTTTGAAAAAGTCGACATCGATGAGGAACACGACGAAGTCGCGGCCCTCGTCTTTCCAGGCGGCCCAGCATTCGTCGAGACGTCGATCGAGCGCACGCCGGTTGTTTATCCCCGTCAGGTAGTCGGTATTTGAAAGCTCGAGCAGCGACCGTCCGCGCTCGGACGCTTCCCAGTGCTGATAGCGCGCCTCCGCCGCATTCAGCAACACGCTTCGACGCTCGACATTCAATCGCCAATTGATGGAAGAGGTGAATACAAAGCAGGAAATGTAGAACATCCCGAAGGCAATCTTGTAGACTTGGCTGGAAGGGAAATACGTCTCGATCGTGACGAAAAATGCGCAGAGCACGACGCTGGAGGTGATCACCGACAGCCGAAACGAGAAACTGAAAAAGAGGTTGGCGCCCATCATGAAGATGGCGCCGAAAATCATATAGTAAGACATGGCAGCGACGTCACGGGTGCCGATCGCCGGATAAAGCCAGCCCAAATAGCCCGCAAGCAATGCCGCGGCGCACGTGATGTCGAGCCAGACGATTTTCGCTTTTGCCAGTCGCAGGGCTTCGAAAGCCAGCAGCGCCATCACTGCGACGACGAATCGCGCGGCGATCGTCACAGGAGCAACGTCGGGGATAAGCCACTGGTCGGGAAGTGCGAAGGACACATAAACGGCGACGGCGATCCAAAGACCATGCCGTGCGCTTTGCCTTCTGACAGAATCATTTTCGGCTTCCAGAGACTTGCAAGCCTCCGCAAATGAAAAGCTGTCGGTTGATTCATCGCACCGCACAGTCGGGTAAGCCGCGCTCATGTAACGATGCCAGCCCGGCTACGATCTATCGAAACTAAACTGCAAGCCATGCTTCGGCGCCCTCCAGAATTTCGTTCGGCAACCTGCAACGGGTTTGTCTTATTATTTAACCTTCGTAGAGAAGCAGGTTCCCACCCGCAACAGTAGAATTACCCTTATCCCGTGTAGATTCTAGTCGCATCCTGTTTCGAGGTTGATTATGCTTAACGCTAGGTCAAGGAGTCTCGAAATGGCACGAAGTCTTGTCTTGGATGGTGAAAGTCTTGTGGCGCCCGGTGAAATTCGTCAGGCAACGAGGAGGTTTGCCGCGCCAAAGCCCGGCGACCTTATTGTTGCCAAAGCCGAGCTTGCCCTCAGCCTTGACCTGTCGATCCGTCAGTTCAAATCCGGCGTCGAGCCTGGTGCGATAATCCAGCGTCTCACCGACGCCCTGCATCAGTTGCGGCGCCGCTTTCACCCCGACGTGTGGGACGTCATCGTTCCGATCGCGCAATCTCATCCGGTTGCCGACTATCTGCATCAGGATCCATTGACCCGCTGGTCGTTTGAAAAGCCGCGCGGCTATTCTGGCGACGCACGTCTTCTCGACTTCATCTACGGCAGGCCTGAGATCGAGGACGCAGTCGCATCATCGAGCAAGTTGGGACGTTCGATCTACGCCTATACCCGAAACGCTTCGTCATCCCTAGCGGTAAGGGAGCGTCGAGATATTCTGGCGCGCCGCGTCGACGAAATCGCTTCGGTTCGGCCGGGCTCCACCGAGATCCTGGCCATTGCGTCGGGGCATCTTCGGGAAGCGCCTTTGTCGCGCGCGCTCGGCGCCGGCGCGATCAAACGCTGGGTGGCTTTGGATCAGGACCCAATGAGCGTCGGAACCGTAGCCCGCGATTTCGCCGGTACGCCTGTCGAGGCTGTGAACGGGTCGGTCAAATCCCTGCTCGGTGGAAGGCATGCGCTCGGAATGTTCGATTTCGTCTACGCCGCCGGTCTCTATGACTATTTGCCGGACGCGGTCGCCGTCAAACTGACCAGGAAGTGCGTCGGCATGCTTAAGCCCGGCGGCACGTTCCTCTTCGCCAACTTCTCACCGGCAACGGATGTCGATGGTTACATGGAGACATTCATGAACTGGGCGCTGCTGTTGCGGTCAGAACACGAGATGGGGTTGATCGCAGGTGAAAGCGTGACTGGGGCGGATGTGAAGGTGTCGGTATGGTCCGGCTCAAATCGCAGCATTGTCTATTGCGAAATCGAAAGAACGTCCTAGGGTGCCCTTTGGCCGACACGCAACGGCGTTGGCGCCAAGTTAGCGCACAGGAGAGCGGCACGGACCCTGCAGAGCGGCTTTACTGAAGGATTGTTTGCCATTGCTCCCTAAGTCCCACCACCAGGTCTTTACAACTAACATGTTAGTCTGCTAAGCCTGATCCACTAGATGGGGAGGAATGATATTGCCAACAAAATTCGGGCTGTCTGTCGCCCTTGCCACGCCGTTTGACGGCAACAGCGATATCGCCCTCGAGGCGATGATTGCGCAGGGGCAACGGTGCCTGGCTGCTGGCTGCGCCAGCGTGACGCTGTTCGGCACGACGGGCGAGGGCTCATCCATCGGAAGTCGGGAACGCGAGCGCATGCTCGCGGCGTTCCTCGACGCAGGGATCGCGGCGGAAGACATCATCGCCGGCGTGCTGGTCGACTCGGTGGAGGATGCGGCGGTACAGGCCGGTCATGCCCTTTCGCTCGGAGCGAGGAATATCCTTCTGGCTCCGCCGTCCTATTTCAAAAATGTCGGCGACGAGGGCGTGTTCCAGTGGTTTTCAGCGGTCTTCGCCATGCTGGGCGATCAGGCACGCGACATCATCGTCTACAATATTCCCTCGATCACCATGGTCCCGCTGACGGTGTCGCTGATCGGCCGCTTGCGGACTGCCTTTCCGAACATCGTCACAGGCGTCAAGGATTCTTCCGGCGACTGGCCGTTCACGGAAAGCCTGCTCAAGGCGCATGGCGACCTCATCATCCTGATCGGCGACGAACGCCATCTCGCTAGAGGCGTTCGGCTTGGCGGCCAGGGGGCGATCTCTGGCATGGCGAATTTCGTACCTCCCGACGTCAAGCTGATGGCCGAAGACGGCAAGGACGACCCCCGCATCGAGGCATTCGTGGACGAACTGCTCAAATTTCCGGTCGTCCCAGCCGTGAAAGCCATGGTGGCACATCAGACATCGGATGAGATCTGGCTTGCGGTTCGTCCGCCGCTCGTTTCAATATCGGGGGAGGGGCAGGCCCAGCTCGCCCGCGCTTTCGACGATCTTTTCCGGTCGAAAGCCGCGTAGGTCGGACATGTTGCTGGAGGAGGCGATGGACGGAACGGACGAGCAGCCGACGCTGCGGGAAAAGGCCTATGCAAGTTTCACGCGCCACCTGCTTGCGCGTGACGTGCGTCCCGGCCAGTTCGTTTCGCAGCGCCGTCTCGTGGAATTGACGGGACTGACGCTCGGCGCCATCCGCGAGCTCATCCCGAGGCTTGAAGCCGAGGGGCTGATCAAGACGGTGCCGCAGCGGGGCTTGCAGATCGCTCACATCGATTTGAACCTCATTCGCGAAGCCTTCCAGCTGCGCGTGTTCCTGGAAAAGGAGGCGGTGGCGCTCTTCACCCGGTCGGCGTCGGACGAGACGATCGCCGGACTGTTGAAGCAGCATCGGGATATTGCCACGGCCATCCGAAACGGCGATGGCTCGCACGAATTGGAGCTGCGTGCCCAGGCCGTCGATTGGGGCATGCACGATGCCTTTATCGATGCCCTGGGAAATACCATCATTTCGAACGCCTACCGCGTGAATTCGATCAAGATGCGCCTGATCAGCCAGGATCGCTTTCGCATCGACGGTCACGTCGGACCCGTTATGGGCGAGCATCTGAAAGTGCTCGAGGCAATCGAACGACGATCGGCGGAGGACGCCGTCAACAGCCTTGTCGCACATATCAATCATGCAAGGGATCGTGCGCTCAGGATATAATCGGGAATGAACAGCCGGGGATGAGGAGATCGCCGGCAACAAGGAGGAGGATCAACATGCCATCATTCTTCAATCCGACACGCCGCGGTTTTCTGGCGGGGACTGCCGCGCTTGGGGCCAGCAGCATGCTCGGCATGCGCCCGGCCGCCGCTGCCGTCGACTGGAAGCGCTTCACTGGCACCACGCTCGAAGTCAACTTGGTCAAAAGCCCGCGCAGCGAAATCCTTCTGAAGTACCTGCCCGAATTCGAGGAGCTCACCGGCATCAAGGTCAATGCTGAAGCGACGCCCGAACAGCAGCAGCGCCAGAAGACGACGATCGAGCTCAGCTCCGGCAAGCCGAGCTTCGACGTGGTCCACATGAGCTACCACGTCCAGAAGCGGCAGTTCGAAAAGGGTGGCTGGCTTGCCGATATCAGCGGCTTCCTCAAGGATCCCGCGCTGACCGATCCGTCGCTCGTGGAAAGTGATTTCGCTGAAGCCGGGCTTGCCTTCGCCAAGGACGGTGACGGCGTGCTGCGCTCTCTCCCCTTCTCGGTCGATTACTGGATCATCTACTGGAACAAGACGCTATTCGAGAAGAAGGGCCTGGCCTACCCGACCAGCTTCGAAGAGCTGGCAAGTGCTGCCGAAGCGCTGACCGATCCCTCGACCAACACCTACGGCTTCGTCGCCCGCGGCCTGAAGAACGCCAATACGCCGGTCTGGACGTCGCTGCTGCTCGGCTATGGCTCGAGCCCGCTCGGTCCCGACGGCAAGCTGCGCACGACGTCGCCGGAAGCGATCGATGCGGCCAAGCTTTACCAGAAGCTGATGACCAAGACCGCCCCTCCCGGCGTCTCCGGCTTCAACTGGGCCGAGGCGCAGTCGGCTTTCCTGCAGGGCAAGATCGGCATGTGGCTGGATGGCGTCGGTTTTGCGCCGCCGATCGAGAACCCGGAAAAGTCGCGCGTCGTCGGCCAGGTCGGCTACGGCATCATGCCGAAGGGTCCGAAGGCACAGGCCGCAGGCACCTTCGGCGACGGCCTCGGCGTCGTCGCGGCAAGCCAGAAGAAGGAAGCCGCCTATCTCTTCTGCCAATGGGCGATTTCGCATGAAATGGGCGCCCGCTTGCTGCAGGCCGGCGCCGGCGTTCCGTTCCGCCAGTCCGTGCTCGAGGATGCCAAGGTCCGCGAAGGCGTCAAGATGCCGGGGGCCTGGCTCGATGCCGTCGTCGGCTCCGGCAAGATCTCGCAGCTCGCCCTGCCGGTCATCATTCCGGTCACCGAGTTCCGTGATATCTATGGCGTCGGCCTCACCAACATGATCGGCGGCGCCGATCCTGAAGCCGAACTGAAGGCGGCGACGGCGCAGTTCGAACCCGTCCTGGCGAAAAGCGAGGGATAATGGCCTCGGCAAGCATCGAAACGGCCGCAGTGGCCAAGGCGCCGAAAGGCGGGAGCAAACCGGACCGGTTTGCTCCCAACTACTGGCCCTTCGTCATCCCGGCGCTCATCGTCATATCAGCCGTCATCGTCTTTCCATGGGTGTTTACGGTGTGGATGAGCGTCAACAGCTGGACGCTCGGTCAGTCGCAGGTCTTTGCGGGGCTCGACAATTATGTCCGTCTTGCTACCGACATGCGCTTCTGGGAGTCGCTGTGGCACACGGTGCTCTATACGACGCTCTCCGTGGTCGTCCCCCTGTTTTTGGGCACGCTCGCCGCGCTGATCTTCGATGCCCAATTTCCGCTCCGCGGTGTTATCCGCGGCATATTCGTGATGCCGATGATGGCGACCCCGGTCGCCATCGCGCTCGTCTGGACGATGATGTACCACCCGCAGCTCGGCGTGCTCAACTATCTCCTCTCCTTCGTCGGCATCGGCCCGCAGGAATGGATCTACAATCAGAGCAGCGTCATTCCCTCGCTGGTTCTGGTCGAGAGCTGGCAGTGGACGCCGCTCGTCATGCTGATCGTGCTCGGCGGCCTGGCGGCGGTTCCGCGCGAACCTTATGAAAGTGCGGAGATCGACGGCGCCAATGTCTGGCAGAAATTCCGCTATCTGACGCTGCCGATGATCGCGCCATTCCTGATGATTGCGGCGATCATCCGCAGCATCGATGCCGTGAAAAGCTTCGACATTATCTACGCCATGACCCAGGGCGGCCCGGGCACGGCGTCTGAAACGATCAACATCTATCTCTACAACACCGCCTTCGCCTATTACGACATCGGCTACGGCTCGGCCATGGCGGTCGTCTTCTTCATCCTCATCGTCCTGCTCTCCTTCGTCCTTATGATGATCCGGCAGCGCGTGAACTGGTCCGACGGGGAGGCACGCTGATGAAGCGCAAGACGCTCGATCGCATCGGACTGCTGTTCGTCGCGCTGGTGATGATCTCGCCGGTCGTCCTGTTTTTCCTTTGGATGATCTCGCTGTCGCTGAAATACGAGATCGACAACGGCGCCTATCCACCGATCTTCGTTCCGGAGCGTTTCGCCTGGACGAACTATCTGAAGGTCTTCGAGGAGAACAATTTCTTCCTCTATCTCTGGAATTCAGTGCTGGTGACGGGATCGGCCACGCTTCTGGCGCTGCTGATCGGCGTGCCGGCGGGCTACGGCATCGCGCGACTGAAGGCCGAGAAGTCCGCCATGGTCATCATGATCGCGCGCATGACGCCGGGCCTGTCCTTCCTTATTCCGCTCTTCCTGCTGTTCCAGTGGCTGAACCTGCTCGGTACGCTGATGCCGCAGATCATCATCCACCTCGTGGTCACCGTGCCGATCGTCGTCTGGATCATGATCGGCTATTTCGAGACGACGCCGATGGAGCTGGAAGAGGCGGCGAGCATCGACGGCGCCACGCCGTGGCAGGTTTTCCGCCTTGTCGCCCTGCCGATCGCAAGACCCGGAATCGTCGTCGCCTTCATCCTGTCGGTCATCTTCTCGTGGAACAATTTCGTCTTCGGCATCGTGCTCGCCAGCCGCGAGACGCGCACACTCCCCGTCGCCGTCTACAACATGCTCTCCTTCGAACAGGTCAGTTGGGGGCCGCTTGCAGCGGCGGCGTTGATCGTCACCTTGCCTGTGCTGATCTTGACCGTGTTTGCGCAACGGCAGATCGTGGCGGGGCTAACGGCCGGCGCCGTCAAATGAACGGGCGAGGCGACCGTCGATGACTTCCTCTGGCTTCGACCTGCCGCCCAATCCGGCGCGCCGCGTCCTATGCGTCGGCGCGGCGGTTCTCGATACCCTCTTCCGCGTGCACTCGCTGCCCACGGGCCAGGGCAAGATCCTGCCTTACGAGATGATGCAGGTCGCCGAAGGCATGGCGTCGAGCGCGGCATTCGCCGTCGCCCGGCTTGGCGGCCATGCCAGCCTCTGGGGCGCGGTTGGCGACGATGCCACAGGCGAACGCATCATCTCCGATCTCGGCGATAGCGACATAGACACGAGCGGCATGACGGTTGTGCAGGGCGCCGGCTCGGCCGTCTCGACGATCCTCATCGATGATGAGGGCGAGCGCTTGATCGTGCCCTTTTACGATGCGCGGCTGCACGATACGGTCAGGCCGGTCACCGAGCAGGAGATTTCTGCCTTCGACGCCGTGCTTGTCGACGTCCGGTGGCCGAAGCTTGCGCTGCGGACGCTGATCGCGGCCGGCAAGGCTGCCAAGCCGGCCATTCTCGACGGCGACGTTGCGGGCGAGGGCGTCATCGAGATGCTGGCGCCGGCCGCCAGCCACATCATCTTTTCGCAGCCTGCAGCCGAGCGGCTTGCCGGGACCGCTGATCTCGTCGGCACCGTCGGCCTTCTGAAGCGGAAATTCGCACATGCCTTCATCAGTGTCACGGCTGGCGAGAACGGTTCGCTGTGGTTCGATGATGCAAGCGGCGACATCCGTCGTCTTGTCGCTCCGAAGGTAAGAGCGATCGATACGCTTGCGGCGGGCGACATCTTCCATGGCGCTTTTGCGCTGGCGATTGCGGAAAACATGCCGATCGAAGAAGCGATGCGATTGTCATCGATGGCGGCGGCTCTGAAATGCCGGAAGTTCGGCGGACGCATCGGCGCACCCACCAGAGTGGAAGTCTGCGAAGCACTGCGCGACTGGGACGTGGGCGCCGTCTCGGCAGGCAAGCGAAATCGAGAACGGTAGTCCGTACCGCGATACTGTCGCCAAGCTCCAATGACAAGCAAACAACAAACCAACGAGAAAACAGCGGCTTATACCTTTTACGGCTTCTGAAAGCAGATATCGCCGGCGACCACTCTGTTAGTCTCAGTTGCACCGAAACCAGAAGATGGAACTGCTCCGCGCCGATTTACTTGGTCAGCAGGCCTCTGGTCCGCTAGAGTCCCAAGTCTCCACCTGGCCGCAGACCGAAAAGCAGGAATACGCTTATCTCATAGTAAGCTGATGCATCTGGAGCGCCTATGATGAAGCCGAGCGGATCCACCGAGGCAGTGAGAATCGAGGACCTTGACGACGCGGGGCTGGTTGAACACGCGCGACATCGAGACTCCGCCGCATTCTGGCTGATCATCAAGCGTCACAATCAGCGGCTTCACCGGGTCGCCCGCGCCATCCTGAATGACGACACCGAGGCGGAGGACGTACTTCAGGAGACCTATATCCACGCCTTCACCCATCTGGCCGAATTCCGCGCGGAGGCGCGGCTGTCGACCTGGCTCACCCGGATCGCGCTGAACGAGGCGCTGGGACGCCGCCGGAAAAGGCGACCCACCGTGGACGCGAAAGTCATCGAAGGCATGGTCGCTCCGTTCAGCGCACACAAGCCTGATCCCGAAGAGGCGGCCGCTCTCGCTGGAATCCGCGGCCTCCTGGAGCGAGCCGTCGGTGACTTGCCGGAGCCGTTTCGCATCGTCTTTGTCATGCGGGACGTCGAGGAAATGAGCATTGAGGAAACCGCTTTTCTTTTGGCATTGCGACCTCAGACAGTGAGCACCCGTCTTTATCGCGCACGCCGGCTGCTCCGCGAGGCGCTGGAGGACAAGCTCGCAACCGTGTTCACGGATACGTTTCTCTTCGCCGGCGCTCGTTGCGACCGCCTCGCGCAATCAGTCCTCGCTCGGCTCGCAATCCTTGGTTCCAAAGGATCTGTTGAACGCGGCAACTGAGCGCAGGTAGACGCCGTCCACGCCGAGATTACGCCGGCTCCTTTCGCAGGGCCTTTGTAGCGGGACACGGGAATATTTTGGCGGCCCGGACCATCTAATCGTCAGGCAAATGCATTCGGTGCCGCGGTGCTGACAGCGGTGTTGAATCAACAAACATAGGAGACCGCCATGCACGGCGCACTTCACCTATCCCGGCGTCAGTCGCTTCAGGGACTTATCGTACTCGGTGCCGGAGCGGCACTGAGCGGAATCGCGCGGCCTTCTCCGGTATTGGCACAGGACATATCGGACGAGGACATTTTCCGTTTTGCGCTCAACCTCGAATATATGGAGGCTGAATACTACCTGCGCGGCACCACCGGAAAGGGCATCGACGCAGCCGATGCCGGTTCGAAACCCGGCGACGTCGTTGGTGGAAAGCAAGTCTCGTTCGAGACGCCCGCCATCGGCGAATTCATGCAGGAAGTGGCGGAAAATGAACTCGCGCACGTCCGCTTCTACCGCAAGACGCTTGGAACCGACGCGGTTGACCGGCCGGCCATCGATTTCGATGCGGGCTTCAAAGCCGTCGCGCAAGCAGCAGGCCTCGGGCCGGATTTCGACCCCTTCGGCAACGAGACGAACTTCGTTCTCGGCGGGATGTTGTTCGAGGATGTCGGCGTCACCGCCTATGCCGGTGCGGCGACAGTTCTGAAAAACAAGGACTTCCTCGCCGCAGCCGCAGGCATCCTGGCGGTCGAGGCCTATCACATGGGAATGGCGCGATCTACGCTATACCGAAAGGGAGAGGAAGCCTGGAAGGCCGCCAACGCTGTCTCCGATGCGCGAGACAAAATCGACGGGTCAGACGACAAGGACCAGGGGATTCAGGCGGACGGAAAAGCCAACATCGTTCCCTCGACGCCCGATGCGATCGCGTTCACCAGAACGCCGCAGGAGGTGCTGCGGATCGTCTACCTCACCGACAAGGACGGAGTGAGCAAGGGCGGCTTCTATCCGGAAGGGATGAACGGTACGCTCAAGACCACCTGAGCCAGTTGGTTCGACTACCCTTCAAGGCGAGGGGACTATAATTTGTCCGGGGCGCCCGACAAGGCAGGCCATCGCGTCTGAATGTTCAGTCGATCGCAAAAACGCCGATCCGACAGGCGCAGGGAAACGCGTCATTCGTTGACAATCCACCGCGTGGCACTCACCTGGTTCATGGCGGCTTCAGTGATCGCAATGGCATTGGCACCTGGAGATTTACGCCGAAACAAGCCGCAACCGTTCATGGCGAATGCGGATGTCGAGGCGGACGCCATGTGGGGTGCGGTTAGGCTGGCACTGGAACGAAATTTGTCCGCACAAGTTCGGGTCTGTTGAGCGAGAAGGCCCGCAAGCATGAAGATTCTGGTTATCGGAGCGACAGGGCTGGTTGGTAGCGCCGTCTGCGCCGGGCTGGCGACGGGCGGACATAATGTCATCAGCGCGGTTCGTCCTGGCAAACAGCCCGATGGAGGGCTCGGCACCTGGGTTGAAGTCGACATAGCAAAGGCGGTTGAACCCTCTGACTGGCTGCCTCACCTCGAAGGAATAGATGCGGTCGTCAACTGCGCCGGGGCGCTGCAGGACGGAATGAGGCACAACATGACGGCCGTCCACGCGCAGGGACCGCGAGCCTTGTTCAGTGCATGCGAGCAATCCGGTGTACGCCGAATTATTCATTTCTCGGCGATCGGGGTGGATCGGCAGCAGCCGTCAGCGTTCTCACGCACGAAGCTTTCCGGCGACATGGCTCTGATGGAGACGAATCTCGATTGGGTGATCCTGCGTCCCGCCGTGATCCTTGGGGACGCCGCGTTCGGTTCCAGTGCATTGTTCCGGGGACTTGCCGCTCTGCCGGTTCTGCCGGCGATGCCGTCGACCGGGAAACTTCAGGTGGTGCAGCTCGAGGACGTCACGGAGACCGTCCTTCGTTTTGTCGACAAAGCAGACCCATCGAAACTCTCGCTTGAAATCGTCGGCCCGCAACCGCTTGATTTCGACGAGATTGTAGCGCGGTACCGGAGATGGCTTGGCTGGCCTCCCGCCAAGCGCTATCTGCTGCCCCGCCCGCTCGCCAGCCTTCTCTATCGGCTCGGCGATATCGCAGGATTGCTGGGATGGCGGCCGCCGGTTCGAAGCACCGCCGCAAGGGAGATCGTCCGCGGCGCCGTGGGCGATCCAACGGATTGGACCGCCGCTACCGGAATCCGGCCGTTATCGTTGGACGATGCTTTGGCGCGTCGCCCTGTTTCGGTCCAGGAGCGTTGGTTTGCCAAACTCTACTTTCTGAAGCCGGTCATTTTTCTGCTGCTGCCACTCTTCTGGATAGCGACCGGGATAATTTCGCTGACGTCGGGTTTCGAGGAGGGCGTCGAACTGATGCTGGCGGGCGGCGCAGGTTGGCTCGCGGCACCAAGCGTGGTTGCCGGAGCTCTTGCAGACATCGTGGTCGGATGCGCTATCGCTTTGCGCCGCACAGCGCGTTGGGGCCTCTACGCAGCTGTCCTGCTATCACTCTTCTATGCAGCAGCCGGCACGGCAATATTGCCGGAGTTGTGGAATGAGCCCCTCGGCCCGCTGACCAAGATATGGCCGATCCTCGTGCTACACTTGGTCGCTCTGGCGATTCTGGAGGAGCGATGATCTATTTCGTACTGAAATTCCTGCATATCATCGGCGCCGCTGTTCTTCTCGGCACCGGCGCGGGGATCGCCTTCTTTATGTTGGTGGCGCATCGCACCGGCAATGCGATCACCGTAGCCGCCGTCGCGCGGATCGTGGTGCTTGCGGATTTCGTCTTCACGACAACGGCCGTGATCGTTCAGCCGATCACCGGCATAGCGCTGGCCTGGCATGTCGGTTATTCCCTTTGGGATCGTTGGATATTTTGGTCGATCATCCTCTATCTGGTCACGGGCGCCTTTTGGTTGCCGGTCGTTTGGATGCAGATGGAGATGCGCAATATCGCGAAGCAAGCAGTGGTGAAGGGTGAGCCGCTGCCGGCGCGCTATCACAAGCTATTTTGGACCTGGTTCTGTTTCGGCTTTCCGGCTTTCGCTGCGGTCCTGGCAATTATCTGGCTCATGATTACACGCCCGGCTTGATGAGAGCGCGGCTCTTGTTGTCTTTGCGCTGACGCGCTTTGTCATGCCGCTATGACATCAGCAACACCTTCAAAAGCGGTTGACCAAGATTGATTATTGACTCATCACGCAATGTGAACATAATAGGAACATCGGCGAGGCGGCCGCCAATCTGAAAACGAATGTATAGAGCACGGATATGCGCGAGCAGCCGACCGGCAAAGTCGTGGAAGACGAAGGGCTCGAGTAATCGCTATCACAGGGGCGATATGCCAGCAGCAAGAGCAAAGTGCTGGACGACATCCGCCACCTGCGTCGGCAGTTGGCACTGACAGAAGGCGCTATGAGCCCGCGGTTGGCCCGAGCTACGATCGAGACCGATAATGCCGGAAATGAACATATCGAAGAAGCTGTCGCGCTGGTCGTTGGAGGAGGCACGGCAAGTAGGACACCTACTGGTTATCCGCTGCGGGCTTTGCAATATTACACGTCGGTTTCTGCCGGATGACATTCTTAAGCTCCATAGGAACACCACCTTGAGCCGCCTGAGGTTTGTCTGCCAAGAATGCAACAAGAGTGCTTACATCGAGGTGAACGTCTATTGCCCGTCATCATGGGAAGTCGGAAAGCTTGAGGTCCGGCGGCTGGCCGGAATGCGAGACGTCCGGAAGCCAATATGGCGAGACGGAACCCTTTAGAAGGCCGCAGCGGCGCAGAGACGCCAAGGGATCCAGCGCCGCGGGATCCAGCATCAAGCAAACGCTTAGCCGGTGATACGAGCCGGAGCCGCCCATACTGCGAAGGGCAATAGCCGGGTACTACCGACATCAAGCCCGTTCGATGTAGTTGTCGTTACGGTGTCCGACGCGGGGTTCGCCGGCTAAGGGTTGCAACCATGGGCCTCGCATCGTGCGTTTCTGCTTCAAACTCGATTATGCCGCCGTACACTCCCACGTCAAAGCCGCACCTGAATTTCACCAGGTGCGGTTTATTGGCGCTGGATGGGGAGACTCGTGATCTATTCAGCAGTTGATGTGGCCAATTGCGGACCTTCGGAAAGGGGAGAGAGTGGCTCAGGCCGGTCTTCGAGGTCGTTCAGCAGTGCCGTCCATAGCGAGACGCATAGTCCGACCATCACGACGAGGAAGGGTGCTGCGGCGATAATCGACGCGGTCTGCAAGCCCTGCAAGCCTCCCATCACCAGCAGCACACAGGCCGACGCTCCGGCGAGGCCACCCCACAGCACGACGACGCCGCGTGCGGGCTCAAGCGTGCCGCGAGACGAGAGCATGCCCATCACTATCGAGGCGGCATCCGCGCCCGAGATAAAGAAGATGGCGACAAGGAAGATCGCGACGAATGAGGTGAGCGCGGTTGCAGGATATTGTTCAAGCAGGGCAAACAGCGAGATGGCGGCCCCCTTGGTGTTGACGGCCTCGACGAGGCCGCCGGCTCCCATCAGTTCGGAATGTAGCGCTGTGCCACCCATGATCGTGAACCAGAGGAAGGTTACGCCGCTCGGAATGAGCAGAACGCCGATGATGAATTCACGGATCGTACGCCCCTTGGAGATGCGTGCAATGAAGACCCCTACGAAAGGCGCCCAGGAAACCCACCAAGCCCAGTAGAAGATTGTCCAGCTGCCCAACCATTTACCGTCGCTGAAGGCGGCGGTGCGGAACGACATGGTGACGAGATCGGATAGATAGTCGCCAAGCGCCTCGGTGAAGGTGTTGAGGATGAAGATGGTCGGCCCGACGATGGCTAGGAACAGTAGCAGCACGGCCGCGATCACCATGTTCATGTTGCTCAGGAACTGAACGCCCTTGCCCACCCCGGAAACTGCCGAAAGGATAAATAGCACCGACAACACCGCGATGATCGCAAGGGCCACTCCCGTCCCCTCACCGATTCCCCAAAGAAAATTCAGACCGCTGTTGATCTGTTGGGCGCCAAGGCCGAGCGATGTCGCCGTGCCGAACAGCGTGGCTATAACGGCGAGAATATCGATCGTCTTACCGATCGGTCCGTTGACGGCGCTACCGAGCAGGGGGGTGAATGCGCTCGATATCAGGATAGGCAAGCCCTTACGGTAGGTGAAGTAGGCGATCGCCAGCCCGACAATGGCATAGATCGCCCAAGGGTGCAGCGCCCAATGAAAGTAGGAGTATTTCATTGCGACTAGCGCAGCTTCCCGGCTTTGCGCGGCCGCCAGACCGTGAGGAGGTGCGCCAAAATGGAAAACTGGCTCGGCAACGCCCCAGAACATCAAGCCGATGCCCATGCCGACGCTGAACATCATGCAAGCCGTCCGGAATTCCGGAACCTCGTCATCGGCCCCAAGCCTGATCTTGCCGAAACGGCTGATCGCCAGGAACCCGGCAAAGATCAGGAAGAACGCGGTCGAGACAACAAAGCCCCATCCGAAATCGCCGATAATCGCCGAAAGCGCAGCTTGGGTGACGGAGGCAAGGCTCTCCGGAGCCACCGCTCCCCATGAGATGAACCCGGCCGCTATTGCTATTGCCGGCCAGAATACCGCCGGATCTATGCTGCGGAGTCTGTTCGCAGTCGACATGCTTATCCCTCCAAGGTTTATGTGCTGACGTTCCCTTTGAATTTTAAAATCGGCATCGCGATAGAACCTGTCCGAGAGGCCAAGTCATGATGCCAATGCCGTAAAGCTAACGACGCTGAACGCGCCTTTGTGACCTTGCGGCTCTGGGGCCGCCTTCTTTATGTGACTAGCAGATCACCCGGTTTCCACTCGCCTCCGTTACGACCGTCGGCTTGTCGAAAACCGACCTCTGCTAGACAGAACCGACATTCATTGCAGCGATCAGCTGGGCTGCGATGTGGCGAAAACTGTGAAATTGATGGTTCCTGGGGGATGGCGAAACGCAGCAGACCAGCCAGCTGCGACGGCAAATTTCCATCCGGAGCGAGCTGAACCGGATGAATGCCAAGCCAAATGCGCAGAAGGAACTTGCTTGGCCTTTTTTATCCGTGTCCGGGGCATTGACGTCGTGTACAACGCCAGCCGTGAGACCGAAATGCAGGGGGCTGTAAGCTCGCCGCGACAAGCCGATCTGGCGAGGCTGGGTCACCATGGCGGGCCGCGGCGGATTGCTCAAAAGAGGAGCATCAGTTCTCGGTTTACGGAAACCGCCGCCTTTAGCCGAGCCGCTCGGATTTTTTCCTTCAGTTCTAAAATAACGACGCGCAACTACATCCTACAGGGACAAGGGTCGTCATAAGGCGCGTCTTTAGAGCTGCGGAAAAAAACCTCGGTCATTTGAGCCGAGGTCCGACGGTTGACCATTCCTGGAAACTCGAGCTCCCATGAAAAAATGCCGGCAGGTTTTTTGACATCGAGACCTGCCGGCGACCCGTCTTAATGGGCCTTGCTTGAGTAGAGCAGAGTGGCGGCTGCAAGAACGCAACCTACTGCGCCGACCGCCGCGAAGATGTAGAAGTTCCATTGCGGGGCGAGACCGGCGCCAAGCACGGCGCCGCCGATGGCTGGGCCGATCATGCCGCCGATACGGCCGATGCCAAGCGAGAAGCCAAGGCCCGTGCCGCGGATTTCGACCGGATAGAGACTGCCGACGAGAACATTGGCAAGAATCTGTGTGCCGATGGTGCCGGTTCCAGCGAGCGCCACGAGTCCATAGACCTGCAAGCCCTCATCGACTTGCGTCAGCAGCCAGATGGCGCAGGCACCGAGCGCGAACATGCCGGCGACGACCAACTTGACATTGCCTCGGTCAGCGATCCTAGCGCCGATCAACAGCCCGATCGCCGCGCCAAGATTGAGCGTCACGGAGAACAGCAGCGCAGAGCCAAGGTCGTAGCCCATCTTGTTCATGATGGTCGGAAGCCAATTGACCATGCCGAAGGTCAGCAGAAGCGAACAGAAGTGGATGCCCCAGGCATTCAGCGTCGGCAGAAGACGACCCTCGGAAAACAGCGACTTTACGCCGGCCTGGCGGTCCGCTGCAGGGCGGGGGGTCGGGCGGGGCAGGCCGAATTGGGTAGCGATCTCGTTGGCTTCGGCCTGACGGTCCTTGCTTGCCAGCCATTCGGGCGATTCAGGGATGAGGCGCAGGAAGAGCGGCAGGAGCAGGATCGGCGCGCCGCCGATGATCATCAGTGGCCGCCAACCATAGGTCTGAACCAGCAGGATACCGAGAATGCCGGACAGGATACCGCCGATCAGATAGCCGAGGAGCGTGATCGAATAGGCCATGGCCTTCCGTTTCGGCGGAGAGAATTCAATGATCAGCGCGGTGACGGTCGGGAACAGTGCGCCGAGACCCAGACCGGCGAGAAAGCGCGTGCCCTCGAAGGCGAGGAAGCTCGGCGCGAAGCCGCTGCCAATCATCATGACGGAAAAGCTCAGCAAGCTGCCGATGATGACCTTGCGACGACCGATCCGGTCGGCGAGCGTTCCGGCGACAAGCGCGCCGAGCAGCATGCCGAACAGGGTGATAGAGGCGGCGCGTCCGACCATGCCTGGTGTCAGCGCCCAGCTCGCCTCTCTGAGCAGTGCTGGCGCGACTGCGCCATAGACAATCAAGTCGTAGCCATCGAAGAGGATCAACAGGCCGCAAAGGGCGACGATCATGTTCGAGCTGCGCACGCTTTCCTTGACGATAGCAATATCTTGTATGGCCATTGGTTCCTCCCCATACTTCCGAGTACAGGAAGTACGCTCCGCCTGCGGCAAGTTGGCGTCAATCCGTGTACAAATCCTCCAGGATCGTTGCCGGCATGGTTCCTCCCAGCGCCGAACCTCGCCCCTCCACGGACGATGTCAAAGCAACGACTAGGCGCTATTAAATACTTGCGAATAAAATATTTGCAACTGCAAACTTACCGCTCCGCACTTTTTCCTTTGGTCGAGATGGCGGGCAGGTTGCTGTGCATCCGGCGTAGCGCCTTCTTCAGCGCTTCGATCTCCTCGTCGGACATGTCCTGAACGGCGGTTCGTTCCAACTCCACCGCCAGCGGCATGAGTTGTTGGGTCAGCGCCTCGCCCTGCGGGGTAAGCCGCACGATCACTATACGGCCATTGTCTTCCGGCCGCGTCCGGGACACGAGCTTGCGTTTCGCCAGAGTGCCGACGAGGCGCGACAGCGTCGAGATCTCAACCGAGACGACGTCGGCAAGGTCGCCCAGCGTACTCTCGTTTCGCTCCTTGAGCATGGCCAGAACCCGATACATGGCGACGGTGAGGTCATGTTCGGAAATTCTCTGCGCGAACACTTCGGCAATTCGAACGCCGGCGCGGTTGAGAAGGTATGGAACGGAATCGGTAAGTTTATACATGTGCCTGATCTGCCGGTGGGATTCCGCCTGCTTTGTTCAGTCTTCGACATGCACGCAATTGACCGCGATGACAACACGGTCGTCTTTTCACGGCGCTGAAAACCGGACCATACCCCGTATTTTTTCCAACCCGAATAAATTTGCGTTGACAATAGTTGCAAATGCAATAATTTATGCCCAGGAGACACGGGAGGAAATCATGTCTGCCACAGCTTCCATCGGCGTCGTGCCGACAGCCGCCCCAAAATCCGCGGTCACGTTGGCACACCCAATGATCAGCGATGCGTTCCGCTCCATCATGCGCAGATTTCCCGCCACGGTTACGGTGATTTCAGCGTGTCGCAACGGCGCCGACCACGGAATGACGGCCACCGCCGTGACGTCGCTTTCGATGGAGCCGCCTTCACTGGTCATCTGTCTCAACAATCGCACCTACCTGCACGACATGCTGCTCGAGGGCCCGGAATTTGCCGTCAACGTGCTGACCGACCGCCAGGTGGCGGTTTCCGAAGGGTTCAGCGGCAAGGTTGCGCCGGAGCTTCGCTTCGACTCGAGCGAATGGGTGCGCCATGGACGCGGCATGATGGTGCTTGAAACTGCTCATGCTTCGGTCGTTTGCCGCCGCATGGGCGCCGTTCCCTATGGCACCCACACGATTTTCATCGGTCAGGTAATCGACACCCGCCTTTCAGAGGCGACCGTGCCGCTGATGTACGAGAACGCCAGTTATTGCGCGCCGCGGCACGCGCTTTCCACATCCCAGAGCTAAAGGGTAACCCATGACCAATACAGCAGCCCTGTTCCCCGCGCCGGTGCGGGCAGAAAAAGCATGTCTTGCAGACCGTATCGCCCCGGTTCTCGAAGAGATCCGCGCCAGTGCGCGCGAAACGGAAAGGGCGGGCAGGGTGCCCACGCGCAATATCGACCTGCTCCGCGGCGTCGGGTATTTCGACATTGTCAAGCCTGCACGCTTTGGTGGCGAGCAGGGTTCTTTCGCAGAACTGGTCGCTGCCAATATTGAACTATCAGCGGCCTGTGCGTCTACCGGCTGGGTCGCAGGCCTCTTGTCGGCTCATCAGTGGCTTCTGGCGATGTTCGGCGAACGGGTCCAGGAGGACGTGTGGAACGCCAATCCCGATGCGCTGCTGTGCGGCTCCTATGCGCCGGTGCGCATGGCCGAAAGGGTCAAAGACGGATTTCGCCTGTCCGGTGACTGGGCGTTCGCAAGTGGTTGCGAGAACGCCCAGTGGGCGCTTTGTGCGGCGATCCTTCCGCCGCACAGTGAAGGTGAGCGGCCGGTTCCGGCCTTCCTCCTTGTCCCTGCCACCGATTACGCGATAGCAGAGACCTGGGACGTGGTCGGGCTTGGCGGCACTGGCTCGAAAAGCCTGACCCTCAACGACGTCTTCGTTCCCGAATACCGCACCCTGACCTTCCCGGACGCCACGACGGGCCGTACGCCTGGCGGTAGGTTTTACAAGGGAATTGGACTGTTCAACATCCCGCTTCTGATGGGTGTCCCGTTCTGCCTCGCCAGCACGGCGGTCGGTGCTGCAAAAGGCGCGCTGTCGAGCTATCTCGACCACATGGGCAGCCGCGTGACGCGCGGCGCTGTCGCTGGCGGCAACAACAAGATCGCCGAGTTTCCGACGATCCAGCTCCGCGTCGCCGAGGCAGCCGCCTCGATCGATGCGGCGCGCGAGATTATGCTGCGCGACATCGCCCGCGCCCAGGACCTCGCTCAGCGACGCGAAGACGGCACGGTTGAAATCACTGATGACGACCGGCTTCTTGCCCGCCGCACGCAATCATTCGGCGTAAGCCTCGCGCTGCGTGCGGTCGAGGCCATGAACGCTTCAACGGGCGGGCTCGGTCTGCAGATGTCCAATCCCGTGCAGCGGGCATGGCGGGATGCGAACGCCGTCGGACGCCACATTTCCATGAACTGGGACGCCGTAGGCACGATGGTCGGCCAGCAGCTCCTCGGGCTTCCACCCAAGGGCCAATACTGACCGCTGCATAAACACCGATTTAGCGAGAGAAAGAGAGCATATCGTGCAAGGTAAGATCGCACTTGAAGAACATTTCGCCATTCCCGACACGTTGCAGGATTCGGCAGGCTTCGTGCCGGGCGACTACTGGACCGAACTATCCGCCCGCCTTCTGGATATCCAGGACAAGCGTCTGAAGCTGATGGACGACTACGGGATCGAGAAAATGATCCTGTCCCTGAACGCGCCGGCCGTCCAGGCCATCCCTGATAAAGCGCATGCAATTGACATCGCTCGCCGTGCGAACGATTTCCTGGCAGAACAATGCGCGAAGAACCCAAACCGCTTCCTCGGATTTGCAGCTCTGCCGCTGCAGGATCCGGAGGCAGCGGCACAGGAGCTGCAGCGCTGCGTCACGACAATGGGTTTTGTCGGCGCACTGGTGAACGGCTTCTCGCAGGAAGGCGACGGACAGACGCCGCTGTATTACGACCTGCCGCAATATCGTCCGTTCTGGGCGGAAGTCGCGAAGCTCGATGTTCCCTTCTACCTGCACCCGCGCAATCCGCTGCCGCAGGACAGCCGCATTTATGCCGGTCATTCCTGGTTGATGGGGCCTACCTGGGCCTTCGCGCAGGAGACGGCAGTCCATGCCCTGCGCCTGATGGGTTCGGGTCTGTTCGACGAGCATCCGTCGCTGCGCATCATTGTCGGCCACATGGGCGAGGGGCTTCCTTACATGATGTGGCGCATCGACAACCGCAATGCCTGGGTAAAGGTCGAAAAGAGCTACCCCGCTAAACGCCGCATTGCCGACTATTTCAACGAGAACTTCTACATCACCACGTCAGGCAACTTCCGCACCCAGTCGCTGATCGACGCGATGCTGGAAATCAGTTCCGACCGCATTCTGTTCTCGGCTGACTGGCCGTTCGAGAACATCGACCATGCGGCAGACTGGTTCGATGGCGCGACGATCGCGGAAGCGGACCGACTGAAGATCGGCCGTACCAACGCGATGTCACTGTTCAAGCTCGATCGATAGCATGGTCGCGCCCTTCACCTATGCCGTCAGTCCGTCCCGTATCGTTTTCGGGGCGGGCTCGGTCTGCCGGCTTGCCGAGATGGTCGAAGCCCAAGGCTGCAAGCGTGCCCTTGTCCTGTCGACCCGGCCGCAACAGCAGATGGCGAACGAGGTTGCCGGACGGCTCGGACCGCTCGCGGCTGGGGTTTTTGCCGATGCAGCCATGCACACCCCGGTCGACGTTACCGAACGGGCGATAGCCGCTTATAAAGCTGCCAGCGCCGATTGCATCATCGCCATCGGCGGCGGCTCGACCATCGGGCTCGGTAAGGCGATCGCCTATCGCAACGACGCGCCGCAGATCGTCGTTGCGACCACCTATGCGGGTTCGGAAGTGACGCCGATCCTCGGCCAGACCGAGAATGGCGTAAAGACGACGGTCCGGCATCCGCGCATCCTGCCGGAAGTCGTGATCTACGATCCCGATCTGACGCTCGGCCTACCGGTCGCCATGAGTATCAGCAGCGGTCTCAATGCAATGGCGCATGCAGTCGAGGGACTTTATGCGCAGGACCGCAACCCGATCTCGTCCATGATGGCGATGGAGGGCATCCGCGCACTGAAGCAGTCGCTGCCAAAAATCCTGTTGCGGCCGAGTGACATCGATGCCCGCAGCCAAGCGCTCTACGGCTCCTGGCTGTGCGGAACGGTGCTTGGAGCTGTTGGAATGGCGCTGCATCACAAGCTCTGTCACACGCTGGGCGGCAGTTTTGACCTGCCGCACGCGGAAACCCACGCTGTCCTGCTGCCGCATTCTGCAGCCTACAATGCAAAGGCCGCCGCCGAGGCGCTGGCACCTGCGGCCGATCTGTTCGGCGGGCCAATAGGCGGCGGGTTGCATAAGTTCGCCGCGTCGCTCGGTGCGCCGCTCACGCTGAAGGATCTGGGGATGAAGGAGGCGGATCTCGACCGTGCGGCCGAACTCGCTACCCGGGCGCCTTACTGGAACCCGCGTCCGATCGAGCAGCAAGCGATCCGCGCCCTGTTGCAAGCTGCCTGGGAAGGTGCGCGGCCGCAATGACCTGTTTGGAGGAAACTGCCATGTCCGGATATTTCAGCGAGGAGAAATCCGTTGAAACCGTCAATGCGAGGATGGGGAAGGACATCAACCCGCGTCTCGCGGAAGTCATGGCGTCGTTGGTCAAGCACCTCCACGCCTTTGCCAGGGATGTCGCCCTCTCCCAGGCCGAGTGGGAACTGGCGATCGCCTTCCTCACCCGTACCGGCCATCTGTGCCATGACGAGCGGCAGGAATTCATCCTGCTCAGCGATACGCTCGGCTTCTCCATGCTCGTGGATGCGATCAACAACCGTCGCCCGCCGGGCGCGACAGAAAACACCGTATTCGGGCCGTTTCACGTCGAAGGCGCGCCGATCCGGCAGATGGGCGACAATATCTCCCTCGACGGAAAGGGCGAGAGCTGCCTATTTAATGGCCGCGTGCTCGACCTCGAGGGACGGCCGATAAAGGGTGCTCGCATCGACGTCTGGTCCGACAATGCCGACGGCTTTTATGATGTGCAGCAGCCCGACACCCAGCCGAAATGGAACAATCGCGGCATCTTCATCACCGGCCCGGACGGCGTCTACAGCTTCGTCGGCATCAAGCCGGTCTCCTATCCGATCCCGGACGATGGCCCCGTCGGCCAGATGCTGAAAGCGCTCGGCCGACATCCATACCGGCCTGCCCATACCCACTATCTGGTCACCGCCGAAGGTTACCAGAAGCTCGTCACCCACACCTTTGTCGGCGATGATAACTATCTAGGTTCAGATACGGTATTCGGGGTTAAGTCGAGCCTCGTGGCGCCGTTCGAAAGGATCGAAGACGGCCAGACGATTTGGCGTTCAGATTTCGATTTCATTCTGACGCCAGTGGATCGGACACGATGAGTATTTTGAGGCGCGCAATTAATCGCGGAAGGGACGGATTGCTTTTTACACTGCCCATCCTCGCTTGAGCGGGGTATCGTCCTCAAAAGGTAAAAATCCCAACCGGCACGTGGTGTGACTTGCACGAAAATCGAGCTATGCCGCAGGCGGTACACAGAACAGAGCCTGTCGGCGGCGAAAACCTGTGCGATCGCCATGTTCAGGGGCGGCGCGTGCGGAAGTCAGTCCGGGGCCGGTGGCGACAATCGATACCGGATCCGTCTGCAGAGTAGAAATCGGGCGATTTAGGAATGCGCGCTGGCAGGCTGAGTTACGACTCAATCCAAAATAAATTCATTGGCTAAGTTGTTCCCAGGCGGTTTGTTTTGCGCCACTCTTCGTACTCTCCGCGGGCATCGTCATGCAGCGGATAGTAGCGCTGCAACGACCCGCCCGCCATCAGCTTCACTCGCGAGAATTCCTCCCAATCATGATGCTTCTGCGATTCTTCGACTACCTCAGGGGCCATTGCGACGGGAAGCACCACCACCCCATCATCGTCGGCGACGATGATGTCTCCGGGGATTACCGTGACACCGCCGCAGGCAATCGGAACGTTGACGGCGTTGGGATAGATGCCAGTCTGCACATGATAGTTGGGCGTCCAGCCGCGCAGCCATAAAGGCAGATCCAGCTTCTCGACATTGGGCCGGTCGCGCATGCACCCATCAATCACGATCCCAGCGCCGCCTCGGCCCTTGAAATAGGTCGACATCATATCACCGAAGACGCCCGAACTCATGTCGGCGCGCGCGTCGACCACGACCACATCGCCCTCCTGCACGTGATAAAGCACATGGCGGTGCAGCTGCGTCTCCGGATCGGCATATTCTCCCTCGGTGAAGAGGTCCGGCCGCTGCGGCAAGAATTGAAGCGTCAGGGCCGGCCCGACGATCGACTTTCCGCGATTCTGCGACACCGGACCGACCATGTGCGGATTGCGGAAGCCCATGTGGCCAAGCGTGCCGGAAACCGTCGCGGCGCCGATCTCCTTCAGTGCGTCGATCAGCTCTTTGGACGGTCGCGTAATGTCGGGCGTATGGGTCATTTTAGGCTCCGGTGGATGAAACTACCAGTTTGTGACAGAACCGTCGCGGCGCTTCAGGTGAGGCGCTTCCCAGAAACGAAAGCTCTCCGCCTTGACCGCCTCTTCGTTGACCTCGACGCCAAGCCCCGGCTGATCGCTGACCGGGTAGTCGGGGCCGTCGAGCCGTGGTTGCACGGGGAAGAAGTCGGAATTATCGAAGCCCAGCTTTGCCTCTGGCGCTCTGGTCTCGAGCCAGGCGAAATTCGGCACAGCGGCGGCGAGATGGATAGTCGCGGCCGTGCAGACTGGGCCCAGCGGATTGTGCGGCATCAGGTCCACATAGTGCGCCTCGCTCCAACCAGCGACCTTCATCGCTTCGGTGAGCCCGCCAACATTGCAGACATCGAGCCGGTTGAACTGATGGATGCCGCGCTCGACGTAGGGCAGGAATTGCCATTTGCTGGCAAATTCCTCACCGATGGCGAACGGGATGTCGGTCATCGTGCGTAGGGATTCGTAGGCCTCGGGTGTCTCGTCCCGTATCGGCTCCTCAAGGAAATCAAGCACGCCGCGGCCGAGCTTGTTGCAGAAGCTCGCCGCCTCTGCCACCGAGAGCCGATGATGATAGTCGATGCCGAGGACGACGTCGTCGCCCAGCGCCTCGCGCGCCTTGTTCAGCATCGTCGCGGTTGCGCCGATCGACTCGCGCGGCTCAAAAATGTCGTTGCTGTTTTGCCCGATGGGGAAGAAGCGGATCGCCTGCCATCCTTGTGCACGTAGTTCGCGGGCGCGTTCGATGGCTACTTCGCCCTCGGCCTCGTCGCCGGTCGAGGCGAAGGTGGGAATGCGGTCGCGCTGCTTGCCGCCCAAGAGTTCGTAAGCCGGCACCCCCAGCGCCTTGCCCTTGATGTCGTGAAGGGCAATGTCGATGGCAGAAATCGCCGCCTGCAGAACCCGCCCGCCTTCGAAGTATTGGCTGCGATAGATTTCCTGCCAGATCCGACCGATCTGCATCGGGTCGCGGCCGATGAGAAACTCGCGATAATGCTCAATCGCGCCGGCCACGGCCTTTTCGCGACCGCTCAGGCCGCTCTCGCCCCAGCCGAAGACGCCGGTGTCGGTCTCGATCTTGACCAGCATCTGGTTGCGCGTTCCTACCCATACCGGATAGGGCTTGATCGCAGTGATCTTAAGCTTCGTAGTCATCCAGGCCCTCGTTTCACACGCATCCGCTTGGCCTCAGTGGGCTTTGAGGGCCATTTCTGTTTCGCCGTCGAACAAATGCATCCGCTCCTGATCGAATTCGAGCCAGATCCGTTCGTCGGGCGCGACGGCAATGGTCGGCGGCACGCTGACATTGACGATTGCGCCGGACAGAAACGCCTGTACGAAGGTGACGTCTCCGGTCGGCTCCACCGTATAGGCCCTGGCAGGGACGCTTCCAGGCGTCGCGCTCTTGTGCAGCTTGATCGTCGAGTGACGGGCGCCGAGCACGATTCTCTTGCTTCTTGCCCTCGCGACCTTTTGGGCGTTGGTTGGCGAGAGGTCGAGGCGCCAGCCCTCCGCGCTCGTCAAGACAGTGTTGCCGCTTGCCGTTGATGCCTCCAGCGGAACAAGGCTCATCGCCGGGCTGCCGACGAAGCTCGCGACGAACATGTTCACCGGATGGGCAAAGACCTGCGCCGGGGAATCATATTGCTGCAGGTAGCCGCCGTTCATCACCGCCATCCTGTCGGCCATGGTCACGGCTTCGAGCTGGTCGTGCGTCACGTAGATGATCGTCGCCTTGAGGTCCTGGTGGAAACGCTTGATCTCCGACCGCATTTGCACGCGCAGCTTAGCGTCGAGATTGGAGAGTGGTTCATCCATCAGGAATACCGCCGGATCGCGAACCAGGGCACGGCCCAGCGCCACCCGCTGCTGTTGCCCGCCCGAAAGTTCGCGTGGCTTGCGCTCGAGCAATTGCGTCATGTCGAGCACCCGCGCCGCTTCCTTGACCTTCTTGTCGATCTCGTCTCTGGGCAGTTTGCGCATCTGTAGCGGGAAGGCCAGATTTTTGTAGACCGATTTCTGCGGATAGAGCGCGTAGTTCTGGAACACCATCGCGATATCCCGGTCCTTGGGGTCGAGGTCGTTGACCACCCGGTCGCCGATGACGATGTCGCCAGATGTGATGGGGATGAGCCCCGCCACAAGGTTGAGCGTGGTCGTCTTGCCGCAGCCTGAAGGGCCGACGAGCGCTACGAATTCGCCGTCGTTGACCGTCAGCGAAACATTGTTGACAGCTTTGAAGCTGCCATAGGTCTTGACCAGATTTTTGAGGACCACGTGGGCCACCGGCAACTCCCTAGTGCTTGACTGCGCCTTCCGTGAGGGCGCGTACGAAGTATCGTTGCAGGACGAGGAACAGGACCACGACCGGCACGCTCATCATGAAGCTGGCCGCCATCAGGCCCGGAAAGTCCGTCGTATTTTCTGAAAAGAAGCGCTGGATGCCGACCGGCAGTGTCAATTGGTCGTTTTTGGAGAGGAAGGTGTAGGCGTAGATGTACTCGTTCCACGCACCGATGAAGGAATAGATCGCCGTGGCGATGATGCCCGGCGCCGAAAGCGGCATGACGATCAGGAGAAAGGCCTGGAACCGCGTTGCCCCGTCGATGCGCGCGGCCTGCTCGAGTTGCACCGGGATGTTGTCGTAGAATCCCTTAAGGAGCCAGATTGCCAGCGGCAGGCCGAATGTGAGGTAGGTGAGGACGAGCGACCCATGCGTGTTCACCAGCCCGATTGCGCGCATCAGGATGAAGAGCGGCACAAGAAAGATCACTGCCGGGAACATGTTCCGAAGCAAGACGGCGAAGAACAGAAAGTTGCGGCCCGGGAAGGTGAAGCGCGAAAACGCGTAGGCCGCGGGAACTGCCACGATCACCGAAAGGATGGTCGTGGCGGTGGAGACAAAAAGGCTGTTCCAGAAGAAGCGCAAGAAGTCCTGGCCGACGCTGTTTTGCGGATCGAGCAGCTTTCGGTAGCTGGCGAGGGTGGGCTGGTCCGGCCACCATTGCGGTGGGAATTGCATGGCCGCGAAGCCGGACTTGATCGAGGTGATCAGCATCCAGATCATTGGTAATGCGGTGTAAAGCAGCATGAACACCAGGAAGATACGTCCGCCCCATCGCCATCCGTCGATGCGCATACGGCGACGGGCGTGGGCACGATGAGCAGTCTCGGCATTCGTGCTCATTGGCTCTCGTCCTTCCGCTCGTTACCGTTCAGCGCACGGACGTAGAAGTAGCCGAGCGACATCAGGATCAGGAACAGCAGCACCGAATAGGCCGATGCCACCCCCCAGCGCTGGCGGCCGAAGGCGAGTTCGTAAATGTGGGTGATCCAGATATGTGATGCGTTCGAAGGCCCGCCGCCCGTCATGATCCATGGGATGATGAAAGAATTGAAGTTGGCTACTGCAAGCAGAAGGACCGTCACCGTCGACACGTTTCTCAGGTGCGGAAACGTTACGTGCCAGAACCGTTGCCATGCGTTGGCACCGTCGACCTTTGCGGCGCGCAGCAACTGGTCGGGTACCGTCTGCAGGCCGGCCATCATCATGATCATGGCAAATGGGAACTCCCGCCAAATATTGACGACAATCAGCGAGGGCAGCACTGTGCCGACGCTGTCGATAAAATTCGGCGGCCTGTCTGCCCATCCGAGGCCGACCAGCACCGCGCCAACGATCCCAAAGTCGGAGTGGTAGATCCACTTCCAGATATAGGACGCGGCGACCGCGCTGATGACCCAGGGAATGATCAAGATGGCGCGCAGGATGCCTCGGCCGACAAATTCACGATGGAGAGCCAGGGCGCAGGCGTAGCCAAGGACAAATGCGATCAAAGTTGACGCCAGTGTCCAGATTAGAGTGTTCGAGGTGACCTTCCAAAACACCGGGCTTGTGAGAATTGCGGTGTAGTTGTCGAAGCCGACGAAGATCTTGTCCCGGAGCTGCAGGCCAGGCGGAGTATTAAAGAACGACAGCTCGATCGTGTAGTAGATCGGGTAGGCTATGACGATGAGCATCACGGCGAGCGCAGGCAGCACGTAAGCGTAGTCAGCGCGATGCTCCCACGTCTTTCGCAGGGCGCCGAGCCTATCGGGTTTTGGTCTTTGCCGAGGCTCGGCCTTGCCAGTCAAGATCGTCACTGTGCCGTGCCCTTATTCTTCGGAGAAAACCGGCTGCAATCGAGGCGCAGCCGGTCAGAGCGTCAGGCTTGGACTAGAGTCCGCCGTCCATCAGGTCTTCTACCTTCTTGGCTGCGTCGTCCGCCGCTTGGTCGACGGTCATGGCTCCGGTCAGGGCATTTTGCAGCATGTCCGGGATGATGATGTTCATGATCTCGGGGGACTGTGGCAGCGCCGGGAAGGGGATGCCGTATGGCAGCATCGAGGTCGTGACATCGAGGAACTTGATGCTGTCCAGACGTTCCTTCATCCATTTGGTCTTGAAGCCGTTAAGGTTCCCCGGGTTCGACCCGGCATAAGCCATCTTCAGCGACCATTCGGGGCTCGTCCACATGCAGATGATGGCTTTTGCAGCCGGCTCGTCTACCTTGCCGCCCTCAACATATTCGGGCTTCAGGATGTGAATGTTGGAGCCGCCGAACACGACGGCACGCTTGCCGTCCGGGCCGGTCGGAATGAGGCCGTAGCGCATGTTGTCGATCACCGTCTGCGCCTTGTCCTTGTCGGTATCCGTCGCCTTTTTCTGCAGATCGAGCATGACGTTGTAGTCGGACGGATGCGAGATCATCATGCCGAGCTGGCCAGCGAGGAACAGAGGCTGGTTGTCGGCCTGCTGGTTGGTGAGCGCCGAAACCGGAACCGACTTGTCGCGTACATACATATCATAGGAGGCTTGCAATGCCGCCTTGCTCTGCGGGCTATTGAGCTGAACCTCCTTATAGGTCGGGTTGGCAGTAGCTTCGTCGAAAACGCCGCCGCCATAGGCCCACAGCTGCGGCATGAAGCGGTATGGCGTATTTCCGGCATTCTTGCGAGCCACGAGGCCGTATCCAGCAATGCCGAGCTTGTCGTGGATCTGCTTGGAATACTTGACGACGTCGTCCCAGGTTGCCGGGGCCTTGTCCGGATCGAGGCCTGCACGCTTGAAGATGTCGGCATTCCAGATGAACGCCATCGTCTCGTTGTTAGTTGGAATGCCGTAGGTCTCCCCCTCCCAGCTTACAGCCTTCATTGCGCCGGGCCAGAAATCCTCGGCCGAATATCCTACGTCCTCGGGTTTGAGAGGCTGCAAATAGCCCTTCGCGGCGAACTCGGTACCACCCAGGATTTGCAGGCGAACCGCCATGGGCGCTGCATTGCCAAGGAGCGCGGTCCGGAACTTGTCCAGCAGGTCATTGTAGGTGAGGGCTTGTTCCTCAAGCTGGATGTTTGGATAGGTTTTGCGGAAGGTCTCGAAGAAGTCCTTGTAATACTGGCGCAGGAGGTCGGGGTCGCCCTCGAACACGCCCTGATACCAGAAAGTCAGTCGCCCCTTGTAGTCGAGCGGGGTGACCTTGGAGCAATCGGCCGCCGTGTCAAACTCCTGTGTCCCCGCAATGGAGCGCACATATTGCGGCGACCACTTGCTCAAGTCGACCGGCGCGCTGAGCGCAGACACGGACATCAACGATACCATCAAAGCAGTGGATACAGTGCCGCGTACCACGACACCGCCGAGCGAAAGACTCGTCATAGGTATTCTCCCAGGTTTCTCCCAAGCCGCTCTCAATCAAGGCGGTCTTGCTCCCAGGCCGTGGGATTCTCCCACTTAATGTATCCCTTCGACCTTATCATACGTTTTCACGTCAAAGATTGTCTGTCAACTGAAGAAATCGTACATTGTTTTGAGGGGATTTGCGTGATATCCCCAGGATATGTGTATGGATTGGGGACAGTCTTGGCTGAAACAAGTGAATTTAAAGCACAGCCCCCCGAGGGGATCGACGCTACCGGGGCCTCGAGCGAGGGCGCCTCTGTCTACCAGCTGATCAGGGACGACATCATCGAAGGGAGGCTCGCGGCCAACGAGCGGCTCGTCATCACCGATCTCGCCCGGCGCCACGGCACCTCGACCAACCCCGTGCGGGAGGCTTTGCAACTGTTGCGCGGCGAGGGCTTCGTCACCTTCGTTCCCAACCGCGGAGCGCGCGTCCGGCCCATCGATCAGGACTTTGTTCGGGATATCTACGAGATAGGCGTTTTGATCGAACCCTCACTGACGCGCTGGTTCGTGAATATGGCCACCGTCGAGGACATTGCTGAACTCGAACGCATCCAGGGCCTGATTGAAGAGAACGACTTCGCCGACACGTTCAGGCACAGCGAGCTGGACACCGCCTTCCACACCGTAATGTACCAAAGGCACTACAACCGCCACGCAGCCGAGCTTTGGTGGAAACATCGCGAAGTGCTTCGAGCCGTGAGCCGGCGTTTCAACTTCACGCTCGCCCGGCGTGCCGCGATCCTTAGCGAGCATCGCGAGCTCATCGCGCATGTGAAAGCGGGGAATGCAAACGAAGCAGGCGAACTCATTGCGCGCCATGTCGAGGGCTCCGGCAGGCACATCCTCGAACACATGCGTGCGCGTAATGCCGCCCGCGCAGGGTAGAATACCGGGCCTGGAATATCGTTTATCCCGACCACTTGAAGGGCAGTTGAGATGAAAATCACCAGCGTTCGGCCGTGGCTAATCAAGTCCGATGCTTCTTATTGGGGAGAGTTTCTGTTCGTCGAAGTGACGACTGACGAAGGGCTGAGCGGCTGGGGTGAGATCACGACCACGACAAGGCTCGCCAATCGCGCCCTCTGCACGATCCTGCGTCAGATCGGTGCCGCTTTGACAGGCGAGGACCCGGCTCGTATCGAGTATCTGTGGCACAAGATATTCCGCAGCTTCACCTATATGGGCAGTCGCGGCGCCGCAGTGGAATGCGTCAGCGCCGTCGACATAGCCCTGTGGGACATTCGAGGCAAAGTCCTTGGTAAGCCGATTTACGAGCTGTTGGGTGGGCAGGTACGCGATGAAATTTCGCTCTACACCCATCCCAACCAGGCCAAATTTACCAGCAATGAGGCTGTGGTCCGCGAGATTCGAGACATAGTCGATTCCGGCCACACTGCGCTCAAGTTCGATCCTTTCCCTTACCAGGGACGCACCGCCGATGGAATGCCGCGCGAACAGCGGGACGGCTACCTCGATGGCGGCATGACCCGCAAGGACGAGCGCGAAGCTGCCGAACTCACTTCTCTGATCCGTGAGACAGCGGGGTCTGATGTCGACATCCTCATTGATGCGCATGGCCGGTTCGACGTACCCACCGCCATTCGCCTTTGTCGGAGCCTTGAGGAAGCTGGTCAGATCGACTGGTTCGAGGAGCCTTGTCCACCGGAGAGCCTCAACGCTCTCAGACAGGTCCGCGAGAAGGTCACGGTCCCCATCTCGTGGGGCGAGCGCGGCCACACGAAGTGGGATTTCGTGCCGGTGCTGGAAAACAAGCTTGCCGACTACATCATGCCGGATGTCACCTGGACCGGCGGCATTACCGAACTCAAGAAGATTTCCGCCCTCTGCGAGGCCTACTACATCCCGGTCTCGCCGCATGACGCCGCAGGGCCGATCAACGTGGTTGCGGGTGCGCAGGTGATGATGACCGTTCCCAATTTCTACAAACTCGAAACGTCAGAGTGGAACCTCGGCAAATACGATCACCTCATCGACAGGCCACTCGATGTTTCGAACGGCAGCCTAAAGCTTTCGGCAAAGCCTGGTCTCGGGGTCGAGATGAACCGCGACTACCTTGAAAGCCACGAGATAGAGCTGGACTAGCAACACTCCATGTCGCCCAGCGCGGACGGCGACGAGCCCGCCTACCGAAACGAGGTAAATCATGCCAGAGGCATATGGAGCCGACCAGGCGCTCAATCGGGTGAACACGCATTCCAAACCGTCCGACCTTCGCATAACCGACATGCGGGTAGCCGAAATTGTCGACGCGCCGTTCACCTCAGTGCTGCTGAAGATTTACACGAACCAGGGCATCGTCGGGCTCGGCGAGGTGCGCGACGGCGCCAGTGCCACCTACGCGCTGATGCTGAAGAGCCGGCTGCTTGGTGAGAACCCTTGCAACATCGATCGACTGTTTCGACGGATCAAGCAGTTCGGCGGGCACGGTCGACAAGGCGGAGGCGTATCGGCGGTTGAGATCGCGTTGTGGGATCTTGCCGGCAAGGCCTATGGCGTTCCCGTCTATCAGATGCTCGGCGGCCGGTTCCGGGAGAAAGTGCGCCTCTACTGCGATACTGACGCCACGGTGCCGAGCGGCACCGAGACCGGCAGACGCCTCAAACGGCGCATGGAGCTCGGCTTCACCTTCCTTAAGATGGATCTGGGCCTGATGCAGATCGCGGATGTGCCGGGTGCTGTCGTTTTTCCTGCCGGCTCACTTGAAGGGTACCGCGACCGCCCCGGCCGCGGACCGCTGAAGACCATTGAAGAGCGGCGCGTCCGCAATGCTACCTACGATCTGCACAACGTCGCGCACCCATTTACTGGTCTCCACTTTTCCGACAAGGGCCTCGACCTGCTTGAGCAATACATTGCCGAGGTTCGCGAGGTCATCGGCATGCAGGTTCCGCTCGCGATCGACCACATCGGCCATATTTCAATGCAGAACGGCATTCGCCTTGCCAGGCGAATTGAAAAGTATGTGCCGGCCTGGCTCGAGGATGTGATCCCATGGCAGTATACCGAGCAGTACCGACAACTACAGGACTCCACCACGGTGCCGATCTGCACCGGCGAGGACATATACCTCAAGGAGGGCTTCGAGCCTCTGCTCAAGAGCGGCGGCGTCTCGGTTATCCATCCGGACCTCCTTACCAGTGGCGGCATCCTCGAGACCAAGAAGATCGGCGATATGGCACAGGACCATGGTGTCGCCATGGCCATACACATGGCGGAAACTCCGATCGCCGCAATGGCCGCCGCACACGTCGCGACGGCGACCGAGAACTTCATGGCGCTCGAATACCACTCTGCCGATATCGACTGGTGGGACGATATCGTCACCGGCCTTCCCAAGCCGCTGGCGCAGGACGGCTTCATCACTGTTTCGGACAAGCCGGGGTTGGGGATTGACGATGTCGATGACGAGGTGATCTCGCAGCATCTGCAGCCGGGTGTCACCGGCATTTGGCAGCCTACGGATCACTGGGACGATGAATATTCCTGGGATCGCACCTGGAGCTGAGGCGAAATGGGCCGAAGATGAAGATCACTGATCTGCGCTGTGCCGTCATCGGCAAACACCCGATCGTCCGCATCGTCACAGACGAGGGCCTCTATGGCTTGGGTGAAGTCGAATTCACCAAGGTCTATCTCAAGCCCTGGGTGCTGCATTTCCGCGAGGCGCTGATCGGCGAGGACCCGACCGACGTCGAGAGAGTCATGCTGAAAATCCGCCAGCGAGGCTCCTTCAAGCCGTATGGCGCGGCAGTGAGCGCGATCGAGCATGCGCTGTGGGATATTGCCGGCAAGGCCGCGGGCGTGCCGGCATATAAACTGCTCGGCGGCAAGGTGCGGGACAAGGTGCTCGTCTACAATGGCTCGGTCCGCCAGAAGCGAACCGGAGACCGGCCGGAGGATTACGCCGCTGACGTTAAATGGATGATGGAGCAGCCGCAGAACTTCTTCATGATCAAGCAAGGAATCTCGTTCCACTCCAACATGAAGGACACCATCGAGGGTTTTCACTACGGGGTGACGCAGAAGAAGGCCGGCTATCACGGTGCCATGGATCAGGGCGTGATCAGCGAGCGCGGTTTCAGTCACATGCTCGACTGCGTGGCCGCGATGAAGGAAGTGCTGGGCGACAAGGTCAGCCTGGCGCTCGACTGCGGCCCGGGCTGGATGTTGCCCGATGCGATCAAGTTCGCTCGTGCGGTCGAAAAGTACAATCTGATGTGGCTCGAGGACATGCTGACTGGCGACTACGTGCCGTGGGTCAATCCGCAGGCCTACCGGGAACTGACAACCTCCACCTCGACGCCAATCCACACTGGTGAGCAGATCTACCTGCGGCACAATTTCAAGGAACTGATCGAGACGCAGGCGGTCCGCGTCATCGGGCCCGATCCAGCCGATGTTGGCGGCATAGCAGAGCTCAAATGGATCGCCGAGCACGCCTACATGCATTCGATCCTGATGGCACCGCACGGCACCGCTAACGGCCTGCTGGGCCTCGGTGCGTTGATCAATGTCTGCGCCACATTGCCGGCAAATTACATCGCCTTCGAATACCCGACGGCCTCCGATCCCTGGTGGGAGGACCTGATAATCGGATTGCCGCCGCAGATCGTGAAAGACAGCATGGTGGACCTACTGGAAGCGCCGGGGCTGGGCCTCGACATCGACGCTGAAGGGGCAATGAAGTATCTCAGGGAAGAGGATGCGGGCTTTTTCGACTGAGCCTGCCTCCACATGCCGTAGTGGCGGCCGGAGCACGGCATGAGTTCTTCGAAGAACGACTCATCCTCCGCCATCGCCGGGTCCTTCAGGGCGAGAGATTGTTCCGGACATTCTCATGTGCTCCACATCGCCTGAGACGGCGATGGGACGGAGGTTCTCGCCAGCTTGCGCACCAAAGACTAACCCGCCAGGACGTACGTAGCCAACTGCGCTGATCAGAAAGTCTCCCTTGCTTCCAGCTGGAAATATTGCCCAGGAGAGACACCGAAGGCTGACCTGAACACCGCAATGAAGGCGCTGGGACCTGAGTAGCCGAGCGAGAAGGCGATATCGCCGACGCTTCGGCCGGCCGCGAGCCACTCCACCGCTTTGAGGAGTTTCGCCTGCTGACGCCAGGCGCGGAAGCTCATGCCTGTCTCGGATTGGAAATGGCGTTGGAAGCTGCGCGGGGACATGGCCGCACGTGACGCAAGTCCATCGAGTGGCCAATCGGCACCCGGTTCGTTCCGGATGTCTGAAGCGATGCTCCGGAGGCGTTCGGATGCCGGCGAGGGAAGGGACAGCGGCGCGAGTGGACTCGTCTCAAGCTGGTCGAGAATGACGGCGACAAGCCGTTCTGCACGGGCACTGCCGGCGTCCGCACGAGGTATCTCCAGGAACGCCAGGATAAGTTCCCGCAGGAGCGGTGTCGTACCAATGACGGAGACCTGGGAGGGCAGGTTCACGACCGCGTCGGGGCGAAAGAAGAGGTAGCTGCGCTCCGTCTCCTGCAGGTATGTCACTTCGTGGAGGACGGCGGACGGCACGAATACGGCACGTTCAGGCGGAACGATGAAGTAGCCACGCTCGGTCTCCAGCCTAAGCGAACCACGCACGATCTGGAAAAGCTGCGCGCGGTGGTGCGCGTGGAAAGAGTAGGTTCGTCCGGCAGGCTCTGCGCCACCCTGAGCCACAGCTGTGTGGGGATAATCTCCAAACCCGTCTTCCGGCAGATGAACGTTGGTCAGGTTGTCGCGGGCAATCATGGCGTCTCACAGACATAATTTGACAGACTGCCGATAACACGTCGGAGGGGCATTTCACTAGATTGATATCACCGCAGAACAACTTGGACGTAAGTTATGACATTCGAACTCCGACAAGCTGAAATTTCCGATCGCTTTGCTCCAAGCTTTCTGACGAAGCTGGCAGCTTTGCGGTTTGGAGCGCCCATCATCCTTGGCTGGTGGCAACGGCGCGAAACAGAAGAGGCACTACAGTGGCTATCGGACCGTGATCTGGCGGACATAGGCGTCGCGCGCCATGAGATTCGCGCGGTGGCGCGATCGCAGGCGCAAATGGATGCGATGTCCGCGAAGTCGCGGGCAAGGTGATGGCACTACCGGTCCTCAAGCAACTGCATGATTAGAGAGGTAAGCAAGATGCAAGACGACGGGCTTTTTGACGAAGAGGTTGCAGCAACCTACGATGACGATGTTGGCATCTCGGCCCCGGAGCTAGTTGATCCGGCCGTCAATCTCCTGGCCGAATTTGCAGGAGGCGGGCGCGTCCTGGAGTTCGCGATCGGCACCGGCCGCCTGGCGCTCCCTCTCGCGCGGAAAGGGGTACAGGTGGAAGGCATCGAGCTTTCGAGAGCGATGGTGTCTCGCCTTCGCGCCAAAGAGGGCGGCGCGGAAATTCCGGTGGTGATCGGCGACATGGCCACCACTCGTGTCGAGGGGCGCTTTTCCCTTGTTTATCTGGCCTTCAACACGATCAATAACCTGACGTCGCAGGAAGCTCAGGTCGCTTGCTTTTTGAACGCGGCCGCGCATCTGGAAACTGGTGGGCACTTCCTGATCGAGGTTGGCGTCCCGCCGCTTCAGCGGCTTCCGCTCGGCGAGACGATCCTGGCATTCGACCGCTCCGAATCGCATTGGGGCGTCGACGAGTACGATGTGGTAAACCAGAACTTCTCATCTCACCACATCTGGTTCCGGGACGGAAGCTATAGGCACTTCTCGGTCCCGTTTCGTTATGCTTGGCCAGCGGAATTCGATCTTATGGCGCGGCTGGCCGGCTTCAAACTCAAAGACCGATGGGGCGGATGGAAAAAGGAGCCATTCACAAAGGTCAGCGATCGACATGTCTCCGTTTGGCAGAAGATCGCAGATTAGCGCAGGGAGATGATGCGCGGCACTATTGCCGATTTCTGGGCCGGAAGAGGTTTTGGCATTGATACGTGCACCCTGCGTCATAACCCAGCCGGCGGCGCGATCGTCATACGGAATCTTAGTTCCATAAACTGCATTACGCCAGATTCACCTTGTAGCCGCAAAGTTAGAATGTCCTATTGCGGCGTTGAGAGTCCCACGGATTGATGAGTGCAATTCCCATGCCGTCGAAATCCTTGAGATTGCGCGTGACCAGCGTCATGCGACGGGTGAAGGCTGTCGCTGCAATATAGGCGTCATTGATCGGTTTGGGATTGGGCACATGCCATCGGGCCGCCTGAACCGCCGCCGCCTCGTCCAGAGGCAGGATACGGCCGGAAAACACAGCGAGAACGCTATTTTCCAGCCAGTTGCGCAGTACCGTCCCGGAGGCGGCATCATTATGCTCCACCAGCCGAACGCCAATCTCCAGTTCGTGCAGGACGACGGAGGAAATGAAGGTCTCGGCCGGATCGACGGTTTCGTTCCAGACCACGACATTGGGATCAGCCTTGCCGCTCGCGACCTTGCGTAGTTCGGAGACGACATTGGTATCGAGCAGCAGCATCAGGACAGATCGACCGGTTGGGCGTGTTCTGTGCGTTGCGGGAGCGGCAAGTCGATATCTTCCGCACCCGGCGCCGCCAGCATGTCACCAAGCGTTCGCACCTTACCTGTGAGGCGCTTGTACTCGTCGAACGACAGGAGAACATGCGCAGGCCTTCCCCGATCGGTGATGATCACGGGACCGTCCTTGGTGGCGCGCTTTGCGCGGCCAAGATCCTGATTGAGCTCTCGTCCTGAAAGCGTGGTGACGGTCATGATGAGCCTCAATGTGGTTACGTAACCACATTTAATCCGCATGGACCGGGATTGCAAGGTGCAGCCCCCTCTAGCCGCTAACGCCGCAAGATGTCCTGCGGCGTTAACACCCATTCTCCGGACGCTTGATGTCGGCATCTCTGCGCCAGGCGCGGTCATTGTGGCTGCCGCCCCCTATTCTGTGACATGGCAGAAGTTGAGAAAAACAAGTGTCGCTTTAATCGGGATTTTTGCGGCAAGGCTTATAGGCTGCTCGTGTCTTCCCGAACCTTCAGAATGCGGTCGATAAGACCCCATTCAAGCGCTTCCTCCGCCGTCATGAAGCGGTCGCGATCCATCCCGCGCTCAAAGTCTTCGTAGGAACGTCCGCAATGCTCCGCGTAGAGCCGCGTCATGCGTTGCTTGGTCTTTAAAATTTCCTCGGTATGAATCAGCATGTCGGAAGCCTGCCCTTGAAAGCCGCCGGAGGGCTGGTGAATGAGGATACTGGCATTGGGCAATGCTGCTCTTCCGCCGGGCTCGCCTGCCATCAGCAGGAACGATCCCATTGAACGAGCCGTCCCCATGCAAAGAGTATGAACCGGCGCACGGATGAAGCGCATGGTGTCGTACATGGCCAGGCCGCTGGTCACGACGCCGCCCGGCGAATTGATATAGAGGTTGATGGGCTTATGGGGGTTTTCCGCTTCCAGAAACAGAAGTTGCGCGCAGACGAGCGCCGAGACGGTATCGTTCACCTCGCCATTAAGGAAGATAATCCGCTCGCGCAGAAGCCGGGAATAAATATCAAAGGATCGCTCCCCCCGGCTGGACTGTTCTATAACCATAGGGACGAGTTGCATCGCTTCGCGCATCGGCGACCTCCAGGCTTCAGAATTTTGAGGGGAGGCTCGCCGTGTCAGGCGGCGAGCATAAGGGGCGGGCTGTTGCTGTTCGCCGGCGCTCTTGCCATTCCATCGAATCTAGCGTCCGTCAGTTCGTGGACGATCCGAAGGCAAGTGCCACCAGTGGCATTCGGGGTAATCGTGAACGTCACGGTGCTTTCAAGGAAAGGCGGGTTATCGTCACGCAGCTTGTAGCGAACTTCCTGGCCGGGGATGACGGCCATCGCATCGGAATCAGCCAATGCCTCCTTCGGCAACCACCTTTCCCGAAGTTCGGGAATGGTGACGGCACGCCAGACCTTTTGCGGCGGATCGCCCAAGTCAAACTCCAACTCGACGCCGCTATCCTGCTCCTTGGTCTTCCCTTCGTTCATTGATCCATGTCCTTCAGCAAGACTTTGAGTGCTGCGATACGCTCCGGCCAATAGGCGCGGTATTTTGCGAGCCACTGGGCGATGAGAGCCAATCCATCGGGATCGACTTCGTAATTTACGAAACGCCCCTGTCGTTCTTCCCTCACCAGCTTTGCACTGCGCAGCACTGCGAGGTGTTGCGACATCGCCGGCTGGCTGATGTCCATGCCGTCGCGCAAGGCGCTGGCGTTCATGCTTCCTGCCGCCAGCTTCTCGAAGATCGCGCGGCGGGTCGGGTCTGCCAAAGCTCGGAAGAAGTCATTCTCCACCATGCGAACACATAAGCACGGACTTATGCGATTCGCAAGCTATTTCGAGGCAGCTTTCTGTTTGCCGCGGAAATCCTAAGTTCAACGACTGACTATCAGCATCAAAAAAGAATACGAAAACAGTTATCGTCCGGTGAGCTCTAGGGGCACGGAAACGCCGCGCCGCACGGCCTCTTCAGCGAGTCGCCTGGCGGTGCCGGCGGCAATCGGAATACCGTTGGACATACGTTGTACCGCCAGTTCGAAGCCGCGCTCGCCAGGAAGCCGCACAGCGTCCACGCCCTCAGCGGGGGGAAGGCCCTTGATAGCCACCGCAAGCCGGCCCACCTCCGCGCCGACACCGTGTTCGAAACCGAACGCTTCGGGATGCAGCGCAACGGCCAGACCGTTGAATCCTGCATCACGCTTCTCCGTCAGCGCGACCGAGATCAGTGGATTGCCGCCAAGCACGCTGACGAGAACCTCGATCATCAGCGAAAGTCCCGACCCCTTCGGACCCGCCATCGGCAGAACCGCCTTGACCTGCGAGGGATCGGTCGTCGGAACGCCGTTGACATCGACACCCCAGTCGGGCGGGATCGGCTGGCCCGCATCCTTGGCAGCCATCACTTTGCCCAAGTCAACGGCAGCGGTTGACATGTCGAGGACAATCGGCCGCTCCGGATCATTGCCCGGAGCTCCGATCGCGAGGGGATTGGTGGAGACCCCCCTCACCTCGTGCGCCATGATAGACCATCAGCGGCTTGGAGGCCGACATGACAATACCGACCAAACCGGCTCGGGCGATGCGTTCGGCGAAATAACCGACCGCGCCCGCATGACTGGTGCGCATGACCGAACAAAGACCGATTCCGAATTTGCCGGCAAGCTCGACGGCCTTGTCCGTCGCCATCGCCATACCCGATGCGCCCGGCACGAGATCGCCATCCAGAACCGCAACGGCGGCAAATTCACGTGAAAGCGTCGGCTGGGCATCGCCCTTCACGATACCGAGTTCGACCATCTCAAGATAGCGAGGGATTCGCAGCACCCCATGCGACTCCGCTCCGCGCAGGTTGGCCCAAACCAAGTGCTCGGCGGACTGTCGGGCGTAGTCGCCCCTGAAACCACCCGCCTGGAGGAGTGCAGCAGCAAACGCCTCCAGCGTTTCCCGAACGATCAGCTTCTTTGCAGGCGCGACCGGTATCGGCGTGCGTCCGAACACGGAACTTGCCGAAGCAGCAGGCCTAAAGATTGACGGCGGCATCGTCGTCGACAAATCCGGCTGTACAACCGATCCAAACATTTGGGCTGCCGGAGACTGCGCCTCGTTTATTCACAACGGCGAAATGATCCGTCTCGAATCCGTGCCGCACGCAATCGATCAGGCAGAGCACGTCGCACGCAACATTCTCGGTGAAGCAACGCCCTATTGCCCGCGCCCCTGGTTCTGGTCGGATCAATACCAGACGAAACTGCAGATCGCGGGTTTTAACCGCGGTTATGAGCGCGCGGAACCCCTGGCGAGTGCCAACGAAAGCGGCCTTAAGGTTTCCTACTTCAAGGAAAATCTGCTGATTGCTGTTGACTGCATCAACGATGCGCGCGGCTTCATGATGGCAAAGCGTGAACTTGGTCTTTGATACAATCCAAACAGCGGTGCTCCAACCCCTTTTCAGGCGCGGCGTCAAAGAAGAGTCCATCAAGCGGAACGACGTTGACGGCGTGTAGATCTGCCGTTAACTCTACCATCCATGGAAACGATGACGATTGTCGTAGTGGTGATATCGCGCATGGGCAGGAGGGAATAGCCCTCCGGCAACCGCCGCCCATGCGCCGAAAACAGGTCCCTGACGGGGCCTTTTTTATGCCCCGTCGCACCTATCATCTTCAACACGGCGGAACCGAATATGACCGGCGGAATCGACTCAAGAAAGCAGCCAAAACTTGCCGTTTTGATTTTCCTGGCAGCCTTGTCGGTGCTTCCGTTGAACATGTTCATACCGTCGCTTCCACACATTGCCGATGCTTTGAATTCCAATTACGCCGTAGTGAATTTGGCGATTGCCGGCTATGCGCTGATGAGCGCGCTGACACACGTCGTTGCCGGTGTGCTATCTGACAGATTTGGCCGTAAGCCAGTGGCACTGGTGGCGCTCTGCGTCTTTTGCGGCGCTTCGCTGATCTGCAGTTTTGCGCCGAATGTTGGGATATTTCTTGTGTTCCGCACCCTGCAGGGGGTGGTGATCGCGTGTTATGCGGTTTCGATGGCGTCAATACGCGACACCTCAGATGAGCGGGAAGCGACGAGCAGAATCGCCTTCGTCTCATCCGCTTGGGCACTCGCACCGATGCTCGGACCAGCTATCGGAGGTACACTGGACACTTTGCTCGGGTGGAGAGCGAATTTCATAGCTTTTGCTGTTCTCGGCTTGAGCGGCGTCGTCCTTGTGCTGCGCGGTTTTAAGGAGACGATAGCCTCGGACCTCGCCGCCACCTTTCGGCTGAGCACTTATCTGGCGCCGATGGGTTCGCGCATTTTCTGGGGTTACGCGATCTGCATGGTGTTCTCCATGAGTACCCTCTACATCTTTCTGAGCGGCGCACCCCTGGCCGCAAAGAGCTTCGGTGTGGGATCTTCGATCGCGGTCGGAGCCTTGATGGGACTTGTCCCAGCGGCGTTCATACTGGGAAGCATGTTTGCGGGTCGATTCGGAAAGAAATACGCGCCACCAGTACTGATGGCCGTCGGCCGCCTCCTGACCTTATTCGGTCTTTCCGCCGGCATCCTACTCTTCTTTTTTGACGTTCATCATGTCGCCGCGTTCTTCTTGCCCTGTGCATTCGTTGGGCTGGGGAATGGTATTACAATGCCCGCTGCCAATGCAGGCGTCCTATCGTTGCGTTCGGAACTGTCGGCGACAGCCCTGGGGCTCGCCAACGCGACGACCGTTGCAGGCGGCGCGGCGATTGTTTCGATCTCAGGCATGTTCATAACTGCCGCGGACGCTCACTGGACCACCATTGCTTTGATGATTGCGACAACCTTCATATCGCTTGTGGCGGCACTGATCGTCCGCTCCCAGGCGGCGGCGAAGGTGGCCTATTAGCTGTGTCGATGAAGCAAGAAAAGCGCCAAGGCCATCAGATCAACGAGCCGTAGCTCACGGCGATGTTCGAGACAGAGCTAAGGGGCGCTGAACCAGCGCCCCCAGCTATTGTCGAGAAGGCGGCTATCCGACAAGCGCGTTGTCGGCACGCTTGATCGCGAGGATGGTCGAGCGTGGCAATTTGCCTTCGCCATCCGGGAAGGGCGCGTCGGGGTGCTGAATGCCGACGAACATCGTCCGCTTGTCCGCAGACCAGGTCATGCCGGTGACTTCGGACCCCTTCGGGCCTGTGAGGAAACGTTCGATGCGGCCGGTTGCCGGGTCACCGGCGAGCATCTGGTTGTTACCCTGGCCGAGGAAGTCGCCTTCGTTGGTGTCTTCGCCGTCCGTCTGGATCCACAAGAGACCGGTCGAGTCGAACATCATGCCATCAGGCGAGTTGAACATGTTGCCGGAATTGATGTTGGACGAGCCGGCATAGGCATCCTTGTGAACGTCGGGATTGCCGGCCATGACGAACAGGTCCCATTTGAACTTGCCGCCGGCATGGTCCTCACTTTCCGGATACCAGCGCACGATCTGACCGTAGGCATTTTTCTCGCGCGGGTTGGCGCCGCCGACCGGCATTTCGTCGCCGCCGGCATTCTTCTTCACGCCGCGATTGGTGTTGTTGGTGAGCGCACAATAGGCCTCGATGGCGACTGGGTTGACGGCGACCCACTCCGGGCGGTCCATGGTCGTGGCTCCGACCTTGGAGGCGGCCTGCCGGGTGAAGACGCAGATCTCGTCCATCTTCATGCCGGTCGTTTCCGGCGTCAGCGCCAACCACTCGCCATTGCCGTCATCGACGAACTTGGCGACGTAGAGCGTGCCATCGTCAAGCAGTTTGGAGGTGTCGCCGCCTGGCACGTAGATGCCGTTGGAGACGAATTTGTAAAGGAATTCACCACGTTCGTCGTCTCCCATGTAGACGACCACCCGACCATTGCGGGCAATCACGACGGCGGCGTTCTCATGCTTGATGCGGCCGAGCGCAGTACGCTTGATCGGGGTGGACGTAGCATCGGACACGTCTATTTCCACGACATAGCCGGCGCGGCGCGGCTCGTTCGGGTTTTTCGATACGTCGAAACGGGGATCGAAAACCTCGTAGCCATACCGGGTTTCGGCGGCGATGCCGTAGCGCTTGAAGTCGTCGGGCATGGCAAAGTTCGGATCGGACGAGCCGAAATATCCGTTGAAATTTTCCTCGCAGGTGAGATAGGTGCCCCAAGGCGTCTTGCCGGCGCCGCAATTGTTGAAGGTCCCAAGACAGTCGGTGCCGTTCGGATCGGCGGCGGTCTTGATAAGATCGGAACCGGCGGCCGGACCGGAAATCTTCATCGGCGTCAGATGCGTAATACGGCGGTTGAACGGGCTGTCGAGCACGATTTCCCAACCGTTTTTGCCTTCGGTAACTTCCATGACGGTGACGCCCTGAAGGTTCTGCAGGATCTTCACGTCGTCCGCGCTCTTCGGCATGCCCTTTTCGTTGTGCGGAAGATTGATTTCGTTGTTCACATATTCATGGTTGACGGCGATGACCTGACGGCCGCCGATCACGAACAGTTCCATGCCGTCGGTGTTTTCGCCGAAGACCTTATCCGAATTTTCGAGGCTGACGCCGTTGGCAGGATCGACATCCGGAACGTTGGAAAACAGCGGCTGGCCCCACTTTGCGAGCGGCTTCCAGGCATAGCCTTCCGGGACATGGACGGTGTTGTCGGTGAAGATGGGAATCGGCTTGAACGCGAAGCGCGAAGCAGCGTCCTGCGCCTGGGCCGAGGTGGAGGACATCAGACTGCCGAGCGTCCCCATCGCGGCGGCAGCCGAACCGACAGCCAAGATGCCACCGAGGAAGCCACGGCGCGAAACAGCCGATTCGACGACACGATCGAAATCGGTTTCGGCCGGCGGGGGATTTTGCAATTCATCCCATTCGTCCCAGGACAATTTGCTGGTGTCGATATTAGCCATGGCGCTTCTCCTTTGTGGCTTCTTGGAACGATTCCAACAGCGGCTTTATCTCCGTAAGATCACATCCGGATGATGAGCGAATAGCTGTTGGCATGAGGGATGAAACCGTTTCGAAGGGTCATTTTGGAAACTGGCCAACCCCAACACCCTTTCCGCCTCCGACGCGCAAGCGGGAGCATGACTGCGGTGGAAGCGAGTACCTGCTCGCCCATCAGTCATCAACGACGCTCGATGCATCGACCGAAAGCGGCTCTTTCTGACCAAGTCCTCTCCGCATCACCAATGCCTTTGATCTGGTGCTGCAGGCTCATGCGGTCCAACGACGCAAACGGCAGATTGATAAAGATGTTCAGGCGGCGCTCCAGCCCAGCCAGCACCTGCATCAAGGCCTGATTGCGTTGCCAACCCTCATTTTCGACGAGGATCGGGTCCTGACAGCGCCAATGCGAAGTGATCGGCAGGCCCGGCCATTCCGGAGGCGCTTCGCCGGCGGCAGTAGCGCTGAGAGTGAAGACAAAATCCAGGTCGGCGGCGCCAGCATCCGCAAAGGCCCCGAAATGCCGAGGCTTTATATCTTCGATCGGGTAGTCTGCGTTCCGAAGCAGCTGCAGAACGGTAGGCTCTATCACCGGCGCCGGATCGACGGCAGCGCTGAATGCTCTGAACCGTCCTTTGCCAATCTTGTTCAAGATTACTTCAGCCATCACGCTACGTGCGGAATTGCGGCGCGATAGAAAGAGCACGCGATAGATTCCGTCGTGCATCAATCCCCCCTCGGATCGCGTTATCGGAAATCGATCGAGCTATGCCAAGGTTGGGTGACAGTTTTATGAAATGAAGTAACTTGTGACATGCCAGGCCACGATGGTTCAGAAAGAGCACTTCGAAATGCTGCCTGTGCGACCGATGCGCATAGACGACATCCCGCTCCGGACCTATGGAAGGGAACTGCGGCCTCAGCCGATCGACTTACCCGACTATGACGTGCGGCACGAAACGCGATAGATTTGCGGTTATGCGCGAGCGGTCCTCGCGGACAGCAAGGCCGCAGGCGCGGTCGCCGGCAATCCAGCTGCCGAGCACGGCAAAGCCGTTATCGGTTTCGAAAAGCGGTGCATAGGCCTGAACGATGAAGCCTTCCTCGCCATAGTCGCCGGGCGCGGAAACCAATTCCCGCCCGTCTCGAAAGATCGTCACGTTTTCGCCTTCTCGCGACAACAGCGGTTTGCGCACGTAGTCGGTCAGGGTCGAGGCCGCCGGGTCATCGGTGAAATAGCTGGGCAGCAGGTTGGGGTGATTGGGGTAGCGCTTCCAGAGCAGCGGCAGAAGCCCTTTGTTGGAAAGCACGGCCTTCCAGGCGGGCTCGACGAAAACATCGCCAGAGCGCGCCAGCTCGCGAGCGAAGGGCTCGCGCAGCATGAACTCCCATGGATACAGCTTGAAGCAGCGGTCGATCACCCGATCATTGAGGTCGGTGTAGCGGCCCTGCGCATCAATGCCGATCTCCCGAATATCCAAAAGCTCGACGCGATGGCCCGCCTGGACCGCACAATCCATGAGATAGACCGTCGTGCCTCGATCCTCCTCATTGTCGGTTATCGCCGCGAAGTGGAAAATCGACTCCTTGGGAAATTGGTCGAATGCCTCGACGAGGCTTTCCTGCAGGAAATTATACTGGTCCGCATCCTTGGGCAAAACACCCAAAGCGATTTGATCAGTCAGCCAGTTGAACTGGAAATAAGCGGTCTCGAACACCGAGGTGGGGGTATCGGCGTTGTATTCGAGCAACTTGGCCGGGCCATTGCCATCATAGGCAAGATCGAAACGGCCGTAGAGGTGCCGGTCGCGGCGCTGCCAGGACCGCTGCACCACATCGCGCAGGTCTTCCGGAATGGCCAGCCTGTCGAGCGACTCTTCGCTGCTGACGATCTCGCCGACCAGATCCATGCACATATCATGGAGTTCCTGGCTGGGCTCCTCGATCTGCATCTCGATCTCATCGAGCGTGAACGTATAGGCGGCATCATCGAGCCAGTAGGGCTCGCCATACATGACATGAAATCCGAAGCCGACGGCGCGCGCCTTGTCACGCCAGTCAGGACGCGCCGAGAGGGTGATGCGCTTCATGTCAACCGCCGAAACTGAAAGACGACCGGCCGCCGAAGCCTTGTCGGGCAACGGTGCGGGTATTGACATTGACCGGCTTGACGCTCTGGCGCGAAGGCACAGTCACGCTGTCGCCGCCTGAGCGAACGGTGGTTGTGACCGTCTGTCCCGAGCGGTTGCGATAAATCGGCGTCGAACCGTAATAGGAACCGCTCTGCTCCTGGCGCCGGCGATAATCGTAATAATCGCCGATGTTGTTTAGCGCCGAAGACATCATGTAGCCTGCCAGGAAAGGCACGAAGAAGCTGCCGCCTCCGCCGCTATTGTTCGGGACAGTGCCGGCCGGCTGTTCGGTGCACTGGCCGGTACCGTATTCGGCCTCGCAGGCGGCCATGCCGTTGAAACGTGGCGCGACGGCGAGATGGGCGCGCATCGCATCCTGATAGCCGGCCTGGCAGACCTGCCGATCCATTCCTGCAGCCACGCATTGGTCGACGGAGGTGAACATTACCTCCGAAGGAGTCTGATCGCCGCAACCGGACAAAGCCAGGGTCGAGGCAGCGATAGTGCCAAGGGCCAGGAAAGGTCGCCTGTGCCCGCTCATGCGTCTGCGCATCTTTCCCTCCCTCAATAGGTCATGCAGGCGGCGTTGAGAATACCGACGACGAGCGCGATGCCGCCGCCCCATATGCCGGCGGCGATATCGTCGGCGGTGATCTTTTCATGCAGGTCCTTCATGGTGAAATTGGCAATATAGAAAGCGAGGATCTGCGCCAAAATGCCTATCACCGCCCAAATGATATAGTCGACGATGCTGACCGAATTGGCTGCGGCCGAAGCCAGAGGCAGGCTGAAACCGACAAGGGCGCCCAAGAAGGCCGTGACGGCCGCAAGATTGCCCGCGCGAATGAGCTGCACCTCCTTTTGCGGGGTCAACCAGGTGTAGATCACCGCAAAAACTCCGTATGCGGCAAGACCGACGGCGAAATAACCAAGGAAGGCAGGCAAGCCCGCCACGTAGTCGAGCATCAAAAAAATCCTCCGTTGAAAATTGCTAGGCCCATCAGACGCGGCGAACGTCGGCCGGAGCCAGTCCGTAACCGATCAGAAATTCCACCGAGCTGCCCGCCTGGCTCTGCCCGAGATCCAGATCGCGCTCGACATTGATCAGAAGCATTTCGCGCGTCGACCCCAGCGGGCGGTAATACAGCATGCAGGTCTGATGGATGGAGCGCTGCGCTTCACCATCATTGACCCTTTCGACAAATTCCACCAACTGCGCCCGCTCCGGACCGTCGCCCCAGAATCGGTTAAAGAGGATTCCATCGGCATCATAGGATGGCTGACCGATCAGGCCGCTCGACCCGGTCCAGCGGCTCCATTCGCTCTGGCCGGCGGGCACCACGCTGTCCCAAGGCTGATAAAAGCTGATGTCGTCGATTGCTTCACCCGGCTTGCCCGACGCCGACATCACCTGAATCATCCGGTTCTCTTCATCGTAGTAGCGCGACAGAACCGTCGCCGCATCGAGCGAAACCTCACCGTAGCCGGCAATGATGAATGGCCCGCTTCGGGGCAGCGGCATGGCCGGCTCGCCGCCCAGAGCATCGGCTTCAAGGGAGAGGAAATCGATTTCAAGCGCCCCACCGATGGCCACGCTCAACGGGCCGAGCTCTTCGGGTAAGGGCTTCTCATTCTTGTCTCCGCCGAACCAGCCGATCATGTCACGTCTCCCATTCGAGCCCAAGCGATGGCAGCGGGATCTAGCCGTATTCCGCTGATGTAGTAAAGGGTCTCGCCGCCCTGCATCAGCGTCTCGTCCCTGCAATTCAGGTCGGTCACGCCGTGGCTCAGCATGCCCACGAGCGTCACATTATGCCGACGCTTGAGGCTCAAAAACACGTCGCCATAGGACAGCGGCGTATGCAAGGGCGGCACCGCCAGGGAAAAGGCAGTGTCGGTGGAGGCTGCCGACAACAGCCGTGCGGCGATTTCCGAAGAGCCCGGATCACGTGCCGCACGCGACAGAAGCTCCTCGGCGAGCGAACCCACCGCCTCGACGCGCGGCCGACGCTGCTTGACCATTTGCGCTGTGCGGTCATCGGCGAAATAGGCCACGATATGGGCATTGGGCGCATGATCTTCAGCGATAAGAACCGCGGCCAGCGTTTCATCGTCATTTGCTCCGCGTGCGATGATCGCACGCGCCTGGGCCACTCCGGCCCGCAGCAAAGCGTCGGCATCGGCAAGCCGTTCCGTGCGGATATAATCGGCATAATTGCTGGCGGGATTTTCCGGCAGGTCCTTGGCGACCAGCACCGTCATCGGTTCGTTGGCGTGCCGCTCGGAATGCAGCAGCCGCAGGGTTTGGTATGTCTGCCCCTCTTGCCAGCCCAAAACGATGATGTGGCCGGCCCGTTCGCTGTAATCACCCAATCCGCGCATGCGATTCCTCCAGATCGTACCGATAGCTGTCAACAACTTGCCAAGAACAGCGGTAAAGATGGCAATACCACCAGGAAGGACGACCATAATGGTAATGATCCGGCCGAATCCTGATTTTGGAGAAAGATCGCCATAACCGACAGTCGTTGCGGTCACCATATAGTAGTAAAGAAAGTCGACCGGGTTGCCGACGAGATCGCCTTCGCCGGCCAGTAAAAACAGAAGGTAGGAAGCGACCAGATGGGCAACGAGGATAACCAGAAGGGCTGACCACGCCAATTCGCTGAGCGACAGATATACACGCCGCAATAATGAAGCGATAAATGGCAAGCGATTCCCCCCGTTGCTGATCGGTAGCCTAGCAAAATTTATTTCGCGCGCCAGACCTTTAAGTTGTAAACCGACCACCCAGATATTTCGACGCTCTAACCGATGGAGGACTTTTTGGAGACCTGGAACCTTACCACTTTAACGCGCCTGTTCGCGGCCGATCCGGATGCGCTGGGCGATGTTGATGTAGCCGTACCCGAACATGGTGACGTCATCTGCGTAACGCTCAAGGAAAGAGGCGATCTCGACGTCTTCGTCGCAGTGAGCGGAGAGCGCGATATTCTTGTCAGCGTTGTCCTGGTGCCGTGCAAGGACGTGCCCAAGCGGGAAGCCTTCGAACGGATGGTTCTCAAGACGCACAAATTCGTGCCGCTGTCGAGCTTCGGCATCACTACAATCGACGGTGAGGAATGGTACGAATTGTTCGGTTCACTGTCGGCGCGCTCGTCGGCCGATACCGTCGTCGAGGAAGTCGCCATTCTGGCTGCCAATGCAGTCGATGCGGCACACATGATTGAAGAATGGAAAAGCGGGGAGATTGCAGCGTGAGCACCTGGGGAAAGATTTTTACCGCCATTCGCGGCGGCATCAACGAGGCGGCCGAAGCCGCCGCCGACAGCCAGTCGATGCGCATTCTTGACCAAGAAATCCGCGACGCCGAACAGTCGCTGCGCCGGGCGCGATCCGATCTGGCCGGCATCATGGCATCGAACAAGAGCGTCATGCGCCGGCTTGAAGAAAACCGCGCAAAGGAAACCAAGGATACCGACAGCGCCCGCGCTGCGATCTCGGCGGGCCGCACCGATCTCGCCCAGGGGCTCGCTCAGCGCATTGCCAACAGCCGCGCCGAAATGCAGCGAGACCAGGAAGAGCTCGACCGGCTGCTGCCCCGCCAGCAGCAGATGCTGCGCACCATCCAGGAAACCGAATCGCGCATTGCTCAGATGAAGCGTGAGGTGGAGAACGTCAAAGCCAACGAGTCGCTGCTGCGTGCTCAGTCGGCGATCGCCCATAGCCAGTCGGGCATCAACACCCGCCTCGGCAGCGCCGTCCAAAGTCTCGAACGCATCAAGAAGCGCCAGGAAATCACCGCCGGACGCATCGAAGCCGGGGCTGAACTGGCCGCGCTGGAAAACGGCAGCGATCTCGACCGCCAGCTGCGCGAGGCCGGCATCGGCAGTTCGAGCCAGTCGGCCGACGACGTTCTTGCACAGCTGATGGCGCCGACACGCTCGGCCGAGCCAGTCTTGCTTCCCGCCCCTGCCGGCAATAAGGACAAATAATTTCCGGAGCGGCCGCGCCGTCGTCAGAGTGATCTTGAAGACGGAGCGGCCGCACGTGGAGCTTCGGCATTGCAGCGCCCGAGCAAGTCGAAGAATGATACGGCTCCTGCCGTTGATCTCGTCAGGGACGGCCGGCCGAGCACGTGCTCACCGACCGCGCCAATGACGCAAGCACGAACCCGGATTTCGGCGCCGTTGCGGGTTTGAACCGGAGCTTTTGCAGCGATCGGCCCTCCTGAATTGACTTGCCTGCATGCGTTGCAATGGTGATCACCAAGCGACGCGCATCCACCGTTCCCACCTTGCGCTTGCAGCCGAAGCACGCTACTTAGCATTTGTAATGTTATTACATAACAGGTAAGGCGCGAGCCGTGCCGGCCAATCGAAAGGTTTCAGTGAATGAACAAGGTGATCACAACACTCAGCTACGCCCTGGCGGTATCCGCAACATTGACTTTTGCAGGAACGGCGGGCGCCCAGACATCTTCAGGAAACAACCACAGCCATTCCCACGATAGCAAGGGGTCGGTGCATGATGGGTATTTCGATGACGATCAGGTAAAGGCGCGTGAACTGTCGGATTGGGAAGGCGACTGGCAGTCGGTCTACCCCTATCTTGTCGACGGAACATTGGATCCGGTGATGGCCGACAAAGCAAAACATGGCGACAAGAGCGCCGGGGACTATCGTGCCTACTATGACGCGGGATACAAGACCGACGTCGACCGGATCGTCATTAACGGAAAGAAGGTTACGTTTTTCCGCGGCAAGGACTCCGTGACCGGAGACTATGAGACGGATGGGCACGAACTTCTCACCTACAAGAAGGGTAATCGAGGGGTTCGTTTCGTCTTCAAAAAAAGTGCCGGTGATGAGGCCGCACCACGCTTCATTCAGTTCAGCGACCACATCGTCGCCCCCGAGAAGGCCGACCACTACCATCTTTACTGGGGTAATGACCGCGCCGCGCTGCTGAATGAGGTAACCAACTGGCCGACCTACTACCCCGCGAACCTGAACGGCAAGCAGATCGCCGAGGAGATGCTGGCCCACTGATGATCGTGGCGACCGCACCTCGCCGGATCGGGGGCGCGCAGGGCGCCCCCTCAAGCGCGAAGCATCTGGCGGCCTCCCGCGGGGTCTCCTCCCCGAAGCTGCAGCGCGTCGAGGAACCTTTGGCAATCAACAAAGTTTGGGTTTTTGCAGCCGCCAGCACCAGTGATCTTCGGCGAAGAGAGCCTCCACCTGTGTGAACAGCTTGAGCCGCTTCGCACCGCGACGACAACCCGAGTAGTCAACATGCACGTCGAAACGAGAATGTTCGAGCCGAGTGACTGGGTCCCGAACAATCAGCGCTTTCCTGTGATACTTTACAAGGGACTTTTCGGCGACGACGGACCGTGTGATTTCGAGGGCCTCTTCGCAGAAAGCGGTTGGACAGGCATCTGGACAAACGGCGTCTTTGATTATCAGCACTACCATACCGGCGCACATGAGGCGCTCGGAGTGTCACGGGGTAGTGCCACCCTCTTGATCGGCGGTCCAAGCGGTCAAGCAATGAAGGTCACTGCGGGAGACTGTCTGGTGCTTCCCGCGGGGACAGGGCATCGAAATCTCGGCTGCACTCGGGGCTTCCAGGTCGTCGGCGCATATCCCGAGGGACAGCATGCCGACATCCAGACGTCGGCTGCATCAAGCGAAATGCTGGCAAAAATTTCGTCGCTCCCCATCCCGAACAGCGACCCCGTCCAGGGTCCGTCCGGATTTCTCACCAAGAATTGGCGGTAGCCATTCGCCACCAACCGTGCGACCGTACGACGGGTCGGGAAACCTAGTCTAGCCGACACCGAGAAACTGCCTGAGCTCGGCAGTGTGAGGATTGGCGAAGACATCCTCCGGGCGGCCTGCTTCGTGGATCCTGCCCTGATGCATGAAGACGACGCGGCTGCAGACGTCGCGAGCGAACTTCATCTCATGGGTGACCATCAGCAGCGTCATTCCCTCGGCGGCAAGCTCGCGCACGACGGCCAGAACTTCGGCGACCAGTTCCGGGTCGAGCGCCGAGGTAATCTCGTCGCAGAGAAGCGCGGTCGGTTGCATGGCGAGCGCGCGGGCGATGGCAACACGCTGCTGCTGGCCGCCCGAGAGCTCATCCGGATAGGCATCGAACTTCTGACCCAGCCCCACCCGCTCCAGCATCTTGCGGGCGGTCGCTTCTGCCTCGGCCTTCGGGGTCTTCTTGACCACGGTCTGCGACAGCATGACATTGCCGCCGGCGGTCAGATGCGGAAAAAGGTTGAACTGCTGAAAGATCATGCCGACCTTGAGGCGCAGTGCCTTCAGATGGACTTCGTCCTCGAGAAGCTGCGCGCCGGCCACGGAGATGGAGCCGTCGGTAATCGTCTCCAGGCCATTGATGCAGCGAAGCAGCGTCGATTTGCCCGAACCGCTCTTGCCGATGATGGCAATGACCTCGCCAGGTTCCACATTGAGGTTGATGCCCTTCAGCACCTCGTTGGTCCCGTAGCTTTTGCGGACGTCAGTGATTTCGATGAGCGACATTGAGTTTTCTCTCCAGGATCTGGCTGCTTTTTGACAAGGGCCAGCAAAGGGCAAAATAGATGAGCGCGACGAGCCCATAGACGGTGAAGGGCTGGAAAGTGGCGTTGGTGACCACGGTGCCGGCTTTCGACAATTCGACGAAGCCGATGATCGAGGTCAGCGCGGTTCCCTTGACGATCTGGACGGAAAAGCCGACCGTGGGCGGTATGGCGATCCTCAGCGCCTGCGGAAGGATGACGTGGCGCATCTGCTGCAGACGGCCCATGCCAAGGCTGGCCGAGGCTTCCCATTGCCCCCTCGCGACCGCTTCGACGCAGCCTCGCCAGATTTCGGTGAGGAAGGCGGCACTCCATAAGATCAGCGCCAATCCCGCCGCAAGCCAGGCCGGCACGTCTATCCCGAAGAGACCGAGACCGAAAAAGGCGATGAACAGCTGCATCAGCAGCGGCGTGCCCTGGAAGAGCTCTATGTAGTATTTCGCGAATGCCCTGGCGGCCTTGCGCCTGCTGATGCGCAGGAATAGCAGACACAGCCCAACCAGACCCCCGCCAAGGAACGAGACCAGCGAAAGAAGGATCGTCCAGCGGGTGGCAAGCAGCAGGTTGCGCAGGATATCCCAGAGTGTGAACGTGATCATCGTGCTGTTCTCCTCGGGAAAATGAAACCGCCGATCAGACCCAGCACCTGCCGGAGCAGGATCGCCAGCACGAGATAGATGGCGGTCGAGACGATATAGGCCTCGAAGGCCCGGAAGGTTCGCGATTGTATGAAATTCGCCGCGAACGTCAGATCTTCGGCGGCGATCTGCGACACGACCGCTGAGCCGAGCATGACGATGACCACTTGCGACGACAGCGCCGGCCAGATGCGCTGCAGCGAGGGCACGAGAACGACATGCCGGAAGGTCTCGAAACGTGTCATGGCAAGGCTCTCGCCCGCCTCGAACTGGCCTTTCGGCGTGGCCTGGATGCCGGCACGGATAATCTCGCAGCTATAGGCGCCGAGGTTGACGATCATCGCGAGATTGGCGGCCGTCAATTCGGAGAGCTGGATGCCTAGCGACGGCAGACCGAAAAAGATGAAGAAAAGCTGGATCAGGAACGGGGTGTTGCGGATCAGTTCGACATAGGCCGCGACGACCGGCTTCAGCCAGGCCGGGCCGAGCGCCCGCACCCAGGCGCAGATGATGCCGAGAGAAATGCCGAGCACGCCGCCGACGGCGATAAGCTCCAGGGTGATCAGTATGCCCTTGATGATTTCAGGGTAATATTGAAGCAGCCAGCTGAATTCGAAATGGTAGCTCAAGGAATGTCCCCTCTTGCGGTGACGGAGCGCATGTCATCCAGCCTAGCGCGGGAGACATGCGCAAGATCCTGGTTCCTTACAGATCGGCCGGCAGATCGGCGCCGAGCCACTTCTGCGATATGGCGTTCAGCGTGCCGTCGGACTTGGCGGCGGCGATAATGCCGTTCACCTTCTCCAGGAGGGCGGACTGTTCCTTGTTGAGGCCAATGTAGCAGGGTGAGTTCTTGATCAGGAATTTCAGCTCAGGACGCTTCGGAGGATTCTTGGCGAGGATCGCAGCCGCCACGACATTGCCGGTGGCAATGATCTCGACCTGACCAGACAGGAAGGCCGAGATGGTGCCGTTATTGTCCTCGTAACGCTTGATCGTCGCATCGGCCGGCGCGATCTTCGTCAGTTCGAGATCCTCAACGGCGCCGCGCGTGACGCCGATGCTCTTGCCTGCGAGATCTTCCGTCTTGGCGACCGCAAGATCGGCGGGTCCGAACACACCGTTGAAGAAGGGAGCGTAGGCAACAGAGAAATCGATCACCTTTTCGCGCTCTGCATTCTTGCCAAGGCTTGATATGACCAGATCGACCTTGTTCGTCTGCAGATAGGGGACGCGGTTGGCGCTCGTCACCGGCACGAGCTCGGTCTTGACGCCCAGCTTTTCGGCAATGAGATTGGCGACGTCGATATCGTAGCCCATCGGCGCCATATCGGTGCCGACGCTGCCGAAGGGCGGGAAATCCTGGGGGACAGCGACACGCAGCGTACCGCGCGCCGAAATGTCGGCAAGAGCATCGGCGTGGGACGGCGAGTTGAAGCTGAAGGTCGCGGCCAGGGTCGCGATCGCGAAGAAGACTCGTCTTGTCAGCATGTGTTCATTGCTCCTTTGAGGTTGTGGTTTTTGGGTCCGATTGTTGGAAGGCGGATAAAGCGGTCTTGGGCGGAAGCGACAGGGAATTGCGCAGATCCGAAAGTGGATCCGGGCGCGCCGTGAGGTCGAGGCCCATTTCAACTTCATCAAGATGTTCGACGGAGAGCGCCGCAGCTCTGACGAAATCGCCCGCCCGCATGGCCTCGAAAATGCGGCAGTGCCCCTCGTGAGACTGCGCCGCATGAAATTCGGATTGATAGAGCATCGAAATGAGGATGGTCCGGGCGGTCAGGTCACGCAGGGTATCGACGATGATGGCATTGCCGCTCAATTCCGCGATGCGGATATGGAAATCGCCCATCAAATAGGTCAGCCGCTGGCGGTCGCCCGCTGCCATCGCATTTCGTTCATCGGCGAGATGCGCGTCGAGGGCCTTGCTGCCCTCGTCCGTCAGCACGCGCATGCCGCGCAGCAATCCGGCCTCGACGACACGCCGTGCCTCATAGACCGCGATCGCATCTTCAGCGGACGGCTCGACGACAAACCAGCCCCGCCTTGGGCTGACATGCACGATGCCGCGTGTCTCCAGGCGCATCATCGCTTCACGGACGCGGGTGCGGGACACGCCGAAGAGTGCCGCCAGCTGATTTTCGCCAAGGCGCGTACCTGGCCTGATCTTGGCAGAGAGGATGCCGGATACGATCGTTTCCTCGATCGACTTCTGCGTGGTCTCCGATGTGTGACTATCTTGCATACAAGACAGAAAGCAAAGCGCATGCCAAAATCTTGCGCTCTCAGGATTTCAGCATGTCTCGGATGCTTTGCGGAGAATTTGCCTGCCGGGAATGCAGACTGAACGTAATTTAGGCGAGCGGCCCCCTTTCCCGACATCGACCTCTCGATCTCCGGTCGCCTGGCAGCGACGCCGGCGCCCGAAGTCGCGAACTCCGCAGGCTTTCGCCCCTTCTTAGCTGAAGCTCGAGGTCTTGAGGAATTCCGCGAGCCGTTCGGTCTTAGGGCGCACGAACATTTCCTTGGGATCGCCCTCCTCGCAGATGACGCCCTGGTTCATGAAGATGACACGCGATGAAACTTCGTAGGCAAAGCGCATCTCGTGGGTGACGAGCAGCATGGTCATGCCGTCGGCAGCAAGCCCCTTGATCACCTGCAGCACCTCGCCCACCAGTTCCGGGTCGAGCGCCGAGGTCACCTCGTCGAACAGCATCAGCCGCGGCGACATGGCGATGGCGCGGGCGATCGCGACGCGCTGCTGTTGGCCGCCGGAGAGCTGACCGGGATAATGGTTGGCGCGGGCGGAAAGGCCGACACGGTCGAGCCATTTTTCCGCAATAGCGCGGGCCTCCGGCTTCGTCATCTTCTTCACCTTGACGAGGCCGAGCATGACGTTTTCGGCGGCGCTCATATGCGGAAAGAGATTGAACTGCTGAAAAGCCATGCCGGTCAGCGCGCGCTGGCGGGCAATCTCCTTCTCGCTCTTGCGCCGCCGCGTCGCGCCTTCGACGCGATAGCCGATCTCTTCGCCGTCGAGGCTGATCGTGCCGCCCTGGAATTCCTCGAGCATGTTGACGCAGCGCAACAAGGTGGTCTTGCCGGAGCCGGACGAACCGATGATCGAGATGACCTCGCCTTCCCGGACGGCGCAGTCAACGCCTTTGAGAACTTCGTGGATGCCGTAAGTCTTGCGCAGACCCTTGATGTCGAGAATGGTCTTGGCCATCGGAAACTCTCCTCAGGACGGCAGGGCGGTCTTGCGCTCGACATATTTGCCGAAGTGCTCGATACCGTAATTGACGATGAAATAGAGACCACCGGCCAGAAAATAGAACTGGAGGCTCATGAAATTGCGGGAAATGATCTCTTGCGTGCGCAGCAGAAGCTCGGCGACGCCGATAACGGAGAGCAGCGTCGAAGCCTTCACCATTTCGGCGGCCGTGTTCACCCAGGCCGGCAGGCACTGGCGCAAGGCCTGCGGCCACAGCACCGAGGTGAAAGTTTGGGTAAAGGTCAGGCCGATCGCTTTGGCGGCTTCGGTTTGCCCCTTCGGGATTGCCTGAAGCGCGCCGCGCACGATCTCGCCAACATGGGAAGAGCAGAAGATGGCAAGGGCGAGCACCCCGGCGGAGAACGGCCCGAGATCGAGACCGACTGCAGCAGAGACGTAATAGCTTGCCAGCACGAGCACGAGCACCGGCGTGCCGCGAATGATATCCGTATAAGCGCGCACGATAAGGCGTAAAATCATGCCGCCATAGACGAGCGCCAGGCCGACGAAAACGCCGAGGACGGAGCCCGCGAGAATGGCCAGCAGAGAAATCGACACCGTCATGGCCACGCCGTTCATGATGACGTAGCGGGCGATCCAGAGTTGTTCGAAAAATGTGTGAGACATCGGGACTATCTCGGCAGGGCCAGACGGCGCTCAACGAGGCGCATCAAGGCGGCGATGAGGAAACAGGTGGCGACATAGAGGGCTGATGTCACCATCCAGGTTTCGATGACGCGGAAGCTCTCGACATTGATCTTGCGGGCGGCAAAGGTCAGTTCGGGCACGGCGATTGCGGCGGCGAGCGAAGTGTCCTTGAAGAGCGAGATGATCGTCGAGGAGAGCGACGGCAGCACGTTGCGCAGCATCAGCGGAGCGATGATCGAACTGCGGATCTGCATTCCCGTCAGGCCTATCGCAAGGCCGGCTTCCGTCAATCCTTTCGGTATCGACAGCAGTCCGGCGCGGAACACCTCGGCCAGATAGGCGCCGGAATAGAGGGAGAGAACCAGCACAAAGCTTTTGTACTTGTCTAAGCGCAAACCCATCTGCGGCAGCGCGAAAAAGGCGAAAAGCACCAGGACGAGAATGGGCAGGTTGCGAATGACGGTGACATAGACGCGCGCCGGCACGAGCGCAAAGCGGTTCCTCGACGTCAGCGCGAAAGCCACGAAGAGACCGATGGCGGCGCCGATCAGGATCGAGATCACTGCAAGGCCAAGGCTGAGGGCAAGTCCGCTTAGAAGAAAGTCGAAATTGCGCCAGACGGCAGCGAAATTCAGCGTGTAACCCATGCGGGCCCTTTCAGATCAGAGCATGCCGTTGAACGTACGAGCGGGCCGGACGACGTCATGCTCCAACCATTCGATTCAAAAACAGGATTCAGATCTTTGCCCGACCTGAACCAATATCATTCTGTTCCAGCGGAGCGGGATAGCGCTCCCGCTCCCCCGCATCCGGGTTACTTGAATTCGACCGGAAACCCGATCTGCGGTGGCGTCAGATCCTTGCCGAACCAGGTCTTGAACGACTTGGCGTAAAAATCGAATTCGACGCCGGTCATCGCTTCGTGGAGAGCGGTGTTGACGAAGTTCAGCCAGTCCTGATCGCCACGTTTGACGGCGCAGGCATAGGTCTGGGGATTCCAGCCGTAGCCGGCGTCCTTGTAGCGGCCGGGGTTCTGCGTCATGTACCACGCGAGCGAAGACTGGTCCGTGGCGGCGGCGTCGGCCCGACCGGACTCCAGCGCCTGATAGATCAGGTCGACGGATTCGTACTGATCGACGGTCGCCTCCGGCAATGCCGCATGCACCATAGCCTCGGCATAGACGTTCTGCAGAACCGAGATGGTGACCGAGGAACCTGCCGTCTTCAGCGCGGCATAGTCGGAATATTTTCCGTCCGCCTTGAGCATCAAGCCGACACCCTCGCGATAATAAGGAATGGTGAAGGCAACCTGCTGGGCGCGTTCGCCGGTCACGGTCATGAACTGGCAGGTGATGTCCACCTTGTCGGTGGTGATGTTCGGAATGCGGGCGTCCGAGGACTGGTTGACATATTCGATCTTTTCCGGATCGCCGAACAGGGCCTTGGCGATGATACGGCCCATGTCGACATCGAAGCCCTGAAGCTTGTCGTCCGCGCTCTTGAAGTGCCAGGGCGCGTTGGTGCTGCCCGTGCCGAGGACGAGGTGGCCGCGGGCCAGCACTTCATCAAGCTTGCTGCCCTCGGCCAGCACAGGCGTGGACAACAAAGCGACGGCGACCAGCGATATCACACCGGCGCGAAAGGAAATGGTCATGGCGTTCCCCTTATGGATAGCTTCTATTATTCCAGTATAATGGACGCATGTCTGTTTTACTGGAATAACCTATCAAGTGCCATCAGGGCTGAATTGTCAATGGGTCATGCCGAAAAAACGCGCAGGAGTGCGCGTGGTGATTTTTTTGGCAGTGCAGCATTTTTCCTACGCTCCGGGCGGACTATTGGCAGCGTTCTGAGCGTTTCGGTTTGCCAAAGTTAATCTAAGCAAAATGCGCGGCGATCTTGGCGCGGATGCGGAATGCAAAGAGGTTGCCCAAGCGCCTTCTGGAGAACTCTCCTATAAAGAGTGTTCCCGGTCAGTCCTGGGGCGCGGCTGCCGTTGGACTGAGTTGTACGGGAATATCGTCGCCGGGAAGCCAGGAGTCAGAAATGTCTCTCGTTCGCTCAGGCGGCGCCAATGCCGGCGGCAAAAATCGCAATTGAGCGGCGAAGATGGGCAAGCAGGGCCGCCCGATCGGGCCAGGCCTGAGCACGGCCCTCCGGCGGTCCCATGCCTCCGAAAATCATGTCCATCAGCATCCGGGCTCCGCTCACCGGATCGTCCAGGGTGAGCCGGCCTTCGGCCCGGCGATCGCTCAGCCAGTCGGCCAGTTCCTGTCGGCTGGCAAGGATGCCTTCCCGTTGCAGGATTTCGACCAGCTCGGGGAATTGCGCGGCTTCACGGAAGACGAGCTGCAGGAAACCGGCGCGGTCCGCATCTCTGTCCTCGTCCATGTCGAGCATGAAGATCCGTTCGAGGCTTTCGGCGATCGAACAATCTTCGGCAGGCCGCGGCAAATCAAGCATCAGGCGCCGGTGCGCAGCGACGACGGCGGCGAACAGCTCTTCCTTGCTCTCAAACAGGCGGTAGAGCGTCTGTTTGGAAACGCCCGCTTCGGAGGCGACGACCGCGGTCGTGCTTCCGGCATATCCATATTTCACAAAAACCCGGCGGGCGACTTCGACGATCTGCACCCGCTTGTCTTCGTCGGTGGAGACTTTCGGCCGGCCTCGTCTGCGCGGCTCGCCTGCGGGCTCATCCACAGCTTTCATGATTGTCTAAGCCGCCCTGCCGAAGTGCATGCCGATGACCTGAGACAACCCAGTACGATTTCTGAAGACTGATTGTGAGGTTGTAGCATTAGCAATTTCGATTTGTAGAACTCGTTCCTGTAATGCGTTGCTCCTACCCCTTAGCGATGGAGCGCTTGTGACGACCATTTTTGCTGCAACATCACTCTCTTCCTATTCTTATAGTAGGAGCTAGACGTCCGCATCCGAGGACATCCCTTCGTGTAATACGGTTTCAGAAAATAAATCAACCACAACCCAGCAGTTCGCCGAACACGCCTCCAGCAGCGCCGTCAAACTTATGTCGCAGATGATGGAATTGTCGACGAACCGCTTCTCGGATCAACCCGGAGTATAACCCGCCCCCTCCACCATGAAAGTGGCGGGGTGATGGCGCGATACCCAATATAGCAAGATCGACCCAATTTTGGTCACTTGACAGCTCGCAAATAGCTGTTCCGGGCCCCTGAGATCCAAAAGTATTAACTATATCGCAGCGTTCTTGCGAAATAATGATCCACGTACATCAGGCATCTCGAAGAAGAGACGCCGCAAAGTTATTTGGAGACGGTCTTGGCATTTACTATTGCCCGCAGCTTGGTGGCTTTCGGCGTCGCTGTTTCAACCGGCATTTTCATGTCGATCGGGTTGCAGCAATCGGCGCTCGAACGGCTGAAGGTCAACGGCCCGGTTTATGAGCAGGTGGTTTACGGCAAGGATCTGATTGCCGATATTCTGCCGCCACCGCTGTTCGTGGTCGAATCCTACATGCTGTCTTTCGAGGCGAGTAAATTTCCCGAACTGAGCGAGACCAATCTTGCTAAAATCGCACATCTCAAGGCCGCCTACGACGACCGACGCGCCTATTGGAAATCAACGCGGCTGCCGCAGGCTTTGAAAGACGAGCTCGAGAACGATGTGCTCGCCAAGGGCGATGCATTCTGGGAGGTGATGAACCGCGCGATCATCCCGGCCCTGAACGCCAGGGACGATAACAAGGCGCACGGTGCGATCGAGCAACTGCGCGTCGCCTTCCACGCACATCAGGACGCGGTCGAGAAGCTCGTTGCAAATTCCGACGCTTTCCTGAAGGGCGAAGAGAGAAATGCCGCCTCGGAGATTGTCACATGGACGATCTACGCGGGCGCCGCGGGCTTCGGCTCCTTCGCCCTGCTGCTGGTCGGGCTTTATCTTCTGCGCCGCCGGGCCATCGTGCCGCTGGATGGCATGAAGGCCTATATGGGAAACCTCGCCGAAGGCGATTTTTCGACCGAAGTCCCCTACGCCAACCGCTCCGACGAGATTGGCGCCATGTCCAAGGCAGTGGCGGTCTTCCGCCGCAACGCGCTGGAGCGGCAGGACGCACAGAAGCGCGAAACGGCGCTGCGCGATCAGGAATTCCAGCGCGAGCGCAGCCAGATGGCTGAAAAGGCTGCCGAAGAGCAAAGCCGGGAAACGGTGATCGAGTCGCTGACCTACGGCCTGGACCAGCTCTCGCTCGGCAATCTCGATTGCCGGATCACCACAGCCTTCGCCCCCGCCTACGAAATGTTGCGGGCCAAATTCAACGACAGCATGAATGCACTTGGCGCCTCGATGGCTGAGATCGCCCACACTTCCAGACAGGTGGGCAGTTCTTCCGCCGGCATCACGGATGCCGCCGACAGCCTTGCATCACGCACCGATCAGCAGGCGGCGATGCTCGAAGAGGCGACCGCCGCGCTCGGCGAAATGAACGCTAAGGCCAAGGACGCTTCGAACCATGCCGGCAGGGCGACCGGCATGATGGCCGAGACTCGCAACAGCGCCGAACATTCGGCAGCCGTGGTTCGCGAAGCGATCGCCGCAATGCAAAAGATCGAAGGCTCGTCCGCCCAGATCGGCGAGATCGTCAACGTCATCGACGAGATCGCCTTCCAGACAAACCTCTTAGCGCTCAATGCCGGTGTCGAGGCTGCCCGCGCCGGCGAAGCCGGCAAGGGTTTCGCCGTCGTGGCGCAGGAAGTGCGTGAGCTCGCTCTCCGCTCGGCCAACGCCGCCAAGGAGATCAGATCTTTGATTTCCACGTCGTCGTCGCAGGTTTCCACCGGCGTGGAGCTCGTCAACCGCACCGGCAAGGCACTTATGGAAATCGAAGGCCAGGTCGAGCAGGTCGCCGGCCTGATTGCCCGCATCGTTTCGGTATCTTCCGAGCAGGCCGTGGCGATCGGGGAAATCAACGCCTCCGTCAATGCGCTCGATGAGGTCACGCAGCGCAACGCCGCCATGGCTGCGGAAACCGTCTCGGCCTGCCGCGCGCTCGGCGGCCAGACGCAGACGCTGGAAGGCGTTGTCAGCCGATTCCAGATCGATGCGGCAGCTGCCGGGTCGAGATCGCCGAAAGCGGCTTGACGTGATCGACCGGCGAAACGCATCTCGCCGCGCCTGCCCGTCATCTCAGCTCGTCACGATCGCCATCACCGCAACGCAGTCGCCTGGTTTGACGAGCCCCGGAAAATGCCGGGCGCAGAGAATACCGTCCATGGCGGCGCGGATCTCGCGCGGCGCCTCACCCGTCCGCCCGGTCGGATAGATGCGAGCGATGACCGCACCCTCGGTGACGAAGTCCCCGAGGTCGATGACGGCTTCGATCAATCCCCCCTCCTCCGCGAAAGAGAAACAGCGGCCATCCGGCATGTCCAGCCAGGTCGTCGGACCGATATCGACGGCGCCGGCGACGATCCCCGCATGTCGCAGCACGTTTATCACGCCGCGTTTGGCGATCGCCGCACTTTTGGCGGTCGCGGTGCCACCGCCGCCGAGTTCAGTCGTGATGAAGATCTTGCCCATCTCCTCGGCCGCCGTGTCGTACATGCCGACCGCATCGATCTCCAGCATCTTCATCGAATAGGGCGCGGCGAACGCCGTGACGAAGTCGAAGGCTTTTTGCTCCTGCTGCTTGTTGGGCAGAATGTGCGCGGCGCAGAAGGGCAGAAAATCGAGCGTCTTGCCGCCAGAATGGAAGTCGAGAACGACATCCGCCATCGGCAGAAGCACACGCTGGAAATAGTCGGCGATCTTCTCGGTCACCGTGCCGTCCGGCCGGCCGGGGAAACTGCGGTTCATGTTGCCCCTGTCGATCGGCGAGGTCCTGGTGCCCGCCAGGAATGCCGGATAATTCATCGCCGGCACGACGATCACGGCGCCGCTCACCTCGTCAGGCTTCAGCGAGAGGGCAAGATCGAAGAGCGCGATCGGTCCCTCATACTCGTCGCCGTGGTTGCCGCCGGTCAGAAGCGCCGTCGGTCCCGTGCCGTTTCTGACAACCGTTATCGGGATCATCACCGATCCCCAGGCGGACTCGTCGCGGCTGTAGGGCAGCCTGAGGAAACCGTGCTGGACGCCCTCGGCGGCGAAATTCACCGTCGCGCTGATCGGCGACGGCCGCAAGCGGGTCTCTGTCATGACAGCCTCAATCCTTGACCATCAGCTTGCGCGGCACATTGGCGAGGCACTCGACGCCGCTCTCGGTGATGAGGATGCTCTCCGTCGTCTCGAACCCCATGTCGTCGAGCCAGAGGCCTGTCATGAAATGGAAGGTCATGCCGGGTTTCAGTTCCGTCCGGTCGCCGGGCCGCAGGCTCATGGTCCGTTCGCCCCAGTCCGGCGGATAGGAAAGGCCGATCGGGTAACCCGTGCGGTTATCCTTGACGATGCCGTATTTCTTCAGGACCGCGAAGAAGGCGTTGGCGATATCCTCGCAGGTGTTGCCGGGCTTGGCGACCGCCAGACCGGCTGCCATGCCCTCCAGCGTCGCTTTTTCGGCATCGAGGAAGGCCTGCGTTGGCTTGCCGAGGAAGACGGTACGCGACAGCGGCAGGTGATACCGGTTGTAGCAGCCGGCGATCTCGAAAAAGGTGCCCTCGTCCTTCTTCAGCGGCCGGTCGTCCCAGGTCAGATGCGGTGCCGATGCTTCGACGCCGGACGGCAGCAGCGGCACGATCGCCGGATAGTCGCCGCCGATGCCGTCGACGCCGCGAGTGCCGGCGTCATAGATTTCCGCCACCAGATCGCACTTGCGCATGCCGACCTCGATCTTGTCGAAGATGCGGGCATGCATCGCTTCGACGATGCGGGCGGCATTGCGCATGTACTGAATCTCGGTCTCGCTCTTGACCGCGCGCTGCCAGTTGACCAGCGCAGTCGCATCGACGAAGCGCGCATTCGGCAGGTGCTTTTGCAGCGCGGCGAAAGCGGCGGCCGAAAACCAGTAATTGTCCATCTCGACGCCGATCGTCAGCTTGCCGAAGCCGCGCTCCGTCAGGATGCCGGAGAGATAGTCCATCGGATGGCGCTCGGTCGACTGCACGTAATGATCGGGGTAACCGACGATATTGTCGTGGCCGAGATACGCGGTGAGCTTGGCGCCGTTGGCGTCCTGGCCGCGGCCGAACCAGATCGGCTCGCCCTGCGGCGGCACGATCACCGCCTGGTGCACGTAGAACGACCAGCCGTCATAGCCGGTCAGCCAGGCCATGTTCGAGGGGTCGCTGACAATAAGCAGATCGACGCCCTTCGCCTCCATGGCACGCCGTGTCTTTTCCAGGCGCTCGGCATATTCCCCGAGCGAGAACTTCAGATGGGGCTGGGTCATATCTCTTCCCTTCTTTCCCGGCGCCGCGCCGGTCAGCTTTCGAATGTGGTGCCGGCATTTGCCGCGCCGGCGCGGGCAAAGGCGAGTGTGGCGATGGCAGTGTCCTGGATGCCGGTTCCCGTGAGGTCGGCGATGGTGATCTGGTCGCTACTCGTCCTGCCCGACATCCGCCCGACGACGATCAGGCCGAGTTCGGCGAAATCGGCATCCCTTTCGACGAGGCCCGCTTCGATCGCATGGTGAAGCTCACCCAGCCGGCGCGTCTGCTTCAGGCTGTCGGCGACATAGAGGCCGGCGCCGGCGATGGCCGCGGGATCGATCTCGTTCTTGTGCTCGGCATCCGATCCCATGGCCGTCAGATGCTGCCCGGGTTCGAGCCAGCCGGCGTCGATGATCGGTTTTTCCGCCGGCGTGGTGGTCACGACGATATCGGCACCGGACATTGCTTGCCGCGGGTCGGATATCGCCTTGACGGGAAAGCCGAGCCTAGCCGCCAGTTCCGCAGCCACGCCCTTAGCCTTGGCCGCATCCCGCGCCCATATCCTGGCGTCACGGATCGGCCGCACCAGCGTCAGCGCTTCCAGCTGCAGCCGCGCCTGCATGCCGGCGCCGAAGATCGCCGCCACGCTGGAATTTTGCCGCGACAGATATTTTGCCGCGACGGCGCCGGCCGCGGCGGTGCGCACGTCGGTGAGATAGCCGTTGTCGAGGAGCAGCGCCTGCACCAGTCCGGTCCGGCTCGACAGCAGCACCATCATGCCGTTGGTGCTCGGCAGGCCGATCTTCGGATTGTCGAAGAAACCGGGGCTGATCTTGATCGCGAAACCCTCGATGCCGGGGATGTAGGCGGTCTTCACATCGACCTCACCCCGATACTCGGGAATGTCGAGCCGCAGGATCGGCGGCATGGCGACCGCCTTCGTCGCAAGCGCGGCGAAGGCCTGCTCGACGCAAGCGACCGCGTTGGCATCGAGCCCGACGATCTCTCGCAATTCCGCTTCCGTCAGAATGATCATGCGGCTCATGGGTTATCCTCCGCGAACGCCGCACCCTCGCCGTTGATCACGCGGCGGTGCTGTTCTATGTCGACATTCCGTCCCGAAAGGATCGCAACGACCGGGCCACCGGAGCGGATCTTTCCGGCCAGCAGTGCTGCTATGCCGACTGCGCCCGCCCCCTCGACGACCTCGCCCTCGCAGGCATAGGCATGGCGCATGCCGGCGGCGATCTCCGTCTCCGTCAGCAGGACGACGCCGTCGAGAAGTTCGCGGCACATGGCGAAGGTCACGCGATTGTCGAGGCTGATGCCGCCGCCGAGAGAGTCGGCAAGGCTCCTCACCTCCTCGACCTGCACCGGTCGTCCGGCATCGAGGCTCGCCTTCATCGCCGCGCCCCGTTCCATCGTCAGGCCGACCACTCTCGTCTTCGGATTGACGCCCTTGACCGCGGCGGCGACGCCCGCCGCAAGGCCGCCGCCCGAAAGCGGCACCAGCACCGTTGCCACCTCGGGCAAGGCGTCGATGATTTCGAGCCCCAGCGTCCCTTGCCCGGCGACGACGTCAGGATGGTCGAAAGGCGGGATCATTACCAACCCCTCCTCTCGCACCAGCCGGTCCACTTCCTGCTGCGCCTCGTCCTGTGATCGGCCGACGATGCGCACATCGGCGCCGAGACGGCGGATTTCCGAAACTTTGTTCTCCGGCACCAGCCGCGACATGCAGATCGTCGCGACCGCGCCTTGCGCCTTCGCGGCATGGGCAAGCGCCCGGCCGTGATTTCCAGTCGAAGCGGCGACGACGCCGCGCGCTCGCTCTGCCGGTGACAATGACAGCACCGCATTGGTCGCCCCGCGCAGCTTGAAGCTGCCCGTCGTCTGATGATGTTCAAGTTTCAGCCAGACCGGAGCGCCGGCAATCTCGGCAAGCGATGCCGACAGCACCATCGGTGTTTCGACGACCCGGCCGGCGATCCGCCGCGCCGCTGCGCGAATATCCTCCAGTGCAACCGGCAAGGCGCTCGCCATGATCTCAGCCTTCCCTATAGGGCATGGTCATCAGATGACCGAGCTCGGGCCGCGCCCGATCATCGCCGCAAAGCCTCAGGCAGGCCCAGGCGGTTGCGAGATTGCTGGTTACCACCGGTTTGCCGGTTTCCATTTCGATGCGGGCGGCGACCTGTGCGGCGCGCAGGGCCGTGCAGGAGATGAACAGTGCGTCGGACTGCGGCGCCAACGCCTCACGCGCGAAGGCCGCGATCTCATCCGGCGCGATCCGCGCCATCTCACGATCGTCGCTGAGGCCGAGGCAGGTGAAGCGGTCGATCGCAAAACCGAGATCCGCGAAATACTCCGCCATCGGCCGGCTGGTCTCGATTGTATAGGGCGTCAGCACCGAAACCCGGCGGGCGCCGAGCGCCTTCAGACCCTTCACCGCCGCCGCCGTCGGCGTCACCACTGAAGCACCCGGTTTCGACGCGTGGATCGCCGCCTCGATATTACAGTCGCCAATAACGACCGAGGCGGAGGTGCAGGAATACATGACTGCATCCAGCGGCTCGTCCGGCAGGATCAACCCGGCGCCTTCCGTCAGCGATGGCTGCATCTTCAAAAGATTTTCCGGCGTCACCGGATTGGCATAATGGATGCGGCTGACATAGACGCCAATGCGGTCGCTGGCGACCATGCGCTGGAAATCGACTTCGGTTGTGTGGTCCGTCGCCAGGATGATGAGGCCGATGCGTTTTTCGAGTGGCCGGTCTTCCAGTCGCGGCCGCCGGCCGGCGGGTATGATTTCGATCCTTGTCATCTCAGTCATCCATCCTGGCGTAACGCTCCTCGAGCCAGCGCAATCCGAGAACCGAGATCAGGCTGATGACGAGGAAAAAGACGCCGACCAACGTCATCGGCTCGATATAGCGGTAGTTGCTGTTGGCGATGCTCTTTGCCTGGTTCATCAGTTCGAGCACGGTGATCGCCGAAAGCAGCGGCGTCTCCTTGAACATGGCGATGAAATAATTGGCGAGCGCCGGGATCATCGGCGGGATTGCCTGCGGCAGGACCACGTGGATCCAGGCCTGGCGCGTCGTCAGATTGGTCGCCTTGGCCGCTTCCCATTGTCCGCGCGAGACGTTCTCGATGCCGGCGCGATAGACCTCCGCGGTATAGGTGGCATAGTGAATGCCGATCCCGATGACGCCGGCGGTGAGCGGCGACAGCCGGATGCCGATATCGGGCAGCACGTAGAAGATGAAGTAGAGCTGAACCAGCAGCGGGGTTCCGCGAATGAATTCCGAGACGAAGCCGACCGTCCGGGAAACGGCGGCGACCGGGGATCGCCGCGCGATGGCGAGCGCCAGCCCGACGACCATGGCGACCGCAGCGCCGAGGAGGGTGGCAAGAATAGTGATCTTGAACCCTTCGAGAAGGGTCGGCATGATCTGCCAGACGAACTCCCAATCCCATTCCATATGATCAGGTCCTCATACCGTCGAGGCCGCGTGTCATCCGCCGCTCCAGCCAGCGCATCGCCGCGGAAATCGCCACGGCCATGAGAAAATAGAGGATGAGGATTGTCGCAAAGGGCACCAGCGTGTTGCCGGTCTGCGCCCGCACCACCTGCGCCTGGAAGGTCATGTCAGTCAGCGAGATCAGCGATACGACGGCCGTGCCCTTCAAGAGCTCGATCGCATTGTTGCAGAAGGTCGGCAGCATCAGCGGCAGCGCCTGCGGCAGGATGACGTGGCGCATGCGCTGATAGCGCGACAGGTTGAGGGCGACACAGGCTTCCGACTGTTCGCGCCCGACGGCCTTGACGGCGCCGCGCACCACCTCCGCGCCATAGGCGCCGACATTCAGCCCGAGCGCCAGAACGCCAGCCTGCAGCGGCGTCAGCGTCATGCCTGCGAAGGGCAGGACGAAATAGACCCAGAAGAGCTGGACGAAGATCGAAGTGCCGCGAAAGAATTCGATATAGGTTGTCGCCAGAGCCCGCACGGCAAAGAAGCGCGACAGGCGGCCGAGGCCGGCCAGGAAGGCCATAACGAGCGCAAGCGCCGAGCCCATGACCGTCAGCTGGAGCGTCACTAGGGCGCCCTGAAGGATCAGTGTCAGATAGCCGGACCATACCGACATCGGCAACTCGCTTCTCTGGAGATCGTTTGAGGAGCACACCGGCCGTGCGCCCTGCCCGTGGCCGGTGTGCGCACATCAGGTTACTTGGCCGGGGCGCAGAGCTTTTCGCGGCTCGTCGACATCGCCGCCTTGGCCGAGAAGCCGTAGGGTTCGATGATCTTGGCGAACTCGCCCGATTCCTTCAGCTTCTTCAGCTCCACATCGAAGGCATCGCGCAGCGCAACGTCCTGCTTGCGGAAGGCAGCACCGTCGCAATAGACCGGTGCATTGACGACGGGGGCGACGGTTTCGAGGTTCGGATCCTTCGCCTTCGCCATCAGATCGTGGATCGACAGGACCGGCAGCGAATAGACGTCGATGCGGCCGTCCTGCAGCATCTTGATGCCGCTCTGGCCATCCGGAACCACGATAACGCGGTCACGCGGCACGCCGGCTTCCAGCGCCAGCTTCTCCTCCGTGCCGCCGCCCGGCGCGCCGATCTTGGCATCCGGATTGTCGGCGATATCCTTGTAGCTCGTCAGCTTCAGCGGGTTGCCCTTCTTGAGAGCGAAGGCTTCGGCATCGCAGAGGATCGGTTCGGAATAGGCAACGGCGCTGCAACGTTCCGGCTTCATAAACAGGCCGGCGGTGATCGCGTCGTGGCGGCCGGCCTGCAGGCCGGGGATCATCGCGCCGTATTCCGAGATCGAGGCGACCACTTCCTTGACGCCGAGCTTTTCGAAGATCACGCGTGCCACGTCGGGGGCGGCGCCAGAGACCTTGCCGTCGGCGCCGACGGCCGTGAATGGCGGCTCGTTGGCGATGGCGATGCGGGCAAAACCCTGTTCCTTCAGCTGTTCGAGCTTGTCGGCGGCGGCGGATACCGGAGCGGCCGCTGTAACCAGAAGCACCGACAGGCTGACGGCGCTCAAAAAATATCCTGCTTTCATCGTTCCCAACTCCTCTGGCTTTCTCTTTGCGTTTTGTTGTTCGCGGGCAATGTCTGAGGTCAGACGCGGTGCCCTGCCGCGATGATTTTGCGCAGGAAGGTCTGCGTCCTTTCCTGCGTCGGATTGCGGAAGATGTCGCCGGGTCTGCCTTCCTCGACGATCCTGCCGCGATCGAAAAACAGCACGCGGTCGGCAAAGTCGTGGGCAAAGCCCATTTCGTGAGTGACGAGAAGCATCGTCATGTCGGTCTCGGAGGCGAGCTTCCGCATGACGTTCAGCACCTCTTCGACCAGTTCCGGGTCGAGCGCCGAAGTCACCTCGTCGAACAGCATGATCTTCGGCGACAGCGCCAGCGCCCGGGCGATGGCGACGCGCTGCTTTTGGCCGCCGGACAACTGCGCCGGGACGCTTTTCGCCTTGTCGGCAAGGCCGACCATATCGAGAAGCTCCATCGCCCGCTTCTCGGCTTGCGGCCGTTTGATGCCCTTGGTCAGCATCGGCGCCAGCGTCACGTTGTCGAGGACGCATTTATGCGGGAACAGGTTGAAGTGCTGGAAGACCATGCCGATCTTTTCCCGCATACGATGCAGGTGCCGCTCATCGGCCGCCACCAGCCCGCTGCCACCAGGCATATGGTAGAGCTGCTCGCCGTCGACCTCGATATGGCCGCCGCTGATCGTCTCCAGCGTCATCAGGATGCGCAGGATCGTCGTCTTGCCGGAGCCGGATGGCCCGATCAGCGCCAGTTTCTCGCCCGGCATGACATTCATCGACAGGCCGTCGAGCACGGTCAGGGGGCCGTATCTCTTGACGATGTTGTCGATGCGGATGATGGGCGCAGGCATTCATGTCTCTCCTTGTTGAGACAAGCAATGACCTAACGATGACGGTCCACGAAAATCATGTCAATTCGTAAAATAATATCATGACAATTATTCTGCGCATGCCGGCAAATGCGGTGGCAGCGTCAAATCGCAAGCAGCAGTTCCTCCGGATTTCCCTGCGCCAGCGAGGCAACGATCCCGAGTCCTGTCCGCAGCTCGCCTTCCGTCGTCGAGCCGAGCGAGATGCGCACCGCTGGCGTCCAGCCGTGGTCGGTGGTGTGGAAGGATTTGCCCGGCGCAATCGCTACGCCGCGCAGCCTTGCCTGCGACACGAAACCATCCTCCGTATGGCTGCCGGACAGCGGCAGCCATACATGCAGGCTTTGCGGGTGCGTTCGATAGGACAGGCCGGCCAGCATCTCCGCCGCGATCGCGTGGCGTCCGACAAGGGCGCGGCGCTGCCAGTTGACGAGTTCCATCGCCGTGCCGTCGCTGACCCAGCGACTGGCGATCTCGGCCATGGCAGGCGTCGCCATCCAGCTGGAGACGAGATGCCGGTTGGCGACGGCCGCGACATAGCGGTCGGGCGCGACGAGGTAGCCGATCCTGAGGCCGGGAACGGTGATCTTCGTAAAGCTCGTGACGTAGAGCGTGCGCTCCGGCGCGAAGGCCGCCATCGGCGGTGCCCGGTCCTCGATCATCGGCCCGAGAATGTCGTTTTCGATGATCGCTATGTCATGCTTGGCGGCGACGGCGGCAAGCGCCTGCCGGCGCTCGGCACTCATCAGGGCCGCCATCGGATTGATCACTGAAGGCTGCAGGAAAATTGCCCGGATCGGCCCGGTCCGGCAGGCCTCGTCCAGCGCTTCGGGGATCATGCCTTCCTCGTCGATCGCCAACCCTTCGAGGTGCAGGCCGAGATAGCCGCAGAGCGGCACCAGAGTATGGTGGCTGACCGCTTCGGTCGCAATCGTCGAGCCGGGCGGTGCGACGCTCATCAGCGCCACCGTCATGCCAGAGGTCGCGCCATTCGTCAGGCTGATGTTCAGCGGCGACACGTCGAGTCCGCAGCGCGCCAGCCATTCGGTGGCGACGACGCGGTGACGTGGAAACACCATATTCGGCCGGAACGACAGGGCCGAGCTGGAAGGCAGGTTTTCTGAAAGCCAGCCGAAGGCCTGGCGCAGTTTTTCCAGATGGATCTGCTCGCAGACCGGCTTCAGGATTGACAGATCGATCACCTCGCCCAGCCGTTCCGGCAGATAGGGCGGCTCCGGCTCAGGCGGCCGCGTCTGCACGAAACTGCCGCGGCCGATCTCGCCTGAGATCAGCCCGCGGCGGCTGAGCTCGTCATAGGCGCGGCTGACCGTCTGCACGGAAAGATGCAGATCATCGGCCAGCTTGCGATGCGGCGGCAATTGCGCCCCGTCGGAGAGCTTGCCGTCGGTGATCGCGTTGGCGATCTGCTCGGCGAGTGAAAGATAGGCCGGCCGGCGGAGTTGCGAGGGATCGGGGCGCCAATTTGTCATGATTTCAACAGTGCTGAAAATCAGTTCAATTGACAATGCCAAAATGCGCTCCCATTGTCTTTTCGCTGCGTTTGAAATGATTTCTTTCTGAAGAAAGCACCATGAAGCTCGACGCCATCGACCTGCGCATTCTCGACGCCGTCCAACGCGACGGTCGCATCACCAAGCTGGCGCTGGCCGAAAAAGCCGGACTGTCGCCGACGCCGTGCTGGATGCGGCTGCGCAAGCTCGAAAAGGCCGGTGTTATCACCGGCTACCACGCCCGCCTCGCCCCGCGGCGCATCGCGCCGGTTGCCAGCGTGATGATGGAGGTGACGCTCGCCAATCATCGCCAGGCCGATTTCGAGCGCTTCGAACGTACCATTGCCGCAATCCCCGAGGTCGTCGCCTGCTGGTCGGTGGGTGGCGGCGTCGATTACATTCTGAAGATCATGACGGCCAATATCGACGCCTACCAGCGACTGGTCGATGGGCTTCTCGACCGCGAACTCGGCATCGACCGCTACTTCACCTATATCGTCACCAAGACGGTGAAGGAGGAAACAGTCGTTCCGGTCTCTTCCTTCGCCGGCGATGAGGAAGGCGCTTCCTAGAACAGGATTCAAATTTTAGGCTGACCCGGTCTAAAATCTGAATCCTGTTCTAAGTTAAAGAGTTAGAGCATGATGTCGTCCGAAAACCGCTCACATTTTTCGGCATCATGCTCTAGACAATCTCTCTATCCGGCGGCTGTGCTTTAGCCCGTTTCTCTCTTTTCGCCATCGCCAAAGGACAATCTCTCGTCCGCTCCTGTGGAAGACTTCACGTCACCGCAACGAGGAGATTGGACATGACTGCCGTTTTTGCCCGCCCCGCCTATCACGACGCGCTGTCGCGGCTCGCCGATCGTCATCTCCTGCGCGATCTCGCCTATGTCGGCGGCCGGTGGATCGCCGGGACCACGGGCAAGAGCTTCGCCGTGACCGATCCGGCTTCTTCGGCGACACTCACCTGGGTTGCGAGCCTCGGTGCGGAGGAGACGGCGGCGGCGATCGATGCCGCCTCCGAAGCTTTCACCGCCTGGCGCGCCATGCTGCCGCAGAGCCGCTCGGCGATCCTGCGGAAATGGCATGCGCTGATGCTCGCTGCCAAAGAGGATCTGGCGCTGATCATGACGCTGGAACAGGGCAAGCCGCTGGCCGAAGCGCGCGGCGAGATCGATTACGCTGCCTCCTTCATCGAATGGTATGCCGAGGAAGCCAAGCGGCTGAACGCCGAAAGCGTCACCAGCCATCTGGCCGGGGCGGAAATGATCGTCCGGCGCGAAGCGCTCGGCGTCGTCGGCGTCGTCACGCCCTGGAATTTTCCTTCCGCCATGCTCACCCGGAAGGCAGCCGCGGCACTCGCCGCCGGCTGCACGGTCGTCGCCCACCCCTCCTCGGAAACGCCGCTCTCTGCCCTCGCCCTTGCCGAACTCGGTGAACGCGCCGGCATCCCCGCCGGTGTCTTCAATGTGGTCACCGGCCATGCCGCAACGATCGTCGGACGCATGTGCGCCGATGTCCGCCTGCGCGCGATGAGCTTCACCGGCTCCACCGAGGTCGGCCGCCTGATCGCCGCGCAATGCGCGCCAACGATGAAGCGGCTGGTGATGGAGCTCGGCGGCCACGCGCCGCTGATCGTCTTCGACGATGCCGATGTCGCAAAAGCGGTCGAGATCGCCGTCGACGCCAAGTTCGCCACATCCGGCCAGGATTGCCTTGCCGCCAACCGCATCTTCGTCCAGCGGCGCATCGCCGATGCCTTCGCCAAGGCCCTTGCCGCCCGCATCGGCGAGCTGAAGGTCGGCGCAGGACTTGAGGATGGAAGCGAGATCGGGCCGCTGATGCATGAACGGGCCGTCGTCAAGGTTGAAGAGCAAGTTGCCGACGCGCTGGCGCAGGGCGCCCGGCTCGTCATCGGCGGCAGCCGCCATAAGGCCGGCCGGCTCTTCTATCAGCCGACGCTTTTGACGGATGTGCCGGCGAATGCGTTGATCATGCGTGAGGAGACTTTTGGGCCTGTGGCGGCGTTGACCACCTTCGATACCGAAGACGAGGTTGTCGCCCGCGCCAATGATAGCGAATACGGCCTCGTCGCCTATGTCATCACCGAGAACGGTGCCCGGCAGATGCGTCTCGGACGCGCGCTGGAATACGGCATGGTAGCGGTCAACCGCGTGAAAATCACCGGCGGCCCCATTCCCTTCGGCGGCTGGAAGCAGTCCGGCCTCGGCCGCGAGGGCTCGCGCCACGGGCTCGAGGCCTTCACCGAGCTCAAATATCTCTGCATCGACACCGCCGCCTGAGCACCCCATTTCAAGAAGAGGACAGGACATGCTCGACAAAAGCAACGAACTCACCGCTTGGGACCGCGATCACTTCTTCCACCCCTCGACCCATATGGGCATGCATGCGCGCGGCGAGACGCCGACCCGCGTCGTCGCCGGCGGCGAAGGCGTCTACATCACCGACACGAGCGGCCGCAAAAGCCTCGACGCCTTTGCCGGGCTTTATTGCGTCAATGTCGGCTACGGCCGTCAGAAGATTGCTGATGCGATCGCCGAACAGGCGAAGAACCTCGCCTATTACCACGCCTATGTCGGCCACGGCACGGAAGCCTCGATCGCGTTGTCGAAGATGATCATCGACCGCGCGACCGATGGCATGAGCCGCGTCTATTTCGGCCTCTCCGGCTCGGATGCCAACGAGACCAACATCAAGCTTATCTGGTATTACAACAACATCCTCGGCCGGCCGGAGAAAAAGAAGATCATCTCCCGCTGGCGCGGTTATCACGGCTCCGGCGTCATGACCGGCAGCCTCACCGGTCTTGCACTCTTCCACAATGCCTTCGACCTGCCGCGTGCACCGGTCCTTCACACCGAGGCGCCCTATTATTTCCGCCGCCCCGACCGCTCGATGAACGAGGAACAGTTCTCGCAATATTGCGCCGACAGACTGGAGGAGATGATCCTCGCCGAAGGCCCTGATACCATCGCCGCCTTCATCGGCGAGCCGATCCTCGGCACCGGCGGCATCGTGCCGCCGCCGCAAGGTTACTGGCAGAAGATCCAGGCCGTGCTCGACAAATACGACATCCTGCTTGTTGCCGACGAAGTCGTCACCGGCTTCGGCCGTCTCGGCACGATGTTCGGCTCGGATCACTATGGGATGAAGCCGGACCTTATCACCATCGCCAAGGGCCTGACCTCCGCCTATGCCCCGCTTTCCGCCAGCATCGTTTCGAGCAAGATGTGGCAGGTGCTGGTGCGGGGTTCCGATGAATTGGGAGCGATCGGCCACGGCTGGACCTATTCCGCCCATCCAATCTGTGCTGCCGCCGGCATTGCCAATCTCGAACTGATCGACGAACTCGGCATCGTCGAAAATGCCGGCGCGACCGGCGCTTATTTCCGCTCGGAACTGGCAAGAGCCGTGGGCAGCCACCGCAACGTCGGCGACGTCCGCGGCGACGGCCTGATGGCGGCTATCGAGTTCATCGAGGACAGGGACGATCGAAAATTCTTCGATGCCGGGCGCAAGATCGGCCCGCAGGTCGCCGCCGCCCTTCTTGAACGCGGCGTCATCGGCCGCGCCATGCCGCAGGGCGATATCCTCGGCTTTGCGCCGCCGCTCTGCCTGACGCGTGAGGAGGCGGACATCGTCGTCAAGGCGACAGCGGACACGATCGAAAGCGTCTTCAAGAACATCTGAGGAGAGGCCGCATGACGATCCCGGAAAAGATGGCAGCCGTTTTGCTCACCGGCCATGGCGGATTGGAGAAGCTCGTCTACCGCACCGACGTCCCTGTTCCGGCGCCGGCGGAGGGCGAGGTGCTGATCCGCGTCACCGCCTGCGGCATGAACAATACCGACGTCTGGGTACGCCAAGGCGCCTATGGCACCGAGGACGACCCCGCCGCAATCTCGACCTGGCGCAGGCAGGGCAATACGCTGATATTCCCGCGCATCCAGGGCACCGATACGGTTGGCTATATCGTCGCCGTCGGCACCGGCGTCGATCCCGGCCGCATCGGCGAGCGCGTCATGGTCGACTTTTCGATCTATAATCGCGACGACGACAGTCTCGCCGACATCGATTACATGGGCCATGGCCGTGACGGCGGTTATGCCGAATATATGGCGCTGCCGGCCGAAAACGCTCATCTCGTTGCTACCGATCTGACCGATGTCGAGCTCGCCACATTCTGCTGCGCCTATCTGACCGGCGAGCGCATGCTGGAACGGGCGCGGCTTGCCGCCGGCGAACGCGTCCTCGTCACCGGCGCCTCGGGTGGTGTCGGCTCAGCGATCATCCAGCTTGCGCGTGCCCGCGGCGCCATCCCGATCGCCGTCGCCGGTCCCGGCAAGGAGGCGGCGATGCTCGACATCGGCGCCGAAGCTGTGGTGACCCGCGGCAAGGGCAATCTGGTCGAAGCCGTCCATTTCGTCAGCCGCGGCGAGCCGATCGATGTCATCGCCGATCTCGTCGGCGGGCCACTGTTCAACGATCTCCTGAAGATACTGCGCCCCGAAGGCCGCTACACGACGGCCGGCGCCATTGCCGGCCCGGTTGTCCAGCTCGATCTCAGGACCATGTATCTGAAGCAGCTGGAGCTGCACGGATCGAGCCAGGGAAGCCGCGCCGACTTCCGCCGGCTCATCGGCTATATCGAAAGCCGCAAGATCCGGCCCCTCGTCGGTGGCGTCTATCCGCTGTCGGAATTCCATCGCGCCCAGACCGAGTTCATGGCGAAGAATTTCGTGGGCAAATTGGTCGTGGTGCCCGACCGAGGATAAGGCGAGATTCCGATCGCGCCGCTGGCGAACCTTATCGGCGTATCGGCGTTTTACGGCCATGAACAATCGTCGCGATCACATCGGCCATTCGTTGAACCAGGCAATCTGGGGCGTCTCTGCGGCCTTGAGGGAGGCGAAACCGCCGGTCGCGCCAGAAGGTCTCTGATGCCGGCTGCCAAGACGACATACCTGACCCCTGCCGAACTCGAAAAGATTCGCCGTGCTGTGGGCATTGCGCGGCTGATGGACACCGCAGTCCGACTGCCTTTCATCGGCGTACGGATCGGCGCCGATTCGGTGCTCGGTCTCCTCCCCGGCGTCGGCGACGTTGCCACGTCGCTCATCGGCCTCTACATTCTCAATGAGGCCCGGCGTCTCGGCGTTCCCAACCACAAGCTCGCACGCATGGCCGTCAATCTCGGCATCGATGCGGCCGGAGGGACGGTTCCGCTGGTCGGTGATCTCTTCGACGTCTATTTCAAATCGCATCGCCGCAACGTCGGTATCATCCTCGAACATTTCGGCATCAGCGAAGACGAGCTGAACCGGAGAATCTGAGCCGCTTGTCATGCTTCGCCGACCGAAGAAGCTGCGCGAGGCCTTTCGAACAGAACACGCCGCTGGCTCTCAACGTCTAAAGTTCAACCAAAGCGCCCGCCATTTTCACGGCGTGATCGAGGACGAATTGCAGCTTGGCCGCGTGGGCAAAACCCGGCTCATCCGGCTGCCCTTTTTGCACGGCCTTTGCAAATCGCTGGAAATTGGTGATGACCGGTTCGACGTCTATCTTGCGCCAGATTGCCTTGTCGGCGTCAGGGCCTTCACAGACCCTGAGCGTCGAACCTTCAGGCGTATGCACCACCTCGAGCGCGCCCTTGTCTCCATGCAAGCGCAGGCGCAACTCGTTCAGATGGCCGGTCGCCCAGCGCGTCGCATGGATGACGCCGGCCGCGCCGTTTTCAAGCTCGGCCATCATCAGGAAACTGTCGTTGGCGTCGAGCTCATACTCGCCGATCCGGTTGCCAGGGCTCTTGTCGAACACCTTGAGGTGCGATGCCGCCGCCTTGACGTCGCTTCCCGCGGCAAAAACCGCGAAGTCGAGAATATGGATACCGACATCGCCGAGCACGCCATTGGAACCGTGCTTCGTCGACAGCCGCCAGAGCCATTGCGATTCCTTGGTCCAGTCGCCCCAGGCCTTTGAGACCAGCCAGCTCTGCAGATAGGACGCTTCGAAGTGACGGATCGCGCCAAGACGGCCGTCCAGCACCATCTTGCGGGCTGCCTGCAGTGGCGCGACATTGCGATAGGTCAGGTTTACCATCGTGACCTTGCCGGACGCCGCCGCGGCGTCGGCCATCTCCTTGGCTTCCCGGTAGGTGACCGCCAGCGGCTTCTCGCAGAGCACATGTTTGCCGGCGCCGAGTAACTTCATCGTCGTCGAATAATGCGCGCGATCCGGCGTGACATTGGTGACGGCGTCGAACTCTCCCCAGGCAAGGGCGTCATCGAGCGACGTGAAAGTCAGCGGGATACTATGCCTGAGCGCGAAGGCCCGCAGCCGGACCTCGTCCGTATCGACGGCAGCAACAAGTTTGACGCCGGCAATTTCCGAAAAATGCATGGCATGGGTGTTTGCCCATCCTCCGGTACCGAGAATGATCAAGCGCATTCTTTTGTCCTCATGGTTAATCCATCGAAGCGTGAGCGGCAGCGAGAGCATCGCGGCGTCTTGCGGGGCCGAACGAGCCACCGCCGCCCACGGCATCTCACCTCTTAACGGTAACCGGCTTCGCCGGCCTGGTGCAGTCTCGGGCCGCGTTCGACGATCGGCTCCAGTGCTTTTTCTACCGGCACATTTGGAGCGTCGGTAATGCTCGTCAACGATCCCTCAGGGTTATAAGCCCACTTGACGCTGTTGATCAGCACCTTCTGGACGGTGGCGTCGTGATAGGTCGGATAGGTCTCGTGGCCGGGGCGGAAATAGAAGATGTTGCCGGCGCCGCGCCGCCAGGTCAGGCCGGAGCGGAACACTTCCCCACCCTGGAACCAGGAGATGAACACCGTTTCGAGCGGTTCCGGCACCGAGAACTGTTCGCCATACATTTCCTCGTTCTCGAGCTCGAAATGCTCGCCGATGCCGGCGGCGATCGGATGGCGTGGGTTGATCGTCCACAGCCGCTCGCGTTCGCCGGCCTCGCGCCACTTCAGCGCGCAGGGCGTACCCATCAGCCGCTTGAAGATCTTGGAGAAATGGCCGGAATGCAGCACGAGCAGGCCCATGCCTTCCCAGACGCGCTTGGCGACACGTTCGACCACGACGTCGGAGACCGCACCGTGATCCTTGTGGCCCCACCAGGTCAGCACATCGGTTTCGGCAAGCCGGGCTTCGCTCAACCCATGTTCCGGCTCCTGCAGCGTCGCCGTCGTCGCCGAGATCGCGGGATCGGCATTCAGCGCATTGGCGATTGTCGTGTGCATGCCCTCGGGATAGATGCCGCGGACGATCTCATTGGTATTTTCGTGGATGTTTTCACCCCACACAACGGTGCGTATGGTCACGTCGTTTTCTCCTTGTCATTAAAACGGATCGAGCTTTGGGAGGAACGTCGATCCTGGGAAGGTCAGGCAGCCTGCATGGATTGACGCTCGAGCGCCCGGCCCGAATGGTCGAAGCGGTGGACGTGGCCGGCAAGCGGCGCAAGGCCAAGCGTCTGCCCCGGCTCGTGACGGGAGACACCGGTTTCCCGCACGATGAGCGGCTCGTCTGCCCCGATATCCACATAGACGAAGCTATCGGAGCCGAGGATTTCCGAATGGATGACCGTGCCGCTCCAAACCGGCGACTCGGGCGCGACGCGAACATGCTCCGCGCGCACGCCGATCGTATGGCTACCATAGGGCTCCGCCAGTCCGGCCGATAGGAAATTCATTTTCGGCGAGCCGATGAAGCCGGCTACGAAAAGCGAATTGGGGCTTTCATAAAGCTCCAGCGGCGTGCCGATCTGCTCGACGACGCCGTCCCGCAACACGCAGATCCGATCGGCGAGCGTCATCGCCTCGACCTGATCATGCGTCACATAGATCATCGTCGTGTTGTGCATGCTGCGATGAAGCTTCGCGATTTCCAGCCTCGTCGCGACGCGAAGCGCCGCATCGAGATTGGACAGCGGCTCGTCGAAGAGAAAGACCTTGGGATCGCGAACGATCGCCCGGCCGATTGCGACGCGCTGACGCTGTCCGCCGGAAAGCTGCCGCGGCAAGCGCTCAAGGTACGATAAGAGCTGCAGCATGCCGGCCGCCTGTTCAACGCGCTGGCGGCACTCGTCCTTGGTACGGCCTGACAGTTTCATGCCGAAAGCCATATTGTCGAAAACCGTCATATGCGGATAGAGCGCGTAGGACTGGAACACCATGGCGATCCCTCTCTTCGAGGGCGCGTGCTGGTTCACCATCTTGCTGTCGAAGGAAAGGGTCCCCGACGTAATGTCCTCAAGGCCGGAGATAAGCCTGAGCAGCGTGGATTTGCCGCATCCCGACGGCCCCACGAACACCATGAACTCACCGCGGCGGATGTCCATCGTCACGCCCTTGATGACCTCGAAAGCGCCGACGCGCTTGCGAATGTTCTCCAGTCGTATCTCTGCCATGTCCTACTCCCTCACCCCTTGACGCCGCCGGCGGTCAGCCCCGAAATGATCCGGCGCTGGAATATCAAAACGAGCACCACAACCGGCACGGTGACGATCACCGAAGCCGCCATGATGTTGCCCCAGGGGATTTCGAATTCGCTGTTGCCCGAAAGCAGGGCGATGGCGACCGGCACGGTTCTCTGCGTATCCGACGATGTGAAAGTCAGCGCAAAAAGGAACTCGTTCCATGCGCTGATGAAGGCGAGCAGCCCTGTTGTCACCAGCGCCGGCCACATCAGCGGCATGAACACCTGGGTGACGATGACCCATGGCGAGGCGCCATCGACGATCGCCGCCTCCTCGATCTCGATCGGCAATTCACGCATGAAGGTCGTCAGCACCCAGACGGTGAACGGCAGCGTGAAAATCATGTAGGAAAAGATCAGCGCGAAGGGCGTGTTGAAGATGCCGATCCAGCGAATGAGTTCGAAGAGGCCGGCAAGAACGGCAATCTGCGGAAACATCGACACCGAGAGGATGGTCAGCATCAAGAGCGCCCGACCTCGGAAATGCACCCGCGCCAAGGCGAATGAGGCGGTGACCGAAAGCAACAGTGACGCTGAAACCACGACGCAGGCGATCATCGCGGAATTTGCAAGACTGCGGACGAACCCGCCCTGGCCCATCACGGACGTATAGTTGCCGAACGAGATCGAGGTCGGCCAATAATCGACTTTGAAGAGGGCCGTGCCGGTCTTCAGGCTCGTGAGGATCGCATAGTAGAACGGAAAGACCGCAATGATGACGATGATCGTGACGAGCAGGTAGAAGAGCGTATTCTTGGTGATCGACAGCAGCATCAGCGTTCCTCCCCGCCGAGCCTGACGCGGCCGAGCCAGATATAGAAGACGGTGACGGAGGCAATGATCAGGAAAAGCACCGTCGAGGCGGTAGCGCCATAGGCGAACTTGTCGAAGTCAAACAGGTTCTCGCGCGCCATGACCGACATGGTCTTCGTCTGCGCATTGTTCGGCGTCAGAACATAGATCAAATCGAAGATGCGCATCGCATCCAGCATCCGGAATATCACCGCAACCATGATGGCCGGCCGGATCAGCGGTAGCGTCAGACGCCAGAACACCTTGACCGGATTGACGCCGTCGATCTTGGCGGCCTCATAGATATCGCCCGGAACCATCTGCAGTCCGGCAAGGATCAGCAGCGCCATGAAGGGCGTCGTCTTCCAGACGTCGACGATCAGCACGGCGACCATCGCCGTCTCTGGATTGGCGGTCCAGGCAATCTTCTCAGTGATAAGGCCGAAGCCGAGCAGGATGTCGTTCAGGATACCGAATTGGTCGTTGAGCATCCAGGCCCACATCTTGGCCGAGACGATCGTTGGGATCGCCCACGGAATGAGGATTGCGGCCCTTACGATCCCGCGCCCGACGAACCGTGCGTTCAGCACCAGCGCGACGATCAGCCCGAGCACGGTCTCGATCACCACCGAGAGGAGGGTGAATTTGGCGGTGTTCCAGACCGCCTTCCACCAGACCGGATCGGCAAGCAGCCCACGAAAGACGGTCCTGCCGCTCTTCAGCGTCACCCACGACAGATAATTGGAAAAGCCGACAAACTGCGCGTTGCCGAGGTCGTTCAGCGACGCATTGGTAAAGCTGAAATAGATCGTTCTGAACAGCGGCCAGCCGGCAACGATTGCCAGGATCAGCAGCGTCGGCGCCAGAAACATCCATGCCGATCGAACGCGCTCGGATCGCAGCTCCGTCGAGGCTTTTAAACGGGAAAGCCTTGGATTGACTGCCTGCGGAACTACGATTTCGCTCATGAAACGCCTATCCCTCGTTAAGTCGTCCGGAGGTGGGACCGACGGCCTGAGAGCCGCCGGTCGGCATACTCACCAGGCGTCGCCCTTGAGGGTGGTCAGGTCGGCTTCGAGAAGCTCGAGGTTCTCGGCGGCTGAGCCGCTGCCGGACAGTGTATTGTGCACGGCCGTCCAGAACTTCGAGGACACTTCGTTGTACTTTACCTTGGCGGTCGCCGAAGGCCGCGGCACCGCGTTCTGGAAAATCGGTTTCCAGTTCGGCATGAAGGGCTGGGCGGCGGCAACATCCTTGTCGTCATAAAGATCCGTCAGTGTCGGCAAGTTGGACAGCTCGATGGCGCGCGCTTTCTGAACCTCCTTCGACGCCAAGAACTTTACCAGCGCGATGGCTGCTTCCTGCTTTTCGGAATATTTCGAAACCGCCAGGTTCCAGCCGCCGAGCGTCGAGGATGGCTTGTCGCCGGCCGCGGCCACGGGCAGCGTCATGACGTCGAACTTGCCCTTCACAGCGCTGTCGGCACCATTGCCGAGGGAATAGGCATAGGGCCAGTTGCGCATGAAGACGGCGTTGCCGGTCTGCCAGACGCCGCGCGATTCTTCTTCCTGATAGGCGAGCACGCCTGGCGGTGAGATCGTGCCGATCCAGCCCTTGGCGCGGTCAAGCGCAGCCGCCGCCTTGTCGTTGTTGATCGAGATCGCCCCGTCCGGCTCGACGATTTGGCCGCCACCCGACGACTTCACCCATTCCAGCGCGTTGCAGGTCAGCCCCTCATAGGAATTGCCCTGGAAGACGTAGCCCCAGAGATCCTTCTGTCCGGCCTGGCGTTCCTTATCCTGAACCTCTTTGGCGGTTGCGGCCATCTCGTCCCAGGTCTTCGGCGGCTGCTTGCCATATTTCTCGAGCAGGTCCTTCCGGTAAAACAGCGCCGGAGCATCGGTAAACAACGGCAGCGCCACCAGCCGGCCATTGACGGTCTGCGAGGCAATGATCGACGGGAAAAACTGGCCGTCCACATCCTTGGTGGCCTCCTTGAGATCGATGAACTGATCGGCAAGCTGCGGCGCCCAGATGACGTCGGTCTGATAGACGTCGATGTCCTTGTTTCCAGCCGCGAGCCACAGGCGATATTGGGAGAACTGTTCGCTGCTCGATGACGGCATCGTAACGAGCTTGACCTGATTGCCGGTCTCCTTCTCGAAAATTGCCAGCTGCTTGTTCAGGAATTCGACGTTTTTTCCCGTAGTGTTGGCGGCAAACGAAATTTCGGCGGCACGGATCGGGCCGGCAAACGCAATGGCAATGCCTAGCGCAGACATGCCCAAAGCAAACTTTTTCATGATCTCCTCCCAGAAATTGAAATCGATTTGGCCAGCAGAACATTGCAGAAGGCATGGACGGCGTCAAGTCGCCAAATGAGCGCTTCACAGTTGCGCAGAAGGGCCATTGCAGTGCAATATACAGCTTAAAAGGAAGTTCATCACCGCCAGAGGCTACGCTCTGGGGCGATATTTTTGAAATCGATTTCAATTATGACCTGATTGGGTACATGCCCGTTGCGCATCGCCAACGCATCGTCCATTGATTGCCAGGACAAAGAAGACATCCGATGAAACTTCGTGAATTCGCAAAGCAGCTTGGACTTTCTCCGACCACGGTCAGTCGTGCGCTCGGCGGCTACCCTGAGGTCAGTGAAGCCACGCGCGCCCGGGTTGCGAACGAAGCAGTACGGCTTGGCTATCGCCCCGATATCAATGCCGTGCGTCTGAAGACAGGAAGAGCCGGTGCGATCGGCGTCATGATGGCGCGGTCGGGAGAAATCCATTTCACCGAATTCATGTCGGGCATGGCGCAACGCCTGGAAACGACCGACACGGATATTCTCATCACGCCGATTACCGCACACAATGACGACGACGAGATGCAGGAGTACAGACGCCTAGTCGAAAGCCGTCGCGTGGACGCAGTGATCATTCACTCGCCTCGCCCTCGCGACCCGCGGATCGAGATGCTGAGCAGCCTGCGTCTGCCTTTCCTGGTTCACGGCCGGTCGGAGACGGAGCACGTTCACGCCTGGCTTGATATCGATAATGAAAATGCGGTGCGCAGGTCCACCGAACACCTGCTCGATCTCGGGCACCGCCGCATCGCCATGATCAATGGCCTCAGGGGCAAGACTTATTCGATCCATCGCGAACAGGGTTTTCGGCTCGCCCATCAGGAGCGTGGGCTCATTGCCGATCCCCACATGATGGTCTGCGATAAATTCTCCGACGAGAGCGGTTTTCGTCATGCCCGCTCTTTTTTGGAGAGCGCCAATGCGCCAACCGCCATCGTTGCCGGCTCCACGATGACAGCGCTCGGCGTTTACCGCGCCGTCCGTTCGCTTGGGATGACGGTCGGCCGGGATGTCTCCGTTATCGCCCATGACGACGTCTTCCCTTATTTGACGGCCGAAAATATGGTGCCGTCACTCTCGACAACGCGATCCTCCATGCGTGCTGCGGGCACACGTTGCGCCGAACTGACGCTGCAGCTTATTGCGGGGCGCGCCGCCGAGGAGATCCACGAATTGTGGCCGGTCGAGTTGATCCTGCGAGAAAGCACTGCGGCCCCGCGCTGACAGCTGCGGAACGCCGCTTCAGAGCGAGAGGCAACGCGCGCGGCACCTCTCGCACCAGATCCGCGAACAAGCCGGTGCTTGGAGTAAGCTTTCGGGACGGAACAACCGGTTGTCGCCGAAGTCCATTAGCCGGCATGGCGCTTCGCCCCGCCATTCGCCCTGACGAGCGCCATCAACATCGGGCCGATGGCAAATTCGCCCCTTTCGGTCCTGCGGGTGAGATCGCGGAGATAACCGCCGGGCGAATTGATATGCCCTCCCCGTTCCAGGATGCAGGCGATCACGGTCGCGGCGTTTTCCGGCCCCATGCCGGCGCAGGCGTCCTCATAGGCCGAGGGGCTGACGCCGAGCATCGAGCGCACGACGACGGCGGCCGACATCAGGTCGCGCCAATTGCCGATCGCGCCACCCGGCCCATAGTCGAGAATGGCGGGGCAGGCCTGCAGGACGAGGCCGAGCGGGAAGGATTTTAGGCTGTGGCCGGCGACAGGATTGGCCGCACCCGGCCCCTTGCCACCTGGTCCCGTGGAAGGCCTCGGCGATTTCAGCCTTTGTGCATCCAACGGCTCGGCCATCCCTTCGTTGTTTGCCAGTGCCTTTTCGCCCTGCTTCGTTTCGAAGCTTGGTTCAAGTTCAGAATTGGATTCGGGGTTTGAATTCTGTTTGTGGCGCTCAATTTGAGACTCATTGGCGTTCATTTTTTCTATTTTTATCTGCCTTTCCAGCAGGTTGACGGCCTCGTCGCGCAACAGCGCCATCTCGTAGAGCAGCGATGCCAGTTCTTCGATGCACGCCACCCGCGGGATCCTTGCGACAAGCGCACGAAACATCACGGCCATCTCTTCCCAGTCACCGGGAACCGCTTCGTCGATGGCCGCCGAAATCAGCTTGGAGATATCGCGCCGGCAGACCGTCAGGCGTTCTCTCGTCGCCCGGAGCAGCTCCCGGTCGGCAATTACCTGGGCCGCCAGGTTTTCAATCTCGACCGCACGGGCCAAAAGCGGCGCGACGCTGAAGCCGAAGGCTTCGCCGATCGCCCCTGCCCTGTCGCGGCGGGCATAGCGTTTCCCGTTCGGACTGTCCTTGCGCAGGATCAGGCCGGCCTCGACCAGGACGGCCAGGTGCCGCCGCAGCGTCGCCGGCGTCATGCCGCGGGCGCGCAGCGATAGCTGGGCATTCGAGGGAAAGACGATCAGGCCCCTCTCCTCGGAGATTTCATCGTCGGGATAGAAGGTCAGCAGCGCGTCGAGCACCGTCAGCGCCCGATCGGTCACGCCGAGCGCCGGGCGCGCCTCGCAGATCGCCCGGAACAGCTTCCACTTGCTGCGCTTCATCCCCGGCTCGATCGTCTCGGCCAGTTGCTGGCTTGCCAGCATGCCAAGCGACATCGGCCGCCGCCCAAAGGGCGTCGTCACATATCCACTCTCCATTTGCCTTCACCTTCGTTCAGGCAAAAGAAAACCATCCACCAATTTGGTGCCTAAGACGCTTGACTGTGATTCGTGGAAATGCGATTCTCGATGTGCTTAAGATCTGAGAAGGGCTTCCACGACGGCGTCGTTGGGGGCCTTTTTCTTTTGCGCGCTACGCTCCTCTGTGCTTCTTGAATTCCTGGAATAGGTCTTGCAGCCGTTCCTGGACGAATTGATCGAAACCCGGCGCGGTCTTGCCGTCGAAGACGAAAGTAGCGCCGGCTGCTGTCTTCTTGATCATCACAGGAACGCCGCTGACTTCGGTTTTGGCCACCGCCGGCTTTGGCGTGGCCGTCTTCTTCGTCGCCAGAACCAATGCCCGGTGGAAGCGTTCGTCGCTCGAAATCTTGCGTGCGTCGTCCGCGGACAACTCCGCGATGATCGTCCCGACGTCGGCTTTCTCCAGTCGCTCGCCCAGCTCCAGCCAGCGGCGGCGGCCGATCTCGGGCGCAGCACCGATGGCGTTGATGAGGTCGAGCGGCACCTGCCGCATGACGATCAGCATTCTCGACAGCGCCGCTTTGTCGACACTGAGCGCCGCCATGATGACATCCCGGCCGAAGCCGCGTTCCTCGAGCCGCGACGCGAAGAGCGCGCGCTCGATATAGGAGAGATTGGTGCGGGCGCTGTTTTCCTGCCCCTGGCTGACGACCAGCTGGTCATCCGTGAGATCGCGCACGGCCGCACGAACCTTGATGCCGAGGTCTCGGATGGCCGCCAGCCGTCGATGGCCGTAGGCGACCTGATAACGTCCCTTGGCTTCAGGATGCGGGCGCACGAGGATCGGAACCTGCTGCCCGTGTTCGCGGATCTGCTCGACGAGCTCGCTAAGACCGGACGCGTCGATCGCCAGGCGGTCGCTGACGAAGGAGGCGTCGATCAGGCCTGGGTCGAGCTCGATTATCATCTGGCCCGCCGCCAGCTGCCGTTCCAGCTCGCCCGCTCGCTCCATCTTTTCGGTGATGTTGCCGAGCGTCTTCGTAATGCCGCCGACCGGCCCGCCGACACGCTCCTGCGGCACGAAGCCGGCGATCGGACGATTGTCGCGTGGCGCGACCGCTTCCACCCTTGCCGGGCTCGGAGCGGAGATTTCGATGAGATTCTTGCGCGCCATTTCTATCTCCTTCCCCAGGTGGAGCGAATATGCGCTTCGATCTCACCATTCACGAGGTTCAGCGACTCCAGCGCCCGGTCATAGGTTCCGCGCGTGAATTGCGACCGCTCGACCTCATAAAGGGTCTGCTTGGTGACGCCGGCGTCGGCGACCGCGGTCGATTTCACCATGGCGTTGTGGAGCATGCGGTTGCCGAAGATCGCCCGCATGAAGCCGGTCATCTGGCTCTGCGGTCCGTCATTCGGCTCGAACCGCGTCACGAGATAGCGCATCCAATCATAGCTGGTGCGCCCGCCGGCCCTCTCGACGACCGACATGAGTTCGCTCGTCATCGTCAGGAACTGCGACATCGACATGACGTCGAGCATCTGCGGGTGGACGGTGATCAAGACCGAAGTCGCCGCGCAGAGCGCCGACATTGTCAAGAAACCAAGCTGCGGCGGGCAGTCGATGACCACGATGTCGTAGAGGCTTTCGATGTCGGTCAGCACCTCGCCGATGCGGGCGAAGAACATCGTCTCCGCCGTGCCTGACGCCATCGCCTTCGGCGTCTCGTGCTCGAATTCCATCAGCTCGAGATTTCCCGGAATGAGATGCAGATTGGGCGTATAGGTGGCGCGCACGATATCGGCGATCGGGCGCGGTTCTTCATAGCGGATCGCACCGTAGATCGTCTCGCCCTCGCCGACGTCGAACTCCGGCTGGTGACCGAACAGCGCCGACAGCGATGCCTGCGGATCGAGATCGACGGCGAGCACGCGGTAGCCGCGCAGCGCCATGAATTGCGCCAGATGTGCAGCCGTGGTGGTCTTGCCCGAGCCGCCTTTGAAATTCATGACGGAGACGATCTGGAGCTTTTCGCCGGCTCTGCGGGCCGGCACATATTTCGGCGTGCCGTTGCGCTCGTCGAGGACCCGGCGAATGCGGTCCATGTCGGATGCGCTGTAAAGCCGACGTCCGTTTGGCAGCGGATCCGGTCCGTGGCCATCGGCCGCCACCTGCCTGAGATAGCCTTCACCGATGCCGATGAAGGCTGCGGCTTCCGCCGGCGAGAAGGTCCTGATCGTCTTCTGGGAAAGCGGCGGAAAGATTTTCGCCTGATGCTGCTGAAGCTGATAGGACAACTCCTTCGCATCTGTTGCCAGAAGCGACGGGAGATGCTCTTGATCGTCTTGAAGAGCAAGACTCGGCTGCATGATTGTTTTCCCAAGTAACTGCGCAATTTTGAACGAAAGCGCTTCAGTTGCGCAGTTACTATATGCCGCGATTCGTGACCGAATTACAAATGCTTAACCAAACCACGCCTCGACGCACACCAAACGGGTTCCGGAATCCGGCAAATTCGCGGACGGCTCGGCGGGTGATTCGCATCCGCGCGAGGGCCGAAGGGCAAGGACTATGCCATCGGTTATGCACATGAAATTCATGAAATTTTTGCGAGGCCGCGGGCGGAATGGAAAGGCCCGAGCCGACTATTGCCCGTCATCCTTCAGATAGTTGTTGCCGTTGATCACCAGAAGCCCATCCGAACCCTTGTCCGGCTCGAAAATGCTCAGGCTCTCCGTCTTACCGGTCGCGTCGGTCAGATCGAGGCGATAGCCGGAAAGCCTATAACGGCCGCTGGAGCCGGGCCGATCGCCTGACGCGGTCACACCCGTCCGCGACTCGCCGATTTCGTTCGTCATTGAGACGCCGGACCAGCGGCTGCGTTCGAAAGTGCCGTTGTCACGCAGTGTCAGCGTATTGCTGGAGGCAACCGATCCCGACGAGGTCGCAGTCATGCCGCTTGAAGCGAAGTTGTAAACCCATTCGCCGTCGAGCGTGGCGCCATCCTCGAACGGCGGCACCGCACGATACTCGTCTTCGTCGATCACCAGGTCGTCGCCTTTTTTGGAAAACGGCTTCGTCTCGATCTCGATCGTACCGTAGGCGGAGGTGACGCTGCGCGTTTCGATCGATCCGGCGGAGGAGAAGAAGCCACCGCCGGTGAGTTTATAAAGGCCGCAGTCGGAGGGGTTTTCCGTGCAGTGCTCGGTCATGCTGCTGCCGCCCTTCGGCAGTTCCGTGCTGAACAGGCCCTTCGGATCGAACATGGTGATCTCGCTATCGGAATAGAAATCCACGCCGCCGAAGAGATTCGGGCGGACACCGGTATCGAGATGGGTGAAGACGCCATCGAGCCCGCCGTCGTCGCTCGCGGGAGCAAGATCGAAATCCTTGTCCGAAGGGTCAAGCTTCACCGAACGCACGAGAGCCTCGAACTCGGCCTCGGCGCTTTGGCTTCCGTCGCCTTTGAGGTTCAAGAGCACGAGCTGCAGATAGGCCTGCCGCTCGTCATTGGCGATGCCGACGACGATCTGGCTGATGCTGACATTCTTCTGCTGGACGCAGCAGCGTTCCTCCACGCGGATATCGTGGCCGTTTATCGTGACGCCATAATACTTAATCAGAATATCTTCCTTGGCCATGTCGGGCAGCGTTGCGACAAAGGTCTTCATCCCGGCCGGAAGGGAATTGCGCCCTCCCGCAAGCGGCTTGGATATCTGGATCAGAGCGCTGCCGCGCTTGTCATCCCCGGTTTCGGGAAAATCCTTCTGCAGCATGAAAAGATCGCCCTTGCCGGCCTTCCTCCAGCCGGAAGCGGCATCGGGCAGCGTCACCGTCAGCCCCCCAATATCGGCGGGCGCGGCAAACGCCTGCGGGCAGGATAGAAGGCAGAAGAGAACAACAACGAGTTCCAAGACCGATTTAATCCCACGGATCCGCCCGCCGTCCCTATTGCCCATGCGCCCCTCCCCTGCCGTTTCGGCGACCGCCGGCGGGATTTGGAGCTGGACCGGAGCTTTTCAACCCTGGGCTTCATGAAGATTTATTGAATGTGCCGCGCGCCGCAAAGCGCCGGCTTAAAAATCGGGCGATATCAATTTCAGCGAGGGGAAATAGGTGCGGTAGCGCCCGACATCCCGCGCCAAGAGCGGCAGTTGCTGCATGGCTGCGTGAGCGCCGATAAAGAAATCGGCTAGCACACCGGTGCGTGATCCGCCTATTACCTCGCGCCGCCAATTTCAAGCCGGCCGTTAGGCGGCCATCGATTTGAAGAGCCAGTCGGAGAGGGTCTGCCTCGCCGTGCGGGCGCCAGCACCGGGAAGCAGTACATCGCCGGTCAATTCGACGTCGAAATAGGAAACAGCTGTATCGGTCGTTACCGGCCGTTGGTCTTCGTTTGCGGCGAGATATATCCGCGCGATTTCGTCGATACCGAACTGTTCCGGGCCGCCGATCTCGACAATGTCCCCGACCGGAGTTCCCGGTGCCAGTTCCATCAGAAACGCTGCGACGTCACCGGCCGCAACCGGCCTCATAGCCGCCGGCGGCAACCGAAGGACGTCGCCATCAGCACCGATATCGATCAATCCACTGATGAATTCGTAGAACTGCGTCGAGCGGAGGATCGTATGGGGTCGGCCGGACGCACGGATGAGATTTTCCTGCACCATTTTCGCGCGGAAATAATCGCTTTCGACGAGGTAAGGCGTGCCGACGACGGAGAGCGCGAGATAATGTCTGACGTTGGCACAGGCCGCAGCGGCGAGCAGGTTCTTCGTCGATGTCCTGAAGAAATCAAACGCCGAACTGTCGCCGAATGATGCGGCATTGGTGACATCGATGACGACTTCGTTTCCCGCCATCGCTGCTTCGAGGCCCCTGCCCGTCACCGTATCGACGCCAAGCGATAAGGATGCGGCGGTGACATCGTGGCCCGCCCGGCGCAACTTCGCCGTGAGTTGCGTTCCGACAACGCCGCTTGCTCCCGCCACCATGATCTTCATATCGACACCCTCTCTATCTCTACCCAATGCCCGCGGTTGAGCGACAATGACCGGAAAGTTAGAGACCTTCCATCGTGCCTGAGGTCCTGCATCCTAGCCCATGGGCATAGGGGAGCCAGCCTCCGGTATAGGGTGCGCCATCGGATAAAGCGGCCCCTGCTTCACTCCGAAATCCGGCTACATCCCCGCGCAATGCATGGGTTTCCATGAGTTGCGGTTGTGGTGCGGCAGGATTACGGTTCGAACATGAGCTCGCCGGCCCCAAAATCAAAAACAACCATCGCAAATGCTGACGACCCCCCGGTTATTTCCGTCCGGCAGGAGCAGCTGATGATGAGCGTCTGGTCGCACCGTCCCAAGCTTTTGCATCTGGGCTTCTTTGTTGCGGCTTATGTGCTTGCCTGCGGCTTTGCTCAATCTCTTGCAATCGTGCCCGGAACCGGCATTTCCATCTGGCCGGCGAGCGGACTTTTCATCGCGACGCTGATTCTCAGCTCCGGCTACAGCTGGCCGTGGTGGGTGCTGGGCGGCTGCCTGGCGGAGATGTTCAGCAATGTCCTGTGGTTTCACAGCCCACCAGTCGCCGCCTTCCTGATTTATGTCGGCAACGCCCTGGAGGCGCTGGTGGGAGCCTGGCTCGTGAACCGCGTGCTGACACGGCCGGTGCGGCTGGAAAGCCTGCAGGAAGTCCTTGCTTTCGTCGCGCTGGGCGCCGGGGTTGCGCCGATCGTCAGCGCGACCGTGGGAAGTGCGACGCTTGCCTGGTTCAGCATCCTGTCACAATCCTTCTTGACGGCATGGCCTCTGTGGTGGATCGGCGATGCCACCGGCGTCCTCATCGTGGCGCCGCTGGCGCTGGTCGTGCTCCACAACTGGCGGGGCAGACCGCAGCTTTCGACCACACAGTGGATGGAAGCCTGCGTTCTCGGGCTGATATTTCTAGCCATTGCCGCTCTTTCGCTGAGCGGCTACCTGCCTTTCGCCTATATCATCATGCCGCCGCTTCTGTGGGCCGCGGTCCGCTTCGAGTTCAAGGGCGCGGCGGTGTCACTCGTGCTACTGGCGCTGATAACGGCAATCTTCACGATAACGGGCGCCAGCCAATTCGCCGGCGATCCGGAGGCCCAGAAACACAAGCAGATCATGCTGCAGCTTTTTCTGGCCATCTCGGCGCTTTCGGCGCTCATTGTCGCCGCCATATCCCGCCAGCATCAACTGGCAGTGCTTTCGCTGCGCCAAAGCGTGGAGGCATTGCGCGAACGGGAACGCGAGCTCTCACAACTCGTCGACATGGTCCCGGCCCAGATCCGACGGTTGACACCGACAGGCGAGCCTGTCTTCTTCAACAAGCGCCTGATCGACTTCTTCGGCCTCGACGTCGGTGACATGGATCAGCCGGGCGTGAGCCGTCTTTCGGCCGTCATTCATACGCTGGTTCATCCCGATGATGCACCGAGGCTACTTCAGACGGTTCACCGTTCCCTCGTCAGCGGCGATCCCTTCTCGATCAAATACCGCATGCGCCGCTTCGACGGAGCCTATCGCTGGGTCGACGGTCGCGCCGAGCCGCTGCGGGACCAGAACGGCACGATCACGCAATGGTACGTCATCTCAGTCGATATCGACGATGAGATGCGCGCGCAGGAAGCGTTGCGCGAGCGTGAGCGCGAGCTCTCGCAACTGGTGGACATGGTTCCGAGCCTGCTCTGGCGGCTTGATCCTGACGGCACACCGACCTTCTTCAACCAGCGCCTGATCGATTTTCTCGGTCTCGATATCATCGATATGGAAACGCCCGGGGTGAGCCGGCTTGCGGCCCTGATCGAGGCCGCCGTCCATCCTGACGATGCCGCCGGCCTTACCGAAGCACTCCACCATTCCCTCGCCACCGGCGAACGCTTCTCCAAGCAATATCGCCTGCGGCGCGCCGATGGCGTCTATCGCTGGGTCAGAGGCAGCGCCGAGCCGCTGAGGGACGAGAACGGGCGGATCATTCAATGGTACGGCCTGACGCATGACATCGACGATCAATTACGCATCGAGGAGGAGCTGCGCGAGAGAGAGCGTTCGCTCTGGCAGATCGTCGAAACCCTGCCGGCAATGATCGATTGCGCGGCTCCCGACGGAGAACCAGTATACCGCAACCCTCAGCTCCGCGACTTCCTCGGTTATAAGCTGGAAGAACTGGACGGCAAGGGAAAGACCCGGTTGGACGGCACGCTCGACGCCGGCGTTCATCCCGACGACGTGGCGAGCGTCAAACTGGACTATGCCCATTCATTGCGCACCGGCGAGCCCTATGCGCGCCGGCATCGTTTGCGGCGGTTCGATGGCGAATATCGCTGGGTCGAGACACGCGCCGCGCCGATGCGCAATGCCGAAGGCATCATCGTCCAGTGGAATGTCATCTGCCTCGATATCGACGGTGAAGTTCGGGCAGAGGAAGATCTGCGTCAGGCGCGAGAGGGCCTTGCGCGGGCGAGCCAGGTGGCGAGCCTTGCCGAGCTTTCGGCCTCGATCGCCCACGAGGTGAATCAGCCGCTCGCCGCCGTCGTCGCGAACTCGCACGCCTGCCAGCGCTGGCTGATGGCGGAGCCGCCAAATATGGAGCGGGCGCAGCGGACGGTCGAGCGCATCATCCGGGACGCCAACTCGGCCGCCGATGTCGTCAGCCGCATCCGCGCCCTGTTCAAACAATCCGCAGACAGGAAGATCCAGACGACGCTATCCGGCATCATCGAAGAAGCACGCAACCTCATGGCCGACGAGGCGTGGCGTCGCCGCGCCCGCATCGACCTCGCGGTCGATGCCAACCTGCCGTTCATTGCGATCGACCGTATCCAGATCCAGCAGGTTCTCATCAATCTTATCCGCAACGGCATCGAGGCAATGGATGCCACCGCAGACGACAGGATTGTCGGAATCCGCGCCCACCAGGTCGGCAACCTCCTGCAGACCGAAATCAGCGATCGCGGCCAGGGCATAGAGTTTCCCGAGAAGATTTTCGAGCCCTTCTTCACCACCAAGGAAACCGGGATGGGCATGGGCCTCGCCATCTGCCGGTCGATCGTCGAACTGCACGGCGGAAGATTATGGGCGGAAAAGAACAAACCGCGCGGAGCGACGTTGGTCTTCACATTGCCCATTGAAACGGGGGCGGCGCCATGACGGCCGTCGAGCATATCGTTTTCATCGTCGACGACGATGAACGAATCCGCGAGGCGCTCGGCGAGCTTCTGGCTTCGCATGGCATGCGCGCCGTCGCTTTCGAATCGGCCTGCGACTATGTGAAGGCTGACAAGCCGGATCTCCCGGCCTGCCTCATCCTCGACATCGAACTGCCCGATATCAATGGCCTCGAGCTGCAGAGACAGATCGCCGATGGCGATCATCCGCCGATCGTCTTCATCACCGGACATGGCGACATCCCCTCCTCCGTGCGTGCGATCAAAAGCGGTGCCGTAGATTTCCTGACCAAACCGTTCAGCGATGCCGATCTCATGACGGCGATCCACGCGGCGATTGACCAGGATCGAAAAAAGAGAGGCGAGCGCGCCGAGCTCGACACGCTGAAACGGCACTATCTCGACCTGACGCCGCGCGAGCGCGAAGTGCTGCCGCTCGTGGTCAGCGGTCTTCTCAACAAGCAGGCGGCAGCCGAACTCGGGATCAGCGAAGTCACGCTGCAGATCCACAGAAGAAATGTGATGCAGAAAATGGCGGCGGCGTCGCTCGCCGATCTCGTGCGGATCGCGGAGAAACTTGAAATACCGATTACCCACTCGCGTCGGGTGGGGGGGAATTGAATATGAACGAGACAAGACATGTCGTCGCCGTTGTCGATGACGATCCAAGACTGCTTGAATCGATGGGCGACCTTCTGGAATCGGCGGGTTATGTGGCCCGAGGTTTCCCGTCGGCGGGCTCGCTGCTCGTCAGCGGGCTGTCGGACCTTGATGTGCTCATCACCGATATCGGAATGCCCGGTATCGACGGCTTCGAACTTCGCGACCTGGTAAGGAAGTCACGTCCGGAGCTGCCGGTGTTCCTGATCACGGGCCGCCACGAGATCGCCGATCAGGGCCGCGCGCAGGGCACCGGCGGGTTTTTCCGCAAGCCCTTCGATGCCCAGGCCCTGCTGACGGCTATCGCCAATGCTTTACAACAATCGAGAGATGGAGGGTAACATGAGGGTTGACCAGCCGTTGCTGCGGAGATCGGCGCCGTTATCATTGCAGTGCAGATATCAAGAGGACCAGCCGCTCGTCATTATCGTCGATGACGACGCATCGGTACGCGAGGCCCTGTCCGAGCTGATCCTGTCGGCGGGCTTTCAGCCGGTCAGTTTTGCCTCGACCCGAGAATTGCTTGACGCCGACATATTGGAAAATCCCGGCTGCCTGATCCTCGATGTGCGCATGCCGGGGGCAAGCGGCCTTCACCTGCAGAGCCATCTAGCCGAGAACGGCATTTCCAAGCCGATCATTTTTCTGACCGGCCACGGCGACATTCCGATGACCGTCCAGGCGATGAAGGCGGGTGCTGTGGATTTTCTCACCAAACCGGTGCGCGATCAAACGCTGCTCGACGCCGTCGCGGCGGCCATTGCGATGGATGCCGAACGACGTGCCGAAGCCGCAATTGCCAAACGCAATGTCAAACGCCTGGAGACGTTGACGCAGCGCGAGCGCGAAGTTCTGCACGAAGTGGCACGCGGACGCCTCAACAAACAGATCGCGTTCGATCTCGGCATTAGCGAGGTGACGGTCAAGCTGCATCGCAGCAATGTCATGCACAAGATGGAGGCCGCCTCAATCGGTGAACTGATCCGGGCCTGGGAAACGCTGCCGGCGCAAATGCGTCAGGCCGGCGCGCGTTAGCTCTTTTGCCTGGCGCCTTCCAATGACGACGAATACCGGCCTTGCGCACGGTCGGCCTGTCCATTTAATGCGCGCCGTATCCGATTCGCGTTGAAAAAGACGACGCGGAGCCGGCAATGGGTTTCGGCTTCGCACCCTTGCGGTATCTCTAAATTAAAGCTCAGGGATATGACCTCATCCCCGGCTTTGATTCCATAAGGAGATCACGCCTGAACAATCGATCGTCAGCCACGCCTTCCCCTGAAACCAACGCCTTCGACACCGAAGCAACCTTCTTGTCGGCCATTGGGAACGCCAAACGACTCCACATCCTGCATCTGTTGACCGAGGGAGAAGTGTCGGTGACCGTCCTCGCCGATGAAGTGGGATTGAGCCAATCGTCGACTTCCCAGCATCTGGCAATTCTTCGAGAACACGGACTCGTGCAGACGCGAAGGGTTGCCCAGACGATCTATTATTCCCTTCAATCCGGCGCTGCCAGGACGATGCTCGATACGCTCGCCGATATCTTCGGATCGCGCCGTCGCGCCCCTGGAGAACGCCTCCGAGCCGGGCACCTGACGAAATGACCACACGTTGCCCTTGCCGCTTCTGACTCGCCTCCAATTTTGCTGAGGCTGACCTTGCAGCCAATCAGCATCGGCGCCGCAGCGACGAGAACGCGGTTTGAACGAGATGACAGCGGCTTGCGCGTCAGCACCAAGCGGAGGCCTGTGGCACTTCACCGACATACCCCTCTGACGCATCGATCCCTGATGGACGTTTGATGTACGCCTCCTAGACCACGGTGTGGTTACGTCTCCATGGCGAACGGCGATAATGAACCCATCAGCAACGGAACGGTCAGGAGAGGGATCATGGACGTCTATGAGGCAGTCACAAGCCGACGGTCGGTGCGCGGTTTCAAAGACAAGCCAGTGGCGAGGGAGATACTCGAGCGCGTGCTGTCCGCCGCGGCGTGGTCGCCCTCAGGATCGAACATCCAGCCGTGGAACACCTATGTGATGACCGGCGCGTCGCTGGCCGAGCTCAAGACGTCAGCCATCGAGCGCGTGGCCCACGGCGACCCCTGGGACAAACGGCAGTACGAGATGTACCCGGCCGCGCTCAAGCCCCCGTACGGGGAACGCCGATCCGCCTTCGGCAAGGAGCGCTACGGCGCGCTCGGTATTGCCCGCGAGGACTGGGAGGCCCGCCAGCGCGCAGCAATCGCCAACTGGAACTGCTTCGGCGCGCCCGCCGCCCTGTTCTGCTACATCGACCGTGACCTTGGTCCACCCCAATGGGCCGATGTCGGCATGTATCTGCAGACCGTCATGCTGCTGCTGCGCGCCGAAGGACTGCACAGTTGTCCGCAGATGGCATGGTCACAGGTTCGCGAGACGGTCGCGGAAGCCCTGTCACCGCCGGACGGGCTCATCCTCTTCTGCGGCATGTCGATCGGATACGAGGATCCCGCAGTCAGTTTTGCCCGGACGGGCCGCGCGCCCCTCGCCGAGACGGTCACTTTCGTCGATGAGTAATACCTGCGCTCAAGGAACAAGAGACCCCTTCCATGCGTCCTGCGTATGATAGGTCCTTGATCATCCGCGATATTGGAGAACGCCATGACCACGCATAAAGTCGGTTATCTCATCGGCAGCCTCGCCAAGGGCTCGATCAATCGCAAGCTCGCCAAGGCGCTGGTGCGGCTCGCCCCGCCGGAACTTGAAATGTCGGAGATATCCTTCAAGGATCTGCCGCTCTACAGCTACGACTATGACGCCGACTATCCTCCGGCCGGCAAGGCATTCAAGGCGGCAATCGCGGCAGTCGACGCCGTGTTGTTCGTCACGCCCGAATACAATCGATCCATACCCGGCGGGCTGAAAAACGCCATCGACTGGGCAAGCCGCCCCTACGGCACCAACTCGTTCACGCGCAAGCCGTCAGCGGTCATCGGCACCTCGCCGGGCGCGATCGGCACCGCAGTCGCCCAGCAGAATTTGCGCAGCGTGCTCAGTTTCTGCAACTCGCCCCAGATGAATGCCCCGGAAGCTTACATCCAGTTCACACCAGGGCTGATCACCGATGACGGCGAGGTCACGAACGAGGCCACCGCCGACTTCCTTCGCAAGTTCATGCAGGACTTCCATGTCTTCATCGCAAGGGTTCGCTCGGTGCTGCCGAAAGATGCGTAGCGCTTAAAAGAACTGGCCGCTGCGATGCGGCAGCGGCCAGTTCCCGGTTTTCTTCAGCGACCTATTTAAGCGAAGGCGTAGGAGCCGTCCGGCCGCTTCGGCACGCGCCGCTGCCAGTGAATGTAGCCTTCCTCCTCCATCGCCTTCTCGTCCATTTCGACGCCCCAGCCGGGCCGGTCGGGCCGCAGTTCGAGATAGCCATCCTTCGGCAGGTAAGGGTCGACCACGTAGCGCGTCTCTCCCTGGCGCTTCTCGACATCGAGGCCGCCATAGACATAGGCCTGGCCCTTCGGCAGCCGGTATTCGAGGATGCGGAAATTCTGCGCGGCCGCCGAAAAATGCACATTGACCGCCGTCGCCAGCGGCCCCATCGGGTTGTGTGGAGCGACACCGACGAAATAGGCTTCGGCAAGCGTGGCGATGCGGCGCATTTCGCTGATACCGCCGACGACGCAGATATCGGGCTGGATCAGATCGGCGCCCTTGACCTGCAGCAGACGCAGGAATTCGTTCCTGTTGTAGAGCGACTCGCCGGTCGCAAGCGTGCAGTTGAGGCCCTGTTTCAGATCACCCCAGGCCTCGATATTCTCCGGGCGCAGCGGCTCCTCGAAAAACAGCGGGTCGTAGGGCGCCAGCGCATTGCCGAGCTGGCGGGCAGCGATCGGCTCGAAAATCTTGGCATGCGCGTCGAAGGCGATCTCGTACTCGTCATTGACCGTCTCGCGAAGCGAACGGAAATAATCCGCAGACGCTTTCACGACATTGCCCCAGCGATGGGCGTGCATATCGATCCGCCAAGGGCTGAGCTTGAAGGCGGTGAAACCCCATTCCTCCTTCAGGCGGTCGAATTCGTCGCGGGCGGCCGGCGCATCGGGCGCGGTGTAGACCCCGGCATAGACCTTGATGCGGTCACGCACCTCGCCGCCGAGCAACTTGTAAACCGGCACGTTCGCCGCCTTGGCCGCCAGATCCCACAGGCAATGGTCGAGGGCGGAGATCGCGGCAAGGCCGAGCGCGCCCGGCGGGAAGCGGCTTTGCTGGATCAGCAAATTAACGAGATACTCGACCCGTGTCGGATCCTGCCCGGAGAGGAATCCGTAGAGATAATCGAGCAGCGGCGGCAGCGCCTTGTCGGGGCCGTGATTGTAGCATTCGCCCCAACCGGTCAGCCCGTCATCGGTATCGAGGGCGACGATCACGCGCGGACGGTCCTTGTCGCGGGTCATGAAAACCCGCATGCGGTCGATCTTCATCATTCTGTCCTTCTAGCGATTGAAATAGCTGCGGCACGCCACGCGCGTCTGCACGTAGACATGTTCGTTGTCGGTTCCTGGATTATGGGCGCCCGCGGCTTGCGGCACCGAGACATTGCCGCCGCTCGGGAAGCGGGCGACGAATTCGTCGTCGATATCGCAGCCCAGCCGTTGTTCGGGAGCCCAATTCGAGGGATCGGGCTGGCCGACATGCATGAGAAACGTGCGGATTCCAGTGATTTTCATCTCTGAGAACTTCCATTCTTCAGACTGTCTGGCTTCAGACTATCAGGCGCGACGTAGCGGAAGCGCCTCGAATGATCGCGGTCGCGCGGGTCGGGGCGCGGGATCGCCGAGATGAGCGCCTGCGTATAGGCGTGCTCGGGCGTATTGCAGACCTTCTCCGCGTCACCGATTTCGACGAGCTGGCCTTTGTACATGACGCCAACACGGTCGCACATGTAGCGAATGACGCCGATGTCATGGCTGATGAAGATATAGGCGAGACCAAGCTCATCCTGCAGGCGCATCAGCAGATCGAGCACCTGTGAGCGCACCGAGACATCGAGCGCCGAGGTCGCCTCGTCGGCGACGATGACACGCGGATTGAGCGTGATGGCGCGGGCAATGCCGATGCGCTGGCGCTGGCCGCCGGAGAAAGCGTGCGGGTAGCGTTCGCGCGCCCTCGGATCGAGGCCGACCTGCTCCATGAGATGAGAGACGCGCTCGTCCAGCGCCCGCCCCTTTGCAACGCCATTGACCAGCAACGGCTCGCCGATGATCTGGGAAACGGTCATACGTGGGTTGAGGGAGCCGAACGGATCCTGAAACACCATGCGCAATTCGCGCCGTGCAGCGGCCAACGTCGGGCCCTTTGCCGTTGCCAGATCGATGACCTCGCCGCCGGCGCGGCGGTAGAGGATTTCGCCGGCAGTCGGGTCGAGCAGCCGCATGATCGAACGGCCCATCGTCGTCTTGCCGGATCCGCTCTCGCCGACAATGCCGAGCGTTTCGCCCGGCAGAAGCGAAATGGAGACATCGTCCAGCGCTTTCAAATCACCGAAATTCATCGACAGATTGCGCAGTTCGAGGATCGGCGCCGCCGTCCTGTCGAGCGGTGCGCGCGCCAACCGGATTTCGGCCTTCTGCTCCAGCTTCAGCACCGAGCCGATCAGCATGCGGGTATAGTCGTCTTTCGGCGCATGAAAGATCTGCTCGACCGGTCCATATTCCTTCGCCACACCGTTGTGCATGACGAGCACGTCGTCGGCGATCTGCGCCACGACGCCCATATCATGCGTGATGAAGAGAACGGCCATGCCTTTGGCCTTCTGCAGCCGGGCGATCAGGTCGAGGATTTCGGCCTGCGTCGTCACGTCGAGCGCCGTAGTCGGCTCGTCGGCGATCAGAAGCTGCGGTTTGCAGGCAAGCGCCATGGCGATCATCGCACGCTGGCGCATGCCGCCGGAATATTGGAAAGCATAGCGATCCAGCGCTTTTTCCGGTGACGGAATTTCGACCTGTTTGAGCAGCGATATCGCTTCCGCGCGCGCCTCGGCCTTGCTCATCCTGGTGTGCAGACGAAGCGCCTCGACGATCTGGTTGCCGACCGTGTGGATCGGCGACAGCGACGACATCGGCTCCTGAAAGATCATGGCGATGTCCCGGCCGCGGATCGCCCGGATCTGGCGCCCGCGCGGATTGAGACTGGTCAAATCGGTAGAGCCGCCGTTCTGATCGTTCAGCACGATCGATCCGGCAGCAATGCGACCGGGCGCATCGACGATCTGCAGAATCGAACGCGCCGTGACCGACTTACCGGATCCGCTTTCGCCGACGACACAGAGCGTCTTGCCCTGTTCGATCGAGAAAGAAAGATCGTTGACGGCGCGAAAAACACCGGTGCGCAGCGGGAACTCGACGGTCAGGTTTTTCACCTGGAGCAGCGGTTTGCCGGCAATGGAAACGATATCGGTCATGCCGGCCTCATTTGTTGTAGGGATCGGCCGCATCGCGCAGGCCGTCGCCGAGAAGGTTGAGCGCCATCACGGCGATCACGACGGCGCAGCCGGGCATGAACAGCCAGGGTGCGGTGGCGATCGAGCGAATGTTCTGGGCTTCGCGCAGAAGCACGCCCCAGGAGATGGTCGGCGGCTGCAACCCGAGCCCCAGGAAGGAGAGAGAGGTTTCGGCAAGGATCATCGCCGGCACCGCAAGCGTGATCGATGCTATGATGTGGCTGGCAAAGCTCGGCAGCATGTGGCGAAAAATAATGCGTCTTTCACGCACGCCGTCGAGCCTCGCGGCAGCAACGAATTCCTCGGTGCGCAAGGACAGGAACCGGCCGCGAACGACGCGGGCGAGCTGCGCCCAGCCGGTCAGCGACAGAATGATTGTGATCATCATATATTGCAGTGTTGCCGGCCAATCCTGCGGCAGGGCCGCGGCCATGGCGAGCCAGATCGGGATCGTCGGCAGAGACAGCACGAAATCGATCACGCGCTGCATGAAGAAATCGATGCGGCCGCCATAATATCCTGAGATGCCGCCGATGACGATGCCGAGCATCAACGACAGGAAGACGCCGACAAGGCCGATCGACAGCGAGACCTGCGAACCCTGCACCGTCCGGCTGAAGACATCGCGCCCCAGCCGGTCGGCGCCGAAGAGGAGCAGTGGCGTGGTCTTGTCGGGTGAGGCGATCAGATGGATGTTGCTATTGAACAGGCCAAATACCGAATATTCGTAGCCGCGCCCGAAGAACTGCACGTCGACACGCTTCGTCGTGTCTTCCTTGAAGATGGCCGCCAGGGTTTCCGGATCGCGGGTCAGCTTCATCGGATAATAATGCGGGCCGAAGGAGAACCCGTTCTCGGTATCGATCAGATGCAATTTCTGCGGCGGATGAAAGGTCGCCCGCGCATTTTGCAGATTCGGATCGTTGATGGCGAAGAAGCCGGGAACCAGGGCAACGAAATACATCAGCACGGTGACGACGAGCGCCACCATGGCCAGCCGATGCCGGCGGAAAGCCCACCAGATCAGCTGCCACTGCGATGCGACGGCGGCGCGGTCCGGCTGCAGATTTGTAACGGTGATGTCGGCCATGTGAGGCTCCTATTCCAACCGGATGCGGGGATCGACCAGCGCAAGCAGGATGTCGCTGATCAGGGAGCCTATCAGCGTCAGGGCGCAGATCAGCAGAACGAAGGCGCCCGCCAGATACATGTCCTGAGCCATCAGCGCCTGCAGCAGCAGGGGTGCTGCCGTCGGCAGATTGAGGACGATGGCGACGACGACCGAGCCGGAGATGAGATTGGGCAGCAGCCAGGCAATCGTCGAGATGAACGGATTGAGCGCGATCATCAATGGGTATTTCATCAGCAGCCGGAACTCGGAGAGTCCCTTTGCCCGCGCCGTCGTCACGTAAGGCTTCGGCAGTTCGTCGAGCATGTTGGCGCGCATGACGCGGATGAGGCTCGCCGTCGACGAGACGGCAAGAATGATGACGGGAAGCCAGAGATGCGAGAAGAGATCGACCATCTTGGCTAAGCTCCAGGGGGCGTTCTCGTATTGAGGCGAAAACAGCCCGCCGACATCCTGGCCGAATTCGACCGCCGCGATATACATCAGCACCAGCGCCAGCAGGAAGGAGGGAACGGCCAGACCGAAAAAGGTGAAGGCGGTGAAGAAATAGTCGCCGATCGAATATTTGCGTACGGCGGAAAACACGCCGATCGGCAGCGCGATCGCCCAGGTGGCGATCAACGTCGAAAGAGCCAGGACGAGGGTCAGCGCCATGCGCTCCCAGATCAGGTCGGAGACCGGCTGCTGCCATTCGAAGGAGATGCCGAAATCGCCGCGCGAGAGGATGCCCCACATCCACTTGAAATATTGGATGAGCATCGGATCATCGAGGCCGAAGCGCTCACGCAATTGCGCCGCCGTGTTCTGGTCGACGATCTCGTTGGAGGCTGCCAGCGTCGCGATATAGGTGGTGACATAGTCGCCCGGCGGCAGCTGGATCAGCACGAAAGCCAGGAAGCTGACGGCAAAGAGCGATGGAATCATCCATAGCAAACGTTTGGCGATAAAGACCAGCATGAGGCGCCTCTTGCATTGAACACCGCCCTTCGGGCCTTGCCGGCTGTCGCGGCCGGCAAGGCGTCTCGGAGGACGAACCGAAAGAAAGCGCCGTGCCGTCGGTACGGCGCTCGATCAAAATCAGCTCGTGAAGGTGAATTGCTGCGGCATCGCCGGCCCCGGATTGGGCCAAGACCAGCTGTCCGGCTCCTTCTCGGGAACATTGCGCAGATTGTTGCGGATGATGCCGAAGCCGCCGACGGCGAGGCAGAGGCCGACGGTCTCGAATTCCTCCGCCGCGATATCGAAGATCTGCTTCATGATCGCGCCGCGCTTGTCGAGATCGGCCGTGGAACGCGCCTCGTCGAACAGCTTCATGCGCTTCTTCTGGCTTTCCGGCGGTTCCTCGCCTCGCGCACCGTTGGACGTGTACCAGAGCGTCCAAGGAATGGCGTAGCGCGAGCCCTGCGGATGGAAGGCGAAAAAGTCACGCGGGTCGAGCATCGGATCGAGACCGCCAGGACCCGGCCACACCGCCGCATCATGGGCATTGTCGTCGCCGCGGGTGTAATAGAGCGCCCGCTCGATCGTGTTGACCTTCATGTCGATACCGATCTGAGCCCAATGCGTCTTGACCAGTTCCAGCGCATCGACGAGGTCGGGATAGAGCGTCGGAATGACGTCGATCGAGAAGAATACCTTCTGGCCATCGGGCCGGAGGCGAAAACCGTCGCCGCCCTTCTTGTAGCCGGCTTCATCGAGCATCGCGCCGGCCTTGTCGGCGTCATATTCGGTGAACTGGCGCGCATATTTCTCGTTGTACCAGGGATGGGTCGGACGCGGCCCGGCCTGGTAGGGTTCGCTCTGTCCGAAATAGACGATGTCGATCAGTTCCGGCCGATTGATGCCGATCGACAGCGCTTGCCGGAACGACTTGTCGGCAAACATCTTGCGCATGGCAGGATCTTTGTGGGTGATGTTGAAGTAGATCTGGCACTGTTGCGCGGCTGACGGCACGAGCGTCAGCAGGCGGTAGTCGCCTTTCTGCATATTCTGCGATAGCGTCGGCTTGTTGGCGAGCACGCTGATGTGGCGCTCCTGGATGTCGATCTTGCCGGAGATGACGTTCAGCATCAGCGATTCGACGTCCTGCGAAATGCCGAAGTTGACCTCGTCGATATAGGGAAGCTGGTTGCCTGCGGTATCGACCTGCCAGAAATAGGGGTTGCGGGTCATGACGACGCGGGTCGCACCCCCGACATAAGGCTCCTGGACGACCCAGGGATCGAGCGTCGGCTTGTCGACATTGCCCCAGCGCGTCGGAATTTCGATGTCGCCGCAGCGGCTGCGGAACAGTTCCGTCCAGCTGGTGACCCCCGCCTTCTTCACATCGGCCTCGAGGTTGGGATTATATTTCGGCAGGAACTGGCTGCAGTAATGCTTCGGGAAGAGCGTCGGATGCTGGCCGAGCGGCGTGGCAAGATTTTCCAGATAAAGCGCGTTGGCCGCTGCAAAGGTGAACTTCACCGTGTAATCGTCGATTTTCTCGACGGTGACCGGCTTGCCGGCGACGGCAAGCTGCGCCGGCGTGGCGCTGTAGAGCTCGGTATTCTTGACGCAGTCTTCGATCGCAAAAACGATGTCGTCGGCCGTGAAGGGATGGCCGTCGGACCAGCGCACGCCTTCGATCAGATGGAAGGTGAACTGGGTGGCGTCGTCGCTGACCTCCCAGCGTTCGGCCAGGTTCGGCTGGACAGCGGTGAATTCCAGGTTCCAGCGCACGAGGCTCTGGTTGCCGACCATGCGCAGGATGCCGTTGTGATCCGATGAACCGCGCAGGCCGCGCCGCAGCGTACCGCCATAGGTGCCGACCTTTTCGAACGGCGTCACCACCATCGGCTTTTTCGGCAGGCGCTCGGCGAGCGGCGGCAGTTTTCCGTCCTTGACGAGCTGCGCCAAAGCCGGCGCTTCACCTCCCGCCGCAAAAGCGCGACCGGCGATGGACAGTGCCGCAGCGCCGGCCATGCCGCCGAGAACGGCGCGGCGGGTGACACCGCGAGACAGAATTTCATTGGGCATCGATTCCTCCCCTTTTATGCCGGAACAGGCTTGTCCCGCTTGGCACGGCAGGCTCCCGACCTGCCGTTTCGCGCCCTCCTCGGCGCTGGGAGGAAACCATAGACACGTTCCCAGATGATTACAAGAGTTGACAGATAATTACAGATTCTGTAGCGATGCAGCATCAAACCTGGCGCCAAAGCCGTTGGGACGAGCCTTGGGGAGAAAAAACGGCTGATCTGTCAGATGCTGTCCAGTAGCCACACCGTGGCTGCGACAGCACGGCGCCATCCCGGCGCATGATCGAGCAGGCACATTCGGCTTCTACTCGCCGGCCAGGAAGGCGGCGGCTGAAATTGCCGCGGGGGCGGGAGAGAAAAGGACGATAATGACATTCGCAGTCGATGCCGTTTCCAACAGAGGCGCAACGCGCTTCAGCGACATCATTTACGAGAAGATCGTAGGGATGATCGCGGACGGCAAGTTTCCGGTAAATGAGCGGCTGCCGTCGGAGACGAAGCTCGCCACCGATTTCGGCGCGTCGAGGCCCGTGGTGCGCGAGGCGCTGGAGCGGCTCAGAACCGACGGCCTCATCGTCTCGCGCAAGGGGTCCGGCTCCTATGTCCGGCAGCGGCCGGACTCGTCGATGCTGAAAATGGTTCCGGTCGGCTCGCTCGCCGACGTGCAGCGCTTCTTCGAATTCCGCGCTGGGCTCGAGGCAGAGGCCGCGGAGCTGGCCGCGCGGAACTGGCAGCCGGCCGACAAGGAGCGGATCACGGCGGCCCTGGTCGCGATCGAGCAATGCCTGAAGAATGGCGAACTCGGCGCCGAGGAGGACCAAGCCCTCCACGACGCGATCGCCATGGCGACAGGCAACCAGTTTCACATCACCGTGCGCGAATGGTTCCGGCCGCATTTCGCCATCGGCCATTCGGTGACGCGAAGCCTCAGCCTGAAGCGCACGCCGGAGCAGATCCGCAGCGTGCAGGACGAGCACGCGGTGATCGTGGAGGCGATCTTCGCGCGGCAGGAAGCCGAAGCCCACGATGCGATGAAGAGACACATACTGAATGCGCGCGCCCGCATGTTCCAGGGGGTTTGAGCGATGATGGAAGGAAGAACGATGAGACGGGTTGCTGTGACAGGTGCTGCCGGACGCGTCGGGGCGCTGCTTCGCCCGTTCCTTCGCCAGCATGCAGAGCACTTGCGTCTGATCGACATTCATGAGCCCGCCGAGCTGGCTGAAAACGAAGATTTCGTGCGCGCCGATCTCTCGCAGCTCGACGAGGCGATGGCGGCCCTCAGAGAGGTCGATGGCGTCGTTCATCTTGCTGGCATCGCCAGCGGCGTCGACATGAATGCCATTCTTCAGGCCAATGTGCTCGGGACCTACAATCTCTACGAGGCCGCCCGGATCAACAAGGTCGGGCGGATGGTCTACGCCTCGAGCAACCACGCGACGGGCTTTTATCCGCGTGGCGAAGTCATATCGCCGCTTGATCCGATGCGGCCGGACAGTCCCTACGGATTGTCCAAATGCTGGGGCGAGCTGGTGGCGGGGCTCTACTACGACACTTCGGGCATCCGTTCTCTTTCCATTCGCATCGGCAATGCCGGCAGCTATCCGAACAGCGAGCGATCGATCGCGATCTGGATCAGCGCCCGGGATCTCGCGCAGCTGGTGCAGATCGGGCTCACCCATCCGTCGATCGCCGCGACTGTGGTCTATGGCGTCTCCGATACGGACGAGAAATGGTGGAACAACGATCTGGCAAGGCGGCTCGGCTACCAGCCTCAAGACCGGCCCCGCGATCACGCCCATATCGAGGGCGGAGCCGAGGGACGGGTCGCCCGCGCCTTCCAGGGCGGCGGTTTCTGCGAGTTCAACCATGACGGCAACATCCGCATGCGCGATGCCGAGGGTCTCATCAAAGACCTGGAGACGGCACCGTGACGGCGCCCCGCATCATTGAGCCGAAGATCCGTTCGGTGCTGCAGCAGCCACTGACGGTCGGTGAATCGCCCGTATGGGACGAGGAGACTGGTACTCTCTGGCTTGTCGACATCCTGGCGCCGGCAGTGCTGCGGCTTTCCCCGGAAGGCGCGGTCGACCGCTTCGCAATGCCGGCGGCGGTCGGCTGCCTCGGGCTTTGCCGTGACAGCAGGATAGTCGTCGGTCTTCAGACGGGCGTCCACCTCTTCGATCCCGCCTCGGGCGATATCGAGTTTCTTTGCGATCCGGTCGGGCGTCACGTCAACGGCCGCCTCAACGACGGCAAGGTCGGCCCGGAAGGACACTTCTGGGTCGGCTCGATCAGCGAAGCCAAGCCACAGGTAAATGACGCCGCGCTTTTTCGCGTGGGAGCCGACGGCAGCGCGCGCGCCGTCGCAACTGGTCTAACGAGTTCCAACGGCCTCGCCTGGTCGCCGGACGGCCGGCGCATGTATCACTCCGACAGCCGGCAATGTTTCCTGCAGGCCTTCGATTTCAATCCCGGGACGGGTGAACTCGGCGAAGGACGCCGCCTTCGCAGCTTCACCGAAGAACAGGGACGGCCTGATGGCGCGACGACCGATCGCGACGGGTTTTACTGGAGCGCCGGCGTTTCCGCCGGCCGCCTCAACAGAATATCTCCCGAAGGCGAGATCGTCGAAATCTACATTCTGCCGGTCGCAGCACCGACAATGCCGTGTTTCGGAGGGCCTGATTTCAGCACCCTCTACGTCACGAGCCTGTCGACCGACCGGACCGGCCGTTTCGAGGCGGGCACGGTCATCGCCTTCGACGTGGAGGCGGAGGGGCTGCCGCCTTTCCGCTTCGGCAAACAGTCATTTTGATGGAAAGCGAGCGGGGTAGAAAAATGAGCATCGCGATCATGCGCAAGGCGCTTACGGGCGTGTCGGGCGTGCCAGTCACGGCTTATGACGGTGGGGGCGAAGTTGAACCCCGAATTACGGCGAAGGTTTATGCGCGGGTGGCTGCGGCGGGCATTCACAACATCGTCGCAGCCGGCAATACCGGGGAATTCTATGCCCTGACGCCGCAGGAGATCCGGATCGTCCACGAAGCGGCGGTTGCAGGCGTCGACGGCCGCGCGCCGGTGACGGCGGCGGTTGGCCGCTCGCTGCGCGAAGCGATCGGCATGGCCAAGGATGCGGCGGCGATCGGCGCATCGGCCGTCATGTCGCATCAGCCCGTCGATCCTTTCGCGGCTCCTTCGGCTCAGATCGATTATTTCTGCAACCTCGCCGATGTGTCGGCCCTGCCGCTCGTCGCCTATGTCAGGGCCGAGGGTTTCACCGTCGCCGAAATCGTCCGCCTTGCCAATCACGGTAATATTGCCGGCATCAAATTCGCCACGACCGATCTGATGCTGCTGTCGCGCGCGATTCCCGCCGCCGACCCGAACGGTGCGCTGTTCGTCTGCGGCCTGGCGGAAAGCTGGGCGCCGACCTTCACCGCAGCCGGCGCGCGTGGCTTCACGTCAGGCCTCGTCAACGTCGCACCGAAGCTTTCGCTCGCCGTCCACGACGCACTTGAGAGGGGCGATTTCGCCGCAGCAAGAGCAATCGTCGGCAAGCTCGAACCCTTCGAGCGGATGCGAACCAAATTTCGCAACGGCGCAAACGTGACGGTCGTCAAAGAAGCCGTCACCTATTCCGGCCTCGATGTCGGGCCGGTGCGTGTGCCGGGATTGCCGCAGCTCGATCAACATGATCGCCAGGAGCTGCATCGCCTGCTTCGAGGCTGGGAGGCCGAGGGCGACATTCAAACGCAACCGGACCGGCAGGCCGTGAAGGCTGCCGGCTGAGTTCGAACATCTTCTGCAAGCAACAGGCGCGGGATGGCGCCATGAGATTGGGAGGTCTTGAGATGCTGAAACAGCTATTGACGACGATCGCAGTTACCGGAGCCCTGATGGCGGCGCAGCCGAGCGTGGCGGCATCGCCGCCCAACATGCTGGTCATCGGAACGAATCTGACCGGTATCCGGACGCTCGATCCGGCCCAGAACAACGCCCGCACGGTGTCCGAGCTGATCTCGAATCTTTACGACAACCTCGTGCAACTCTCGCCCGACGACCTCAAGACGCTGAAGCCGATGCTTGCGACGAAATGGGAGGTTTCGGCCGACGGCAAGATCATCACGCTGACCCTGCGCGACGATGCGGTCTTCCAGAGCGGCAACAAGGTGACCGCCGAGGATGCTGCCTGGTCGATCCAGCGCGTCATCAAGATGGGCCAGGTCGGCTCCACCGATATCGCTCTCTGGGGTTTTACTTCAGACAACGTCGAAAAGCTCGTTCGCGCCAAAGATGAGCATACGCTGGAGATCGAGTTGCCGCAGGCCGTCAACACCGACCTCGTGCTCTATTCGCTGGCCGGCTCGTCGATCGGCATCGTCGACAAGAAAACGGTCCTGTCGCATGAGGCGAACGGCGATTTCGGCGGCGCCTGGCTTTCGGCCAATTCCGCCGGCAGCGGCCCGTTCAGGCTGGCGCAATGGCGTCCGAACGATGTGGCGATCTTCAATGCGCAGCCGAAATATTGGGGCGGCAAGCCGGCCATGGCGCGCGTCGTCGCCCGCCACATCCCGGAATCCGGCAATCTCCGGCTCCAGCTCGAGGCCGGCGACGTCGATGTCGGCCAGTATGTGGCAAGCGGCGATCTCGATGCGCTCGCCAGCAACAAGGACGTGGTGATCGAAAACGTTCCGGGGCTCGGGTTCTACTACATCGCCCTCAACCAGAAAGACCCCGATCTGCAGAAGCCGAAGGTTCGCGAGGCATTCCAGCATGCCTTCGACTGGAAGGCGATCTCCGGCAACATCATGCGTTATACCGGCTTTCCCTGGCAGTCGATGATCCCGCGCGGCATGATTGGCGCGCCCGAGGAGGCGGCCGTTCGTTATGATTACGACCCCGCCAAGGCCAAGGCGCTGCTGGCGGAGGCAGGGTATCCCAACGGCCTGAAGAAGGTGCTCAATCCCTCGGGAGCCCCAACCCTGCCCTTCGCGGAGGCGCTGCAGGCGAGTGCGCGCGCCGCCGGTTTCGATCTCGACCTGGTGCCCGGCGAGTTCACGCCCGCCTTCCGCGAGCGCAAATTCGAGGTGCTGCTCGGCAATTCCGGCGCCCGCCTGCCGGATCCCTTCGCTGTCGCCACGCAATATGCCTTCAACCCCGACAATAGCGACGAGGCGCGCCTCGGCAGCTACTATCTCTGGCGTACGGGCATGAAGGTGGACGAGCTCAACACGCTCATCGACCAGTCGATGCGGGAGCGCGACACCGAAAAGCGCACCGACATCTTCAAGAAGATGGACGGCATCTATGCCGGCATGGCTTCGCCGCTCGTCATCTTCTTCCAGCGAACCGACCCCTATGTCATGCGCGCCAACGTGAAGAATTATCGCGGGCATACGACCTGGTCGACGCGCTGGCATGATGTGACCAAGGAGTAGAGCGCGTGGCGAGCGCCGATCTGACATCGAAGCGGGAGGGCCGGCAACCGGCAGGGAGCGGGTTCACCGATGCGGCTCCGCATCCGCTGCTGAGTCTGCTGCGGCGGCTGGCGGGACGCGTGGTGGCCGTTGTGACGACGCTGCTCGGCCTGCTCTTTCTGACCTTCTCGATGGGCCGCCTGCTGCCTGCCGACCCGGTGCTTGCTATCACCGGGGCGGAGGTCAGCAAGGAGGTTTACGACCGCGTCTATAACGAGCTCGGCCTCGGGCAGCCGATCTGGATGCAGTTCCTCTCCTATGTCGGGAAGATCGCCACCGGCGATCTCGGCATGTCGGCGACGACAGGCCAGCCGATCCTGACCGATCTGATGACGATCTTTCCGGCAACCATCGAGCTTGCCATCATCGCGATGATCATCGGAGCGATCGTCGGCATTCCCTTGGGCATCACCGCTGCGGTCCGGCGTGGGACGATCATCGACCATATCGCCCGCATCGTCGCCCTTGCCGGCCATTCCATTCCGATCTTCTGGACCGGCCTGATGGCGCTCTTCATCTTCTACGCCAAGCTGAAGCTCGTCGGCGCATCGGGCCGGGTCGACGTCTTCTACGAAGGCCTCGTCACGCCGATGACCGGTTTTCTCTTGATCGATGCGGCGATTGAGGGCCAATGGGACGTGTTTTACAATGCGCTCGGCCACATCATCTTGCCGGCGGCAATCCTCGGCTATTACTCCGTCGCCTATATCAGCCGCATGTCGCGAAGCTTCATGCTGGAACAGCTCAGCCAGGAATATATCATCACCGCCCGGGCAAAGGGGCTCGGCACCCGCAAGGTCGTCTGGCGCCATGCCTTCCGCAATATCCGCGTGCAGCTCCTGACGATCCTGGCGCTGACCTTCGGCGGCCTGCTCGAAGGCGCGGTGCTGATCGAGACGGTTTTCGGCTGGCCGGGGCTTGGCCAATACCTCACCCGCGGGCTGCAGATGAACGACATGAACGTCGTGATGGGCTCGGTGCTGACGATCGGCGCCGTCTTCCTGACCATCAACATCCTGTCTGACGTCCTCTATCGCATCCTTGATCCGAGAACACGGTGACGCCATGACGATCTCTACCGAAGACGCAGAGACCACCCATGCCGGCGGCTTTCGCAACTGGCTGCACGCGCCCGAGCCTCAGGGCTGGTTCCAGTCGTCGGCGCAGCAGATCCATCAGGGCTGGCAGAAATTCAGCCTGCATCCGCTCGGGCTCGCTGGCCTCGTCATCATCGTGCTGCTGATCGTCGTGGCGACAGCCGCTCCCCTGCTGACGAGCTACGATCCGATCGTTCAGGACATGGCAGGGCGGCTTGCGCCGCCTTCCGCCGAACATTGGCTCGGCACCGACAATTTCGGCCGCGACGTCTTTGCGCGGGTGATCTACGGCGCCCGCACGACGCTCTACATCATCATGCTGGTCACGATCATCGTCGCGCCGCTCGGCCTGCTGATCGGCACCTTTTCGGGCTATTTCGGCGGAATCGTCGACGAAATCCTGATGCGCATCACCGATATCTTCCTCTCCTTCCCCGGGCTGGTGCTGGCGCTCGGCTTTGCCGCCGCTCTCGGGCCCGGCATCACCAATGCGATCATCGCCATTTCGCTGACGGCCTGGCCGCCAATCGCGCGACTGGCGCGCGCCGAAACGCTCAGCCTGCGCAAGGCCGATTATATCGCCGCCGTGCGCCTGCAGGGCGCAACGTCGATCGCCATCATCACACGCCACATCCTGCCGATGTGCATTCCCTCGGTGATCGTGCGCGTCACGCTCAACATGGCCGGCATCATCATCACCGCTGCCGGTCTCGGCTTTCTCGGCCTCGGCGCACAGCCGCCATGGCCGGAATGGGGTTCGATGGCCGCCAGCGGCCGCGAATTCATGCTCGATAGCCCCTGGGTGATCGCCGCGCCCGGCATCGCCATCGCCCTCGTCAGCCTCGCCTTCAATCTCGTCGGCGATACGCTGCGCGACGTACTCGACCCGAGAGGTTCGGAATGACGCAGCCCCTGATCGACATCCGCAATCTCGAAATCGCCTATGGCGGCGGCCACATGCGCGCGGTGCGCGGCGTGAGCTTTGCGCTCGGCCAGGAAAAGCTCGGCATCGTCGGCGAATCCGGATCGGGCAAATCCACAGTCGGCCGGGCAATCATGAAACTGCTGCCGCCGACAGCACAGGTCAGCGCCGAGCGAATGCGCTTCCGAGATGTGGATCTCCTCAAGGCGAATGAGCGGACGATGATGACGATCCGCGGGCGGCGGATCGGCCTCATCCTGCAGGACCCGAAATATTCGCTCAATCCTGTCATGCGGATCGGTGAGCAGATCGCCGAGACCTACCGCTTCCATCATCCCAAGGTGAGCGCGAAAAAGACCTACGCCCAGGCGCTCGACATGCTCGAAGCCGTGCGGATCCGCGATCCCGAGCGCGTTGCCCGCCTCTATCCGCACGAAATATCCGGCGGGATGGGCCAGCGCGTGATGATCGCCATGATGCTGATTGCCGAACCAGAGGTGCTGATCGCCGACGAGCCGACCTCCGCGCTTGACGTAACCGTAAGGCTCGAGATCCTGGCACTGCTCGACGAACTCGTTTCAAGCCGCAATCTCGGCCTGATCTTCATCAGCCACGACCTCAACCTCATCCGCAATTTCTGCGACCGCGTGCTCATCATGTATGCCGGTCGCGTCGTGGAAATGCTGGAGGCGCGCGATCTCGACAAGGCGAGGCACCCGTATACGCAGGGCTTGCTCGCCTCGCTGCCGACGATCGAGGATCCGCCCGCCCGGCTGCCGATCCTGAAGCGCGATCCCGCGTGGCTGAATGACTTCGCGGAGGCGCCACGATGATCCGGATCGACAATCTCACCATCCGCTTCGGGCACGGCCAGCGGCCTGTCGTCAAGGATGTGAACCTCGCCATCGAGAACGGCACGGCCTTCGGCTTGGTAGGCGAATCCGGCTGCGGCAAGTCCACGGTTCTCCGGGCGGTTTCCGGCCTCAACGCCAACTATGACGGCCGGATCGCCCTCAACGGCGAGACGCTGGAGCAGCAGCGCGGCCGGCCGTTCTATCGGCGGGTGCAGATGGTGTTCCAGGACCCTTATGGCTCGCTTCATCCGCGCAAGACCATCCGCTCGCAGCTGCAGGAGCCGCTGCGCAACCAGGGCTTGGACCGAAACTCCGTCGATGCGAACGCCGTGCTGCGATCGGTCGGCCTCGATCCGGCGCTCAGCTACCGGTTTCCGCATCAGCTCTCCGGCGGGCAGCGGCAGCGTGTGGCGATCGCCCGTGCCCTGATGCTGAACCCTGATGTCCTGCTTCTCGACGAGCCGACGTCGGCGCTCGATGTGTCGGTCCAAGCCGAGATCCTCAATCTGCTGCAGGACCTGCGCAGGGAGCGCGGCCTCACCTATCTCCTCGTCAGCCACGATCTCGCTGTCGTCTCCCACATGTGCAGCCGCGTCGCCATCATGGAAGCGGGCGAGATCGTCGAACAGGTCGATATAGAGGCCTTGCGAAGAGGCGCGGTCGAACATCCCTATTCGCAACGCCTGCTGCGGGCGAGCCGGATGTATGGCAGGGGTTAGCTCCCCCTCCAGCCAAGAGAAGGCTTGACCGCTTCGCTCGGCGATGACCGCCAGCGGTTCAGCCTTGGCATGCTCTTTCCACGCCGGCCGACCGCCGTCTGTACACAAGTGAACACTTGACATCGGCCTTGTTAAGGCCGAAGCCGCATTCGGCCGCGCATGCGCGGCCATTTTTGTGAGGATTCGGGAATGAAGACCAAGACGGCCGTCGCCAATACAGGAAACCTGATCATGACGGGCGTCGTACTGATGCTGCTCGGCGATTTGCTGTTTGCGCTGAACGATGCAATGGGCAAGTGGTTGATGACCAGCTTTGGCGTCGGCCAGGTGTTGGTCATCCGCTCGCTCGGCGCTTTCATCGTGCTCGGACCGATGATCGCGCGGCAAGGGCTGAGGGCCCTGTTCCGTGTCGAGCAGAAAGGCCTCCAGTTCATGCGGGTGGCCATGGCGACCGGCGACGTCGCCCTGTTCTATGCCGCCGTCGCCTATTTGCCGCTCGCAGACGTCATGACCTTCTATATGGCGGGGCCGATCTACATAGCGGCACTCTCGCATTTCTTTCTCGGAGAAAAGATCGGCTGGCGCCGGTGGCTCGCCGTTCTGATCGGCTTCGCAGGCGTCGTCATTGCGCTGCGCCCGTCGACGGCGATGCTATCGCTTCCGTCCTTCTTCGGCCTTGCGGGCAGCTTCTGCTTTGCCCTGTCGCTGGTCATGAGCCGCTATCTGCGCTCGACCAGCGACACGACGCTGGTAACCTGGCAGACGGTCGCCGCCCTTGTCACCGGCATCGGCCTAAGCATCGGCCACTGGCAGCCGGCAACACCGGTCGATTGGTCGGGCATGCTGCTGCTTGGGATCGTCGCCACCTGCGCGCATCTGCTCATCACCCGCTCGCTGAAGCTCGCACCGGCATCGCTGCTGGCGCCGTTGCAATATACGCTGCTGCTCTGGGCGATCGTGCTCGGCTACATCTTCTTCAACGATATTCCCGACATGCAGATCGTCATCGGCGCCGCCATCATCGTCTTTGCCGGGCTCTTCATCTTCCACCGGAAGAATTTGAAAGAGACGGTGCCGGCCGAAGCCGTCCCGCCGGATGGGCACTGACCGTCAGTCTTTACCCGCCAGCGGGGCTTCCCAGCCGAAGACGCTGCGCCCGCCGAAATCGGCGGATTGACGGAACTCGCCTGCGATGATTTCCTTGAGGTCGGGGCCGGTCACATAACGTTCCATCTGCCGGGATTGCTCATCCAGGCGCTTCAGCGCCTGCAACTCCTCCTCCCGTCCAAGCTTGCCCTTCAGCACCGCCGATTTCATCACCCCGATCGTCTCGTCGTAAACTTTGAGCGGGACCGGGAACGGGTGGCGGTCCTTGCCGCCATGGGCGATCGAGAAGCGCGCCGGGTCGGAGAAACGACAGGGCGCACCGTGGACGACTTCCGCCACCATCGCCAGCGCCTTCACCGTGCGTGCGCCGACACCCGGAACGAGCAGCAGTTCCTGAAAATCAGCTGGCCCGCGATCGGCCGCCGCGGCGAGATTGCCATGCAGACGGCGCATATTGACATCGCTCTCGCGGACATCGTGATGGGCGGGCATGATCAGGTGCGGCAGCATCGGCTGTTCGTCGACCGCGGGCTCAGGTTGCTCGGCGCGTTGCAGCGCGGCCGCCTCGCGGACGATCCTGTCGGGACCGAGGGTCGCCAGCAGATCGAGCTGCCCTTGCCGCGAGCGCTCGGCGCGCCTGTCGGCGAGATTGACGATCTCGCCCTGGCTCCGTCCCTCGATCGCCGCATGCGGTGAGTCGAGGAAACTCTCCAGGCCTTCGGATAGCCAATGATAGCGCCGGGCCTGCCGCCGGTCGCCATTCATGCCCTGCTGTACGACCACCCAATGACCATCGTCGGCGACGATGAAGCCGTGAAGATAAAGGTCGAACCCATCCTGAAGGGCGGCACTGTCGACCTTGGCGATCAGACGGCTGGTCGTCGCCAGCCCCTCCCCGTTAAGGCCGACGCGCTCGCCGATCGACACGAGCTCCTGCGGCGTCTTACGCGAGTGCTGGCCGCGTCCGCCGCAAACATGCAGGCCGAGTTCGCCGGCGCGCGGTTTCAGCCCGCGCTTCAAGGCGCCGAGAACGCTTGTGGTGATGCCGGAGGAATGCCAGTCCATGCCCATGACAGCACCGAAGGACTGAAACCAGAAAGGGTGAGCAAGCCGGCGCAGAAACTCGTCGCGGCCGTAGTGATGAACGATCGCCTCGGTGATCAGCGTGCCGAGCCGTGTCATCCGTTCGCCGAGCCAATGCGGCACACGTCCCCCGTGGAGGGGAAGATCGGCGCTGCCTGCTCGCTTTGACATTTCTTTTCCTTACATTTTCCATCGCCGGCTGCGATCGGGAACTCGGGAAAGTCCCGGGCGTTTGCTTTCAGTCGAAAGGCCGAGGCAACCATGACCGCGTTAGAAACCATGCTCAATCAACCCTACCTGCTTAGAACAAAAGCGCAACAGCCAGGCGGCGGTGAAAAACAGGAACTCGAAGGCTACGCCGAAAAGGCGGCCTTCCTGATCAATGGCAACCAGTATTTCGCCGAGCTGGCGCGCACGCTGCGGCAGGCGCGGCGCAGTGTGTGGATCGTCGGGTGGGATTTCAATCCTGACATCCGGATGGAGCCCGAAAAATCCGAGGAAACATTGGCAGACCTACTGCATGCCCTGGCGGCGGCAAATCCGGCACTTGAAATACGCATCCTCATCTGGGCGCTCGGGCCGATCTATTCGGACAAATCTCTGCAGGTGCTTCGCAAGAAAAACTTCCCGAGGAATGCCGGGATCGATCTGCGCTTCGATCTTCAAAACACGGTGCGCGGCTGCCACCATCAGAAACTCGTCTGTATCGACGACGCCGTCGCCTTCATCGGCGGCATGGACCTGACATCGCGGCGGTGGGATACGAGACGCCACCGGGCAAGGGAGGCATTGCGACGCGACCCCGAAGGCGTGTCCTACGATCCGCTGCATGACGTTCAGGCGATGGTCACCGGCGACGCGGCCAGGCTGATCGGCGATATCGCACGGCGGCGCTGGGAAAGGGCCACCGGCGAAAAGCATGGACCGCTTGCCGAGAGCTTCCCCTTCACATGGCCGCGCGATGTTGCCGTTTCGCTGAAGCAGATCCCCGTGAGCTTCGTGCTGACGGAGCCGGCGACCACTTTCCGCGCCGGAATCAGCGATGGCATCGCCTCGACCCTCGATATCATCGCCCGGGCACGGCGGCAGCTTTACATCGAAGCGCAATATCTTGCCTCTTTCCGCGTCGCTGACGCCCTCGCCGCGCGGCTGCAGGAGGAAGATGGCCCCGAGATCGTCGTCATCTGCACACGTCTTTCCCATGGCCTGATCGAAAAGCTCTTCATGGGCGGCAATCGCGACCGCGTCATCCGCCGCCTCAAGCGCGCCGATCGTGCCGACCGGTTCAGGGTCTATTTCCCCGTCGTGCCCGGGCCGCCAGTGCCCGGGGCGTCAGAGCCGGGGAAGGCCGACGGGGTGGAGGTGCTCATCCATTCCAAGCTGATCATTGCCGACGACGAACTGATCCGCATCGGCTCCTCCAACCTAAATAACCGTTCGGAGGGATTGGATTCGGAATGCGACATGCTTCTCGAGGCCGGCAATGACGAGCATCGCGGCGCAATCGCGGAACTGCGCCATCATCTGCTGGCCGAATATCTCGGAACGACCACGGAGACCTTTGCCGCAGCCTTTGCGCAGAGCGGCTCGATCATCCAAGCAATCGACAAGCTCAATGATGGGCCTCGGGGCTTGCGGGAATTTGCCGTCGATCTCTCGGGCAGTATTTCGCCGATCAGGGGCACCGCGCTCTTCGACCCGGCGCGGCCATTGGGGCTCCTAGACCGACTGGGCCTCGGCGCGCTCTTCCGTCTCCTGATCCGCCCCGCGTAACCGGCGCCGGAAGATCACTTCGCTGATGATGAGAAGCGTGGTGCCGAGCGCCAGCGGAATGAAGAAATAGGCGCAGCGGAATGCAATCAGCGCGCCGATCGATGCCTCCTGCGGCACGGCATAGGAGACGGTCGCCTCGAGTACGCCGAGACCGCCCGGGACATGCGTCGCCAGGATCGCGGAATTAGCGAGCACGTAGGCCGTAACCGACCTGAAGAAGGCAACGTCGCCGAAGACCGTGAGCATCTGGTGCAGGCAGGCGGACACCAGCATGAAATTGATCGTCCCGACCCCGACCTGGGCGACCGCGATCGAAAATCTCGGCAGCTGCAACGACCAGCGCCAGAGCCGCAGCCGGCGGCGGATAAAAAACGCCAGCCCGGCATAGACGACCGGCACGGCCAGCGCTAGCAGACCGAATAGCCGAGTGCTCGCTGGGTCGATGCGCAGCAGACGCGCGGCATCGCCGGGATTGACGATCAGGGCAAGGCCACCGAGTGTGATCAAGCCAAGGCCGACGGTGACGCCGCAGAACAGGATAATCTTCGCCACGTCCTCGGCCCTCAGGCCCCAGCGGGAATAAAAACGATAGCGGAAGGCGCCGCTGCTCAGCCCCGCAAATCCGATATTGTGGCCGAGCGAAAGGCTGATGAAGGAGGCGAGCACGATCTTCCGGTAAGGCAGGGATTTGCCGAGCGAGCGGATCGCCAGATAGTCGAAACAGCTCAGGCACAGATAGGATGCCGCCGCAAACAGAAGTGCTGTGCAAAAGGTCGCAAAGGGTATGCTGCGGACCGATTGAACGACCTGCTCCAGGCTGTACTGGCGGAAGATCCGATAGAGAAGAAAGCCCGCGATACAAAGGGCGGCAACGAGCAGTCCTTTCCAGATTACCTTTTTCAGACTCATCGATTGTCCGTTTTCGAAGTGCGAGCGCCATGGCTCGATCATCTGGAACGATCAAAAGAGTTTTGTGTTCCCCACCGGAGTACGAGTCCTGTCTCTTGTGGGGAGACCAGCTTGAGCGGGTCTATGCCGGATAAATCGATCAAACTCCTGACCTATAACGTGCACAGCTGCATCGGCAACGACCGGAAGCTCGACCCCGGCCGCATCGCCTCGGTCATCGCCGAGGCTGGAGCCGATATCATCGCTCTGCAGGAGGTCGATGTTCTGAGACGGAGGACCGGCGGCGTCGATCAGGCCCACCTCATCGCCTCGCTGCTGAAGATGCAGGCTCATTTTCATCCGGCGCTATCGGTTGCCGAAGAACAGTATGGCGATGCGATCATCACGGCGCTGCCGACCGCTGCGGTCAAGGCCGGTCCGCTGCCATCGATCGGCGAACAGCGCGGCGCGCTTTCGGTCGAAGTCCTGGTCGGCGACAGGAAGCTGCTGGTCGTCAACACTCATCTCGGCCTTCGCGGGCGCGACCGCATCCGGCAGATGACGACGCTCTTGAATTCGGGCTGGCTGCGCGGCACCAAGGACGAACCTCTTCCCTGCATTCTCTGCGGCGATTTCAATGCCATTCCGTCATCGGCGACGTACCGGCTTGCCACGCGGTCATTGAAGGACGCCCTGCTTGGAGGCAAGGCCGCACCAAGAGCGACCTTTCCCTCCCGCTACCCGCTGATGCGCCTCGACCACATTTTCGTCACCGACGACCTGGTCGTCAAAAGAGCCACTGTCCTGCAAAATCGGCTGACGAGGGTCGCCTCGGACCATCTCCCTCTCTTTGCCGAAATCAGTTTTGCTTGAGGACACTTCTGCAACTGATTGATCAGTTCCAGCTGGAGGAAACGGACAGACGTAGCGTGGCCGCTGCTTGAGGAAGGTCAGTGACGGCTGTAGAGTGGCGGCGTCACATCTTCGTCTGCGAGGTCGGGATAAAGCTGCCTGCGGGTGCGGGCGAGCGCTTCCGCCTCCCGGCGATTCCGCTCCAGCAGAATGGCGGTGACGTCCTTGTAGGGTCCACCGTCCGACAAGGCGACGCGGACGGTTCCACCCTGTGAGAGGAAGTCGCAGAACGACCGCATCGAGCGAAGACGCGTCGTGATCTCGACATAGCGGTCGTCATGTCCAGCCATGTTCATCTCCCTTCCAGACAGTAAGATGGCACAAACACTTCGGCGAGAAGATGGCGCTCTTTCAGCCTAGAACAGGATGTCATCCGAAAACCGCTCACACTTTTCGGCATCATGCTCTGGCCTTCGGACATCAATTTCTGGCGAGCTTCCGGTTGATCGCGGCGGCGGCCAGGGGCAGCGCCGTAGTCGCCACAGTCCCGAGAGGCAATCGCCGGAGACCCCTGGTAACGACGAAGGCCGCCGCCATCGCGCCGGCCAGCTTGAGCCATGGCCGGTCACCGAGTTGCGCATGGGCGCTGGCATCGGCCCAGCGGACATTTTCGGTCAAGACGGTCGCGGCCTGTCGCCTGATCACGTGCAGACGGGCCTGGAGGTTTTCGAGCTCTTCCCGCAACTCCCGCAGACGGCCTTCCAGAACATGCCCTTCGGAGATCTCGACGGTTTCCACCACATAGGCGTCGAACGGAATCTCTTGGCCAAGCGTGGCGAGGTAGGCGCGGTATTCGGCCTCGCTCGCAAAACCCTCGCGTCTGAGGAGGTCAGGATTGATGTCCGCCTCTTCTCTGTTTGCCAGCGGGATGCCGGCGTCGTCTAGCCTATCGTCCGCGCCCGTGCCAGATTCGTTCTTGAACATGATGCGTCTCCCGTGTTTCCTCACCGCAGAACGCCCGATGGCTCGAATTGATCCCACCCGCCGACGTGGCCGCTACGGGGCCTATGCTTTCGTTGCCGAAAAAGCTGCAAGCTTCTGCTGGATTTGCTCTAATCAAAAAGCTCGCCATGTCCAATCTGCTCCCGCTTGCCTGGAACGTCGCTGATGATGGGATCGTCGGCAGGATCGGGATCTTTTCTGTTGGCTTCGCTCAAAAACCGTGCGGCCTCGACGAATGCGACCGAGATTTCCTCGGTCCCCCATCCGGCTTCATTGGCGGCTGCAATCAGTTTTTCCAAAGCGTCGCGTGCAGCAGCGCGCGCTTCTTCGAAGCGCTGAGCGGGGGCTTCGGCTTTCGGCCGTGGAAAGGTCATCGTCTTCCCTCCATAGACTGGCTATCGAGGATGAACGCAGTTCCCAGGAAATGGATGCACCATGAGCACGATTTAGCTGCGGATGCGCCGATTTCTTTATCAGATGACCGTTCGCAACAGAAACGGCGAGCGCTCCAGTGGACGCTGGGCGAGGATTCTCAACATCGCCGGGCCCTGTATGCCGGTAGAGGTGCGCGAGCGGCCGTCATGATAGACGACCGTCATGACTTGCCCAAGAATATCATAGCGTATCTGCGCGATCGTCCGGGTGTGAACCGGAAATACGAATTCGTCGGGCTCTGATATCTGCCCGGAGGTCTCCAAAGTCATCGCCATGCCCCAACGATAATAGCGCCCCTGCCCCTCATTTTCCTAGTTCCAGGTCACCCGGCCTGGAAATCGGAAGCGCCGAACGCCCAATCAAGCACATATTACCTCCACGGTCGCGTGACATCGGCGTGACATGCCGATCCGTGATAGGAAAACCATTTCGGAACAGCCACTTAGACATCGAGTTGCTGCGAAAGTCAGGCAATCAGTGCAGCGTCGGGCAAAATCGCGATGCTTACAATCCTGAAATCTTGTCAGATCCGCTCGCGCATCCTGTCGTAGAAGTCTCTAATATCTCGCAAGGCGGATGGCTCGCGACGACGCGGCGAGGAGACGTGATATGAGGAAAAGGCGAACACACCCGCGACAGCAGCCACGAGCAAAACCGTTGAAAGCGGATGGTGTTTGACCACTGCTTCGGTCTGATGGATCGCTTTTCCGGCGCGGTCCTTCGCCAATCGCCCAGCGCGCAGGACCTGCTGCTGGAGCATGCCAATCTGTTTCCGCAGCGAGCTCAGTTCTGCTCGCAGGTCCTCTTCGGGCTGGCGGGGGATGCCGACGGATGCGGTGTTGACGTCGATAATGGCTTTCGGCACCGGTTCGCCGATCTTGGCTCCGCTGGTTTCGAGATTTGTCTCACTGCTCTTGCGCCGCGGCATTTTCACATCTCCTTAAATCAACGTTCCGACCTCGCGGTCCTCCACGAGAACTGCTTTGATGATCGATTGACAGCGCATGTCGCGACACGCGCAGTCTGCCTAGCGCTTGCGCCGGCAATGATGTTGTCGGACGCCTAAAACTTGTCGCTGCGACGCCTTACCGCGTGCTTCAAAGCCAACAAGTGTCTGCGCCGCTCCATCATGTAGTCGGCATAACCGACGCAGATAAACAGCAATGTCGGGCCGGCGTAGATAACGATGAGAGCCAATGCAACAAGGATGAATGCGGTCGTCATGGTCTGTTTTCCATCATGTTGATCATGTGAAACGACGGACCATCTTTCGACTGGTCAGGTTCCGCCGCTATGTCTGCCCCTCACTTCCGCTGCGGGTCGTGGCCATGATGGCGATCATGCTCGCCGCCACCGCCGGAGACCTTGCTTTGCGTGCGCTTGTCCGGCTCCGCCGCCGGCTTCGGAATGTCGAGCGGAGCCTTGGCATTCTCATGCGAAGCCCCCGGGCCGCCCTGGCGGATGGTCGCGGCGCTCTTCTTGGATGTGGACATCGATGCCTCCTAGCGATCCTGCTGATGGCCCTGATGGCTGGTATTGATCTTGCTGTTGCCTTGCTGACCCTTCTTATCCGGGTCTTCGCCGCCGCTTGCCATTGCGGCGTCTTCTGCTTTGGTCTTCAGCGGCTTGCCTGCACCCTTGCTGCTGACGTTGCCCGCTGGAATTGGAGGTAGCCTGCTGCTCATCGCGCCTCTCCTCAGTCAGGGTCTCGGTTGGAACTGTGATCCATATATTGCTCGGTCTGAATGGTCTTGCCGTCCAGACCGCGCTCCTTGGAGTGTTGCGTTTTATCGCGGTTCGACAGGACCTTGTTTTCGGGAAGCTGCTCTTCGTTAAGGTCGGTCATGGCGCCGCTGCCATCACCTTTTCCCTTTGCGCCAGCGCCGATATGTTTCCGGTCGGCATGTGCCATGACGTTCTCCTTAATTCATCGTATCAAACAATGCAGATCGGCCGAGGTTCCGGGATCGAGGGTAAATGACGCGACGATGCGCCGCTTGGCCAACTGGCTCTAGCGTTCGTCGAGATGCCGTCGCAACTCGTCCTTCTGGATGAAAACATCGGTGCTGCCCGGCTCGTGATCGGGATGCGATACTTCAACATCGAGATCATCGGGAAGCTCGAGCGCCTGCTTGGCGTTCATGATGCCGAGAGGGACACGCCCTTCTTCGGTATCCACCGCGACTTCGACCAGTTGTTTCTTGGAACTCATTTCGGCGATCCCTTTCTCTATCTATTCAGAATCCGCCGGCTTCCTATTCGTTCCCTTGCCATACGATTTTGCGGCCTTTCCTCGCGCATCGCCGCCGTCACACGCTTGACGAGTGGGTTCGACATCAGGTCCTCGAGCGAAACCGACAGCTTCGGCTTCCAATTCGGATAGCTGTCGCTGGTGCCCGGAATATTGGTCGGACTTTTTTCGTCTGTGAGATCGGCAAGGCGAACCGCGACGAGGAGTGACGGGCTTCTGGCGATGAAGCGATAGGCGCTGACGGTCAGTTCCCTCAGCGCCTCCCGACTTGCCCTTGTGTCAAGACGTTGCGGCAGGCCGAGACCGGCGGCCCGGAGTGCCGCCTTCAAGCTTCTCCGCTCGCGCTTGCGATGTTCGAGATGTTTTTCGGTGAGATCGGTCGGGACAATGCCGTGCTCGCGCCGGTCCTGAATGTCGGAGCCGCGCCACCAGCCGGCCAGGGTCTGGTGATCGTGCGTCGAGATGCATGCCAAGGCAAGAACGGGATAGGCATCCGCCGGCTTGAAACCGCCTTCGTCCTGTTCGTAGGAGAGGATCCGATAGGAGAGAATTCTGGCCGCCGCCAGATCGTCGGGCAGGTCTTCAGGGATCATTCCCAAAGCTTCGCCGATGACGAGGCATCGATGCTCGGCGGACGTCTCGGCAAGGATCTGCAGGAGCCGGTCCTGGGGATAGCGCACATAGCCGCCGCCCGCCGCGCTGCTGCCGAGCGGCACCAGAAAGAGGCGCCGGAGCGCCGGGGCATGGTCGATGCGGATCGCGCCAGCGTAGCGCATGGCGGCACTCACCATACGACGAAAGGGAGAAGTTTTCCCCGATGCGATCCTGGAAGTCAGATAGCCGGCAAGATGCCAGTCCTGCCCGTCGACGGCGAAGGGATCGGGAGGACTGCCGATGGTGGCCTCGGAAATATAGACCTCTGGTTCGCTCCATGTCGCGGAGCCGTCGACTGCCTCGCCAACGGCAAGATCGAGATAGAGCCCGATCCGCATGCCGGCCTTCAGCGCCCGCTCCGCCGCCTGCATCATCTGCCGGTGGGCGAGCCATTGCAGCCACATATGGAACAGCACATCATCTTCATGATCGCGCTCGAATTCTGCGACGGCTGGGCTGTCGGCACGCTGAAAATCTGCGGGCCATGCCTGCCAGCCGGCGCCCGCGCCGCGCTCGACCATCGAAAGTGACAGGCATTCGAACAGAGCGTGCCGCCGCAGGCCGTCGCCGCCTCGCGCCACGAAGGCGTCGAAATCCGCGGGAGCATAAACCTTGTCGACTGCGCTCCGTACCCGCCAGCCCGGCCAGAGATCCCGCAGCGCCTGAAGCTTGACCCCAGCCACCTGCGCATAATCGACGAGATCGGCCCGGCGAAGCCTCTCCAGCTTCCTTTCGAGCTCTCGACTCAGGATAAAACCGGGGAGGCGGTCAACGGCAATATAGAGCGGGTTGAGATGCTGGCGGCTCGACGGCTCATAGGGACTGCAGCGGTCGGGATCGGCAAGGAACGGCGCATGAAGCGGATTGAGGCCGACGAAATCGGCACCGAGCGATCCCGCCAGATCCGCCATCACGACCAGGTCCTCGAAGTCTCCTATGCCCCAGTTGCGCGCCGAACGAAGTTCGTAGAGCTGCAGGCTGATGCCCCAGATCCGCGTGCCGGATAAAAAGCTCGGCAGGTATGACATTGCGATCTTTTCCACCGCCGGCTTCGGCTCCCGCCGCGCCTTGCCCCGCCTGTGACCAACGGCTGCCGTCAGGTCGACTTTCAGCGCCGACAATATCTTGCGCTTGGTCTCTCTGGAGATCGGCACCTCCCGACCGTCGGGGCTTGGCCTCGTCGGGCTGATGCCGTACCACTGGGCAAGCCTGTCAAGCTCCGCGGGCTTCATGGTTCAGTCGCTTTCATATGGCCCCTGATGCTTCACCAAGGCTCCAGATCACCGTCCAGGGCGCCAGCTCGCCGTCGGCGTTGTCTCCGAGGCGGAAGATCATCTCTCCGCCTGCCGCCTGATCGGCAAGCCATGCCCTCTCGTTGCCGAGATTGGCACTGAGGTGCAGGCGTCGGTTGCCGGCAAGCGTCCAATCCACCGCGACCGCAGTGCCGGCCGAATGATAGAACGCATTTCCGACACCGGCTTTCAGCAAGGGAGTAATCCTCCGGCGCCGCAGATCGAGAAGCGTCCTGTAGAAATCGAGGACCTCGGAGGAGGCGAGCTTCGACCAGTCGAGCTTTGCCGCCGCGAAGGTCGACGGCGCCGTCGGGTCGAGAAGCTCGTCGGCATCGAAGCCCGGCAGGCGCGACAGCTCCTCGCGCCGGCCTTTCCGGACTTTGTCGTTCAGATCCTCGTCGAAGTCGCAGAAAAATGGAAAGGGCTCTTTGGCGCCCCATTCCTCGCCCATGAACAGCATCGGGATCTCAGGGCCCAGCAGGTAGATTGATGTGACCGCCTTGATGGCATCGGCCGGGCTCGCAGCCATGATGCGGTCGCCGAGCGCCCGGTTGCCGATTTGGTCATGGTTCTGAATGAAGGACACGAAGGCGGTCGGCGGCAGGTGGCCGCTCGGCTTGCCCCGGCTCGCGCCGCGATAAGGCATGTGCTCGCCCTGGAACACGAAGCCTTCCGTCAGCGCGCGGCCGAGCTTATCGGCATCACCGGCGTAGTCGGCATAATAGCCGAAGGTCTCGCCGGTCGCAGCGATATGCAGCACATGGTGCAAGTCGTCGTTCCACTGGGCCGTGAACAGTCTCGGCTCGCCGCTCTCATCGCGTTGCAGCAGGTCGCTGTCGTTCTCCTCGTTCTCGACGATCAGATGAACTTGCCTGTCGCCGGCCGCTGCCCTGGCACGACGGGCGAGCGCATGAAGAAGATGTTCCTTGCTGTCGTCCTTGATGGCATGGACGGCATCGAAGCGAAAACCGTCGAGCCGGAACTCGGTGATCCAATAGAGGGCGTTCTCAATGATGAATTCGCGGATCATCTCGGAGCCGTCGCCGTCATAATTGACGCCGTTGCCCCAGGGTGTCTTGTGATGATCGGTAAAGAGCGGCGCGTAGGACGGAATATAGTTTCCGTCCGGCCCGAAGTGATTGTAGACCGCGTCGAGGAAGACCGAGATGCCACGCTCGTGTGCGGCGTCCACAAGCGCCATGAGATCCTCCGGCCGGCCGTAGCTGCTGTCGGGTGCATAGGGAAGCACGCCGTCATAGCCCCAGCTATAGCGGCCCGGGAATTCACTGAGCGGCATGATCTGCAGCGCCGTCACGCCCAGTTCCCGCAGATGGTCGAGACGCTCGATCGCAGCCCTGAAAGTTCCCTCCGCTGTGAAGCAGCCGATATGCAGTTCGTAGATGACCATTTCTTCCCAAGGCCGGCCGGTCCAGGCATTGGTCTTCCAGCGGTAGTCGGAAAGATCGACCACTTCGCTCGGGCCGTGCACATCCTGCGGCTGGAAGCGCGAGGCCGGATCGGGAACTTCGAGACCATCCGGCAGCAGGAAACGGTAGCGCGTGCCGGCTCCGGCATCCGCGACCATGCAGCGATGCCAGCCATCGTCATCCGCCTGCATCGGACGGGGGTCCGCGCCTTCGATCCTCAATGACACGCTTTCATGCAGCGGAGCCCAGAGTCGGAACAGAATGCCGTCTTCGCTGAAGGCGGGGCCGAACGTCGTTTTGGTCAAGGGGAGCGCCTTTGATGGTTGGCCGGGATATGGGTAACTTTTGCGGGAGGAAAAAGTTTCGTCTGCAAGCAGACGTGAGAAGCTGCGATTGTCAGAAGCAAATCGGCTGAGATGGAGTAGGATTGCATCCCATCATGTGTTATTGAGGTGCAGACAGATAGGAGTGCAATCGATGCGATCGACCCAGCAGATGAGCATTACATTACCCGTGGAAATGGCGAAGCTGGTTAAGCAACGAGTGTCCAACGGTGATTACGCCTCAGAAAGCGAAGTTATTCGCGAAGGGCTGAGAGCTTTGCAAGAACGCGAAAATGCTGTCGAGCATTGGCTTCGAACGGAAGTTGCGGCAACCTATGACGCATATAAGGCCGATCCCACTAAAGCCAAACCCCTCGATGAGGTCTGGAAGCGCCTTGAAGCCCGCATGGACGAGATTGATCGGGCAGAAGATTAATGAGGCGCTATCATATCCGCCTCACCGATGAGGCGGAATTGGATGTGGCGCGTATCTATGCTTTCGTTCGTAGGAAATCCGCGTCTGCCGCCGTCGCCCGCGAATATGTGGCCCGCATCAGGACCTGCGTGGGTGGGTTCGAGATGTATCCTGAACGGGGCAGCCTCCCTGATCATGTTCGCCCAGGCTTGCGCATAGTGGGCTTTGAGCGTCGGGTAAGCGTAGCGTTCGTTGTCGAGCCCACTGAGGTTGTTATCATCCGTATCCTCTATGCCGGCCAGCGGTTTGAAAGCGAGGAAAGCAAGAGCAGCGGTCCTAAACTTATCACAATCGCACGCTGCCCGCCTATCAAGGTGAACCGCCTGCCACTCGCTTTGTCGATCACGCCGCCGCGACCTTGTCCCGGAGCGCTTCGTCCATGGCCGCCTGAAGCTGCTCCTGGGTGAACGGCTTCGTCATCCTGAGCATCCGCCCGAGCCCTTGGTCTTCGGCAAGCTCGACATAGCCGGAAGCGAGGATCACGGGCAGGTTGGGGAAGGCTGCACGAAGGTGACGCGCGAGCTCGGCGCCGGTCATGCCCGGCATGGCATGATCGGTGATAACAAGATCGCACTCCTCTCCGCCGGCGAAGAATTCCAGCGCCTGGGAAGCGGAAGCAGCCTCGCGCGGGAGATGTCCGAGGTCCTCCAGCATCGCCACGGTTCCGGTCCTGACGAGCGCATCGTCGTCGACGACAAGAATGGCAAGCGATCGCGACACCGGCTTCACCGGTTCTGCGGGCGTCGGCACGACCGCCGGCTGCGCCCCGGTGAAGCTCTCGGCGACGGGCAACCAGAGTGAGACGGTGGTGCCCTTCCCTCTCGTGCTCGAAATCTGGATCGAGCCGCCCGATTGCGCGGCCAGGCCGTGCACCATCGACAGGCCGAGACCGGTGCCCTTGCCGATCCCTTTGGTGGTGAAAAATGGCTCGGCGGCACGCAGGACCGTCGCCTCGTCCATCCCCTCGCCATCGTCCGAAACCGATATCTTGATGTAATTCCCGCCCGCAAGACCGGTCGGCCGTGCCTCTTCCGCCGCCGCGGTGACTGTCACCGCGCCGCCGCTTTCGAGTGCATCGCGTGCATTGACGAAGAGGTTGAGCAGCGCCAGCTCCAGCTGGTTGCTGTCCACCAACAGCGGCGCCAGATCCGCCGGGATGCATTTTCGGATCTCGACGCGCGGCCCCACGGCCTTGGCGAGCAGATCCTCGACGTTTTCGAACAGCCTGAGGAAGTCGACTGCCTGCGGCTTCAGCTCCTGACGGCGGGCGAAGGCGAGCAGGCGCTGAGTGAGCGCCGTGCCGCGCTCGGCCGCCTGGATGGCGTTGGTCACCAGGCGTTCGCTGCGCTCATCCGCCGGCAGGCGTTTCTTCAGCAGGCTGAGACTGCCGAGCACCGCCATGAGAAGATTGTTGAAGTCGTGCGCAACGCCGCCTGTGAGGTGACCGATCGTGTCGAGCTTCTGCGCTTCGAAGAGCTGTGCCAGCGCCTCCTCGCGCTCGCGCGTCCGCTGGTCGATCCGGTGCTCGAGTTCTTCATTCAGCTGACGCAACTGCGCTGCCGATGTTTCGAGCTCGGCGGTGCGCTGGTGCACCCTCGCCTCCAGCTCGGCATTCAGGCGTTCGAGTTCCCGCGTTTTCCGGTAAAGATCGGCAAAGACCCTGACCTTGGCCCTCAGCACCTCGGGCACGATCGGAACGGAGACGTAGTCGACGGCGCCGACCGCGTAGCCGCGCAGCCGGTCCGGTTCGGCCAGCATGACGGCGGAGACGAAGATGATCGGCGTATTCTGATAGCGTGGATGCTGCCGGATCATGCTGACGAGCTCGAATCCGTCCTGCTCGGGCATGCAGACGTCGACGAGGATGACGGCGATTTCGGTGCGCAACAGGTGCTCGAAGGCTTCGCGCGCCGATTGCGCCTTGATGAGGTTTTCCTCGAGCTCTTCGAGAATGACCTCGTAGCTCAAGAGCTTCGCGGGCTGGTCGTCGACGAGAAGGATGTTGACGCGGTTCATGGCCGGATCCTCAGCGGTGCAGCCACATGCGCAGCGCCGACAGCAGCTGCTCGGTATTGACGGGCTTCGCCAGGTAATCCGACGCTCCCGCCTCCAGGCATTTCTCCCTGTCGCCCTTCATTGCCTTGGCCGTCAGCGCCAGGATCGGCAACCGCCGGAAGCGGGGCTCCGAGCGGATGACCTGCATCGTCTCGTAACCGTCCATCCCGGGCATCATGATGTCCATCAGCACGATCGCAACCGAGGGTTCGTTGCTGATGACGTCAATGGCTTCGCTGCCGGTCGTCGCCGTCAGCACCCGCATGCCGCGGCGCTCCAGCACGCTGCTGAGGGCGAAGATATTGCGGGCGTCGTCGTCGACGAGCAGCACGGTCTCGCCGACGAGATCCTCGTCCGAACTATGCAGTTCCCGCAACGTCGCCTGCTTTGCCGCCGGAAGGTCGGCGACGACCCGGTGCAGGAACAACGCCGTCTCGTCGAGAAGCCGTTCGGGGGACTCCACACCCTTGACCACGACGCTGCGGGCCATGCTGTGGAGCGTCGCGTCCTCCTCTGCAGAGAGCTCCCTGCCGGTGAAGACGACCACCGGCACCTCGCCGATTTCGACATCGTCGCGTATCTGCTCCAGCACGTCGAAGCCCGACATGTCGGGAAGAGAAAGATCGAGCACCACGCAGTCGGCGGAATTGCGACGCAAAGCGGCAAGCGCCTCGGATCCGGAGCCGACGCTGGTGATGTCGATGTCGTCATGTCCGAGAAGCGCAGTGACGCTCAAGCGCTCCGCCTCATCGTCTTCCACGAGCAGCAACTGCTTGCGGCGCGGCTCAGCATAGGCCTTCAGGCGCGACAGCGCCTTGCCGAGGCCTTCGGGCGTCGTCGGCTTGCTCATGAAGGCGAAAGCGCCGCGCGTAAGTCCATGCTGCCGATCCTCGTCCAGACTGATGATCTGCACCGGAATATGCCGCGTCTGCGGGTTCTGCTTGAGTTGGCTCAGCACCGTCCAGCCGAGCATATCGGGCAGGAAGATATCGAGCGAGATCGCCGATGGCTTGTAATCCTGCGCGAGCGTCAACGCATCGCTGCCGCGCATCGCCACCAGCACCTTGAACCCGTTGTCGCGGGCGAGATCGACCAGGACGCGGGCGTAATGCGCGTCGTCCTCGACGACGAGCAGCACCGCGTCGCCGGCCTCTATCCGGTGACGGTCGTCTGCGACGTGCTCGGCGGGCTTTTCGGCGCGGCGGCTTGCCGCCGCCTCGGCGAATTCCACGACATTCGCCGGCGGAACAGGCCTGGGTGCAACCGCACCGGCGCCGACATAGGTCAGCGGCAGGTAGAGCACGAAGATACTGCCGACGCCCGGCGTGCTGCGCAGCTGGATCTCGCCGCCGAGCAGGTTTGCCAGTTCGCGGCTGATCGCCAGCCCGAGGCCGGTGCCGCCATATTTGCGGCTCGTCGAGGCATCCGCCTGCTGGAACGCCTCGAAGATGATGCGCTGTTTTTCCGGCGGAATACCGATGCCGGTATCGACGACCTCAAAGGCGATCACCGACGGGGCGTGCCGGAGCGAGGGGTGATCCGACGACCAGCCGCTCGTTGCCGATGCGACGCGAAGTGTCACGCCGCCCTGCGCGGTGAACTTGAACGCGTTCGACAACAGGTTCTTGAGGATCTGCTGGAGCCGCTTGGAGTCGGTGATGATGCTCTTTGTAACGTCGGCGCCGACCTCGACTTCGAAGGACAGGTTCCGCGTTTCCGCTTCGTGCCGAAACGGTCGCGCCATCACTTCGAGCAGGTTGTTGACGAAGATCTCCTCGGCATCGACCGAGACCGTTCCGGACTCGATCTTGGAAAGATCGAGAATATCGCTGATGAGGTTCAGCAGATCGGTGCCGGCGCCATGGATCGTCTTGGCGAACTCGACCTGCTTGCCCGACAGGTTGCCGTCGGGGTTTTCTCCGAGCTGCTGGCCGAGGATCAGGATGGAGTTCAGCGGCGTGCGCAGCTCATGCGACATGTTGGCGAGGAATTCGGATTTGTATTTCGAGGTCAGCGCCAGTTCCGCCGCCTTTTCTTCCAGCGCCCGCCGCGCCTGCTCGATCTCCTGGTTCTTCGCCTCGACTTCGACGTTGCGTTCCTCGAGCTGCTGCGCCTTCTGCCCGAGCTGTTCGTTGGTCTGCTGCAGTTCGCGCTGCTGCGTCTGCAGCTCGGCGGCGAGCTGCTGCGATTGCTTGAGCAGGCCTTCGGTCTGCATGGTCGCTTCGATCGAGTTAAGAACGATGCCGATCGATGTCGTTAACTGGTCGAGGAAGGAGAGCTGCAGCTCGGTGAATTCGCCTGCGGAGGCGAGTTCGATAACCGCCTTCACCTGCCCCTCGAAATGCACCGGCAGCACGATCGCACTTCTCGGCAGGGTGGTGAACACGCCGGAGCTGATCGGTACGACATTATCGGGCAGATCGGTGACGAGGATGCGGCGGGCATCGCTCGCGCATTGGCCGACCAGGCCCTGGCCGAGGTCGAGCCGCGGCGGATGCGCCGCCTCGCCCCCTTGCGCATAGACCGAGAGCAGCGACAGGAAGGGTTGGCTCTCGTCGGCATCCACCTGATAGATGACGCCCTGATGGGCGCCGACCAGCGGCGCCAGCTCCGACAGCAGCATCTTGCCGACCAGCGTCAGGTCGCGCTGCCCCTGCAGCATGTTGGTGAAACGCGCCAGGTTCGTCTTCAGCCAGTCCTGCTCGGTGTTGCGCTCGGTGGTGAGCCGCAAATTGTCGATCATCGTGTTGATGTTGTCTTTGAGCTCGGCCACTTCACCGCGCGCGTCGACCTTGATCGAGCGCGTCAGGTCACCCTTGGTGACGGCGGTCGCCACTTCGGCGATGGCGCGCACCTGCGTCGTCAAGTTGGCGGCGAGCAGGTTGACGTTGCCCGTCAGATCCTTCCAGGTGCCGGCCGTGCCCGGCACGTTCGCCTGGCCGCCGAGGCGGCCCTCGACGCCCACTTCGCGCGCCACCGTAGTCACCTGGTCGGCGAAGGTGGCAAGCGTGTTGGTCATGTTGTTGATGGTTTCGGCAAGTGCGGCGACTTCGCCCTTGGAGGCGACGGTGAGGTTCTGCTTCAAGTCGCCGTTCGCCACCGCCGTCACTACCTTGACGATGCCGCGCACCTGCTCGGTGAGGTTGGCGGCCATGACGTTGACGGTGTCCGTCAGGTCCTTCCAGGTGCCGGCGACACCCGGCACCTGCGCCTGGCCGCCGAGCTTGCCCTCGGTGCCGACCTCGCGGGCGACGCGCGTCACTTCGCCGGCGAAAGCGTTCAGCTGGTCCACCATGGTGTTGATGGTGTTCTTAAGCTCGAGGATTTCACCCTTTACGTCGACGGTAATCTTGCGCGATAGGTCGCCGCGCGCCACGGCCGTCGTTACCTCGGCGATGTTTCGAACCTGGGTCGTCAGATTGGCGGCGAGCAGGTTGACGTTGTCGGTCAGGTCCTTCCACGTACCGGCGACGCCGGGAACGACGGCTTGGCCGCCAAGGCGGCCATCGGTGCCGACTTCACGGGCCACACGCGTCACTTCGCCGGCGAAGGAGCGCAACTGATCGACCATAGTATTCAGCGTGTCCTTTAGCAGCAGGATCTCGCCGCGCACATCGACGGTGATCTTGCGCGACAAGTCGCCATTGGCGATCGCGGTCGCCACCTCGGCGATGTTGCGCACCTGTGCAGTCAGGTTGCCGGCCATCGAGTTGACACTGTCGGTCAGATCTTTCCAGGTGCCGGCCACACCGGAAACCTGCGCCTGACCGCCAAGCTTGCCTTCGGTGCCGACTTCGCGCGCCACACGCGTCACTTCACCGGCGAAGGCATTGAGCTGATCCACCATGGTATTGATGGTGTTCTTCAGCTCGAGGATTTCCCCCTTAACGTCGACGGTGATCTTGCGCGACAGGTCGCCGCGCGCCACGGCGGTCGTCACTTCGGCAATGTTGCGGACCTGGCCGGTGAGGTTGGAGGCCATGGAATTGACGTTTTCGGTCAGATCCTTCCAGGTGCCTGCGACACCCGGCACCTGCGCCTGGCCGCCGAGCTTGCCTTCGGTGCCGACTTCGCGGGCGACACGCGTCACTTCCGAGGCGAAGCGGTTCAGCTGATCCACCATGGTGTTCAGCGTTTCCTTGAGCTCGAGGATTTCGCCCGAGACCGACACCGTGATCTTCTTCGACAGGTCGCCATTGGCGATGGCGGTCGAGACTTCGGCGATGTTGCGCACCTGCGCCGTCAGATTGCCGGCCATGGAGTTGACGCTGTCGGTCAGGTCCTTCCAGGTGCCGGCGACGCCGAGCACGTTCGCCTGACCGCCCAGCCGGCCTTCCGTGCCGACCTCGCGCGCCACGCGCGTGACCTCGCCGGCAAAGCCGTTCAGCTGATCGACCATCGTGTTGATGGTTTCCTTCAACTCGAGGATTTCGCCCGAAACCGGAACGGTAATCTTCTTCGACAGGTCACCCTGGGCAACCGCTGTCGCGACTTCGGCAATGTTACGCACCTGGCCGGTGAGGTTGGAGGCCATGGAATTGACGCTGTCGGTCAGATCCTTCCAGGTGCCTGCCACACCGCGCACGTTTGCCTGGCCGCCGAGCCGGCCTTCCGTGCCGACCTCGCGCGCCACACGTGTGACTTCGCCGGCAAAACCGTTCAGCTGGTCGACCATCGTGTTGATGGTTTCCTTCAGCTCGAGGATTTCGCCCGAAACCGGGACGGTGATCTTTTTCGACAGGTCGCCATTGGCGATCGCGGTCGAAACCTCGGCGATGTTGCGCACCTGCGCCGTCAGGTTACCGGCCATCGAGTTGACGTTTTCGGTCAGATCCTTCCAGGTGCCGGCGACGCCGCGCACATTGGCCTGGCCGCCGAGCCGGCCTTCCGTGCCGACTTCGCGGGCGACGCGCGTCACTTCCGAGGCGAAGGCGTTCAGCTGGTCGACCATCGTATTGATGGTTTCCTTCAGCTCGAGGATTTCGCCCGAGACCGAAACGGTGATCTTCTTCGACAGGTCGCCATTGGCGATGGCGGTCGAAACCTCGGCGATGTTGCGCACCTGCGCCGTCAGGTTCGAGGCCATGGAATTGACGTTGTCGGTCAGATCCTTCCAGGTGCCGGCGACTCCAGGCACCTGCGCCTGGCCGCCGAGCCGGCCCTCGGTGCCGACCTCGCGCGCCACGCGCGTCACCTCGCCGGCGAAGCCGTTGAGCTGATCGACCATGGTGTTGATGGTTTCCTTGAGCTCCAGGATTTCGCCCGAGACGTCGACGGTGATCTTGCGCGACAGGTCGCCGCGCGCCACGGCCGTTGTCACCTGGGCGATGTTGCGCACCTGGGCCGTCAGATTGCCGCACATGGCATTGACGCTATCGGTCAAATCCTTCCAGGTGCCGGCGACACCCGGCACCAGCGCCTGGCCGCCGAGCTTGCCTTCGGTGCCGACCTCGCGGGCCACACGCGTCACTTCCGAAGCGAAGGAGCGCAGCTGGTCGACCATGGTGTTGATCGCTTCCTTCAGCTGCAGGATTTCGCCGCGCACGTCGACGGTGATCTTCTTGGAAAGGTCGCCGTTGGCAACGGCGATCGTCACCTCGGCGATGTTGCGCACCTGCGCCGTCAGGTTCGACGCCATCGAATTGACGCTTTCGGTCAAGTCCTTCCAGACGCCCGTCACCTCGGACACCTGCGCCTGGCCGCCGAGTTTTCCGTCGGTGCCGACCTCGCGGGCGACGCGTGTCACCTCCGAGGTGAAGACGCTCAGCTGCTTGATCATCGTGTTGACGATATCGGCCGAGCGCAGGAATTCGCCCTTGAGCGGCCGGCCGTCGACGTCGAGCGGCACGGTCTGCAGCAGGTCACCCTTGGCGACCGCGGTGATCGTGCGCGTCACCGCCGTCGTCGGCCACAGGAGATCGTCGATCAGGCCGTTGATCGATCCTTCCATCTCGGACCAGGACCCATCGGAAAGGCCGAAGCGCACCCGTGTGCTTGTTCGCCCGTCGCGGCCGACGACCTGGCCGACATGTTCGAGCTGCTGGGCCATGCGCTGGTTGGCGGCAATAATGTCGTTGAGGGCGTCGGCGATCTTGCCGGTGACGCCGGTGAGATCAGAGCGCATCCGCACGGAGAAATCGCCGCGCCTGACCGCGACCAGGACCTCCAGAAGCGCGCTGGCGTCATCGAACGCCATGGTTTTGTGGTCGGGCCCAATGAGGCTCTCTGCCGCGGCGTCGTCACGCGCGAATTCGCTGGTTTGGTTGCTCACGAAAGTCCCCCTCTTCGACGACTGGTAATTTAGTGCTCAACTTGAAAAATGGTATGGGTCATCCCCGGTAGAGCTTATCATGATTTATCATTCAAAATGAACTTAATAGCTGCATAAACCCAAAGCCCTGCAGGCAGCCGGCTTTGCAGTTTTTCGCGCATGCTGGAACCGTTCTCCGCCGACCGTCGTTTCGGTCCTGACAATGGAGAGCGACATGTCGAACGTCTCGAGGACCGGCAAGGAAGAGATCAACAACGCCACCAGCCCGACCACCTTTGGAAAATCGGTCGAAAGCCAGGCGCAGATGCAGGATGCGGCGGCGGAAGCCTCCGCCGATGCCGGCGATGAACTGCTCAACATCTACCGGCTGGAACCGATCGCCGCCCCCGATGATCCGAGATGGGACAATTCCCCCGGCCATGGCATCGTCGTCGTGGCCGCCAGAACGCCTGGTGATGCCAGGATCGTCGCCGCGGCGCGCGAACTCGATTTCATGGAAGTGGATGCGGCGCCCGCCGAGGATGTGACGACGGCCAATGCCAGTGCCTTCCGCGATGACAAGCTCTATACTGTCATCGAGATCGACCGGAACAGGCGCGATGTCAAACGTGGCATCGTCGAGGGTACGGTCTCGGTCGACACGATCCGGTCGGTTGAACCGGATTAGAGCACGCCTCTTTCATTGGAGTTCTCATGAATACCGCCAACCTGCAGCTCAAGGGCCTGATCATGGCGATGGCGTCGATCTGCGACGCAATCGTGGAAAAAGAACTGCTCACCCACCAGGAACTCAATGCGGCGCTCGCGAAAGCGAGGAAGGCCGTTGAGGACGATGATGACCACGAGTTGTCCGATGCCAACCGCGCCGCCATCCTATTTCCCATCCGTGTGCTGATGCTTGCGGATGAGGCAAACAAGCGAGGCGAACGTTTCACGTTTTCGGACTACGCCAAGGCTGTGGGAAAACTGACCTGACGATGTTTAACGGCTTTGCCCTCGACATTGTCGACATCGGCCCGGGTTCGCTGCGGGTCCGCCACGGAGGCTCGGGGCCTGCCGTTCTTCTCCTCCACGGGCATCCCCGCACGCATATGACATGGGGCAAGACGGCGGAATTGCTGTCACCGCACTTCACGGTCGTTTGTCCCGATCTTCCCGGCTTCGGCCGCTCCTACCAGCCACCTGACACTCCCGATAGCAGCAATTCCTCCAAGCGCGCCAAGGCTCACGCACTCATTGGGCTGATGAGGCGATTGGGGCACGAAAGCTTCTTCGTCGTCGGCCACGATCGTGGAAGCCTGACGGCGTTCCGGATGGCGATTGATCATCCCGCCTGCGTGCGCAAGCTCATCGTCGTCGACGGCCTCCCTGTTATCGAGCATCTCGAACGCGCCGACTGGAAATTTGCCCGGGACTGGTACCACTGGTTCTTTTTCGCCCAGCCGAAAAAGCCTGAACGAGCGATCTCAACTGATCCCTTGGCATGGTACGACAAGCTCTCGCCCGGGCTGATGGGTGAGGAAGCTTATGACGATCTCATCGACGTCATTCATGATCCGGCTGTCGTTCATGGTATGATCGAAGACTATCGCGCCAGTCTCAGCATCGATCATCACCATGACCGGGAGGACCGCGATGCCGGCAGAAAAGTGACGTGCCCCACGCTATGCCTCTGGTCATTACGCGACGACCTGCAACAGATCTATGGCGATCCCATCCTCATCTGGCGAAACTGGGCCGAGGACGTGCGGGGTTTCGGGATAGACAGCGGCCACCACGTGGCCGAGGAAAATCCGGATGCACTCTTTCAGGCGATCCGGGCATTTCTTGAAGCTTGTTAATGGTCCCGCCCGTCAGTTGGCTTCATATCGTCGCTAACATCACAGTCTGCCGCCTCTTTTCGAAAATCCTTGTTGCAATTCAGTCGCAATTGCAGAATAGATAAAAAGAGGCTCATCGGCAGTAACTGCATATGCGTCGCATTTCCTCGGGAAATTCGTTGCCGGCCGTCGCGCCGAACGTTTTTTCTGCCTTACGAACACACCAAGGCAGTCTTAATTGCCGGGGATGGCTCGCGAGGATGGATGAAGCAAAGAAGGGAATATTCATGCTTAGTTGCCTGAGACGCAGAGTCATAACCGGGATGGTGGCCGTCGCCGCGCTCGCCCTGTTGGCCGGCGGTGCCGCCGCGCAGGAGAAATTCAAAGCGGTGACCACCTTCACCGTCATTGCCGACATGGCAAAGAACGTTGCCGGGGACGCGGCGATCGTGGAATCGATCACCAAGCCCGGCGCTGAGATCCACGAATATCAGCCGACGCCCGGTGACATCCGACGGGCGCAGGGCGCCCAGATCCTCTTGTCGAACGGGCTCAATCTCGAACTTTGGTTTCAGAAATTCTACCAGAACCTGAAAGATGTTCCCGACGTCGTGGTCTCCACCGGCGTTGAGCCGATGGGCATCAGCGAAGGTCCCTATAGCGGCAAACCCAATCCGCATGCCTGGATGTCGCCGAAGAACGCAATCATTTATGTCGACAACATCCGCGACGCCTTCGTCAAATACGACCCGAAGAATGCCGAGGTCTATAAGGCGAACGCCGAGGCCTACAAGAAGGAGATCGAGGCGACCATCGCGCCGATCCGCGAGAAGCTCGGCACCATTCCCGAGGACAAGCGCTGGCTAGTATCCAGCGAAGGGGCCTTCTCTTACCTCGCTCGCGACTTCGGCTTGAAGGAGCTCTATCTGTGGCCGATCAATGCCGATCAGCAGGGCACGCCGCAACAGGTTCGCAAGGTCGTCGATGCCGTCAGGGCCAATAAGATCCCTGCGGTGTTCAGCGAGAGCACGGTATCGGACAAGCCGGCCCGGCAGGTCGCCCGCGAAACCGGCGCCCGTTATGGCGGCGTGCTCTATGTCGACTCCTTAAGCGAAGCCGACGGTCCCACGCCGACCTATATCGACCTGCTGCGCGTCACCTCCGACACTGTCGTCAAGGGTCTTGCCGAAGGCCTGTCGCAATGAACGCGATTGCTTCCTCTGTTCCTCCCGCATCCTTGGATGCGGGGGGAGGCATTTTCGTAAGGGATGCCACGGTCACCTATCGCAATGGCCACACGGCGCTGCGCGACGCCAGCTTCCAAACACCCACCGGCACCATCACCGCGCTCGTCGGCGTCAACGGTTCCGGCAAGTCGACGCTTTTCAAGGCGATCATGGGCTTCGTGCGTCTCGCCAGGGGCGAGATTTCGGTGCTCGGCATGCCAGTCAAACAGGCGCTGCGGAAAAATCTCGTCGCCTACGTGCCACAATCGGAAGAGGTCGACTGGAACTTTCCGGTGCTGGTCGAAGACGTCGTCATGATGGGGCGCTACGGCCACATGGGGATGATGCGAATACCGAAAGCGGCCGACCACGACGCTGTGTCCAAGGCGCTCGCCCGCGTCAACATGAGCGAATTCCGCAAGCGCCAGATCGGCGAGCTTTCCGGTGGCCAGAAGAAGCGTGTCTTCCTGGCTCGTGCGCTGGCGCAGGACGGCCGGGTCATCCTGCTTGACGAGCCCTTCACCGGCGTCGATGTCAAGACCGAAGAGGCCATCGTCAAGTTGCTGCGCTCGCTGCGCGACGAAGGTCGCGTGATGCTGGTCTCGACCCACAATCTCGGCAGCGTGCCGGAATTCTGCGACCGCACGGTGCTGATCAAGGGCACGGTCCTGGCCTATGGACCGACGGACGAGACCTTTACCCAGGAAAACCTCGAGAGAGCCTTCGGCGGCGTACTTCGCCATCTCGTCTTGAATGGCTCCGGCGGCAAGTCATATCCCGTCGGCATCCTCACCGACGACGAGCGGCCGCTGGTTCTGCGGGAGGGCAAGCTGCCGACGCCCATCCCGGCGGACGAAACCGGAGAGCAGGGCTGATGGCCGCCATTCTCGAACCTTTCACCTATGACTACATGCTGAACGCCATGTGGGTCTCGGCTCTTGTCGGCGGTGTCTGCGCCTTCCTCTCCTGTTACCTCATGCTTAAGGGCTGGTCGCTGATCGGCGACGCACTCTCGCATTCCATCGTGCCGGGGGTCGCCGGCGCCTATATGATCGGACTTCCCTTCTCGATCGGCGCCTTCTTCTCCGGCGGCCTGGCTGCCGCGGCGATGCTCTTCCTCAACCAGCGCACCAAGCTGAAGGAAGACGCCATCATCGGCTTGATCTTCTCCTCCTTCTTCGGGCTTGGCCTGTTCATGGTGTCGCTGAGACCGACCGCAGTGAACATCCAGACGATCGTCCTCGGCAACATCCTTGCAATCACGCCCGAGGACACGCTCCAGCTTGCCGTTATCGGCTTTGTTTCGCTCGCCATCCTGTTGGTGAAGTGGAAGGACCTGATGGTCGTCTTTTTCGACGAGACCCACGCCCGTTCGATCGGGATCAATCCGACGCGGCTGAAGATCATGTTCTTCACGCTGCTGTCGGCTTCGACGGTCGCCGCACTCCAGACCGTCGGCGCCTTTCTGGTCATCTGCATGGTGGTAACGCCGGGCGCGACAGCCTACCTGCTGACCGATCGTTTCCCGCGGCTGCTTGTCATCGCTGTGGCGATCGGAGCAGCGACCAGCTTCGTCGGCGCCTATGTCAGCTATTTCCTCGACGGCGCGACCGGCGGCATCATCATCGTGCTCCAGACGCTGATCTTTCTTGCCGCCTTCTTCCTGGCGCCCAAGCACGGCATGCTGGCAAGCCGGCGCAGAGCCGCGCAAGCTCTGGAGGCATCCCCATGAGCGGTCTCACCGTCCTGCTGGCGCCGTTCCAGTTCGATTTCATGATCAATGCCTTGATCATCTCGGTGCTGATCGCCATCCCGACTGCGTTGCTCTCCTGCTTCCTTGTGCTCAAGGGCTGGGCACTCATGGGGGACGCCATGAGCCATGCCGTATTCCCAGGCGTGGTCATCGCCTATATCGTCGGCTTCCCCCTAGCGGTCGGCGCTTTTTCGGCGGGGATGGTCTGCGCACTTGCCACCGGCTTCCTGAAAGACAACAGCCGTATCAAGCAGGACACGGTGATGGGCATCGTCTTTTCGGGCATGTTCGGGTTCGGCCTGGTCCTTTATGTGAAGATCCAGTCCGAGGTACATCTCGATCACATCCTCTTCGGCGATATGCTCGGCATCGGCTTCCGCGACATCGTCGAGACCGGAGCCATTGCGGCGCTGACGGCCATCATCATCGCCGTCAAATGGCGTGACCTGCTGCTGCACGCCTTCGATCCGGCGCAGGCAAGAGCGGTCGGGCTGAAGGTGAACCTCCTTCATTACGGCCTGCTCTGCCTTATTTCGCTGACGATCGTGGCAGCGCTTCGCTCGGTCGGGATCATTCTCGCCATCTCGCTGCTGATCGCACCGGGCGCCATCGCCTATCTGCTGACGCGCCGCTTCAGCACGATGCTCGCTGTGTCGGTCGCAATCGCGGTGATCACGGCTTTTGCCGGCGTCTATCTGTCCTTCTTTATCGACAGCGCGCCGGCCCCGACCATCGTTCTCCTGTTCGCTGTCGCCTTCATTGGAGCCTTCCTCCATGCCACGCGCAAGGCCGCGCAGATCGAAACCAGAGAGGCGAGCTGAGCAGCAGTCGTCGCTGAACCACCGCCGGTCTCCGGAATGAAGGGTGCCCACCGCATCGGTGCTGTCGATTTTGCGATAAGTTGATTTATTCGGTCTTGTTTCCTTGCTTCTCCTGAGGCTATACCGCGGCCGCATATACTCACGCACCGGGGATTTCTTCGTGACCAACCTCAAATCGCTTCTGGCCGCCTGCGGCCTCTCCGCCCTTATCGGCCTTGCCGCAACCCCATCGCTGGCGGGTTCGACGACCTACCCGCTGACGCTTGAAAACTGCGGCGCTGAGGTGACCTTCAAGAAGGCGCCCGAGCGGGCCATCGGCCTCGGCCAGAACAGCGCGGAAATCCTGCTGCTGCTCGGCCTTCAGGACAAGATGGTGGGCACCGCCTTCTGGCCGAGCAAGGTCCTGCCGCAGCTTGCCGAAGCCAATGCCAAGGTGAAGCTCCTGACCGTCGAGATGCCGACGTTCGAATCGATGCTTGCCGAAAACCCCGATTTCGTCGCGGTGGCGCTGCCGAGCCTGGTCGGGCCAAACAGCAAGATCGCCAAGCGCGATGATTTCGACAAAGTCGGCGTCGCCACCTATCTCTCGCCCAGCACCTGCCTCAGCACCAAGGACGTCAAGGACCAGTACGGCAGCCGCGCCGAACTCTGGAACATGGATCTTCTCTACAAGGAGATCGACGAGCTCTCGCAGATCTTTAACGTCGCCGATCGCGGCCAGGCGCTGATCGCCGATTTCAAGGCGCGTGAGGCCAAGCTCCGCTCCAGCGTTTCCAAGGACGGCAAGAACGTTTCCTACGTCTTCTGGTTTTCGAGCCCCAGCCCGTCTGCCGATGCCTATGTCGGCGGCAAGAACGGCGCCTCCGGCTTCATCGCCGACCTGCTCGGCGGACATAATGCTATAACAGCGGAAGCGGAGTGGCCGACCGTCGGCTGGGAGGGCATCATCTCCGCCAATCCCGACGTGATCGTTGTCGCCAGCCTCGACCGCAACCGCTGGGAGCTCGACAAGCCTGAAGCCAAGATCAAGTTCCTGAACAGCGATCCGGCCGTCAGCCAAATCCCGGCGGTCAAGAACAAGGCGCTCGTCGTCATGGACGGCCAGGCGATGAACCCGACCATCCGCACGATCTACGGCGCCGAGCAGGTGGCCGAGCAGTTGAAGGCCCTCGGTCTCTTGAAGTGACCGAAGCGGACCGCCTCTTCCGGCAGTTGGGAGCAGCCGTCGCGCTGCTCCTGGCCTCCCTCTGCCTTATCGCTGTCGCTATCGGCGTCAGCGTCGGGATCGGCGACCTGCCGATCCCACTCGCCACTACATTTTCGGCCGTCACCAACCGGCTTGGCTGGACCACCGTCGAACTGAACCGCATCCATGAGACGGTGATCTGGGATTATCGGCTGAGCCGCGCGCTCGTCGCCGCTTTCTGCGGTGCGGGGCTGGCGCTGTCGGGCGCCGTCATGCAGTCGTTGTTGCGCAATCCGCTTGCCGAACCCTATGTGCTCGGCATCTCGGCTGGCGCCTCCACCGGGGCCGTCGCAATCGTCATTCTCGGCATCGGCTCCGGCGCGGTGTCGCTGTCACTGGGCGCCTTTGCCGGCGCATTCGCCGCCTTTTTCTTCGTGGCGCTGCTCTCGAACGGCACGCGTGGCGGCGCCGACCGCACCATCCTTGCCGGTGTCGCCGCTTCGCAGCTCTTTAACGCCTCGACCTCCTATATCGTCACGACCTCGGCCAATGCGCAGCAGGCCCGCGACGTCATGTTCTGGCTGCTCGGCAGTTTCGGCGGCGTGCGCTGGCCGGAGTTCGCGCTGGTCTCGATCGTCGTCGGCCTCGGCCTCGCCGCCTGTGTGCTCTACGCCCGCGTGCTCGACGCTTTCGCTTTCGGCGACGAGGCAGCCTCCTCGCTCGGCGTCAATGTCGGCCGTGCGCGCATGGTGCTCTTTGCGCTGACGGCGATGATGACGGCGACGATCGTCAGCATGGTCGGCTCGATCGGTTTCGTCGGCCTTGTCGTGCCGCATGTCGCCCGCTTCGTCGTCGGGCCGCTGCATATCCGCCTCCTGCCGGCCTGCGCGATCGCGGGAGCGATCTTCATGATGTTCGCCGATATTGCCGCGCGCGCCCTCATTCCCGGTCAAATCCTGCCGATCGGCGTGGTCACCGCGCTCGTCGGCGTTCCCTTCTTCTCGATCATCCTCTATCGGTTCCAGCGCGCATCATGAGCATCAAGGCCGACAACCTCACCTGGAAAATTGGTAGGAAGACCATCGTCGACGGCGTATCGCTGGAGGCGCAGCCGGGCAGGATGCTGGGCCTGCTGGGGCCGAACGGTTCCGGCAAAACCTCGTTGCTGCGGCTTCTCGCCGGCCTGCGGCAGCCGCATTCCGGCAGCGTCACGCTTGACCGGAACGATATTGGAAAGATCGGCCGCCGTTCGATCGCCCGGCGCATTGCCTTTGTCGAGCAGCATGCGACGACCAATGCTAATCTGAAGGTCATCGACGTCGTCAAGCTCGGAAGGTTTCCGCACCGCTCCATGTTCTCGGGCTGGACGAAGGCCGACGAAGAAGCGGTCGAGGCAGCGCTCACCCGCGCCGGCATGGCGGAGAAGCGCGACGATCGCTGGCAGAGCCTGTCGGGCGGCGAAAAGCAGCGCACCCACATCGCCAGGGCGCTCGCCCAATCACCGCAGGAGCTGATCCTCGACGAACCGACCAACCATCTCGACATCCAGCACCAGATCGGCCTGATGCGGCTCGTCTCCGGCCTGCCGATCACCAGCATCGTCGCCCTGCACGATCTCAACCATGCCGCCATGTTCTGTGACGAGCTGATCATCATGCAGCACGGCAGGATCGTCGCCTCCGGCGCGCCTGAGGAAGTGCTGAGCGAAAGCCTGTTGCGCGACGTCTTTTCCATCGACGCCCGCGTCGAGGCCTCCCCCTATCATTCGCGCCCGCACATCCACTACCTCAGGTGAGGTGGCCGGAGCCGCGCGACGCTGTCACGTCACGATCTGCAGCGGCAGAGCCGTTGTTTTTTTGATCGTTTTCAGGACGATGCTCGACTTGACCGAGGCCAGATTGTCGGTGACCCGGATCATCCTTTCGAGAAATTGGCTGAGATGGTCGAGATCTCGCGTCATGACTTTCATCAGAAAATCGGCGTCCCCCGTCTGCGAATAGCACTCCAAGATCTCCGGCGCAGTCTCGATGAAGCGATGGAGCCGCTCGTTTCCACCTTCGGTATGCGCTCTGAGGCTGACGAGCGTATGGGCGACGACGCTGAAACCCAGTTTCGCGGGGTTGAGAATGGCCACGACGCTCTGGATATATTGCTCCTTGCGCAGCCGTTCCAAGCGGCGTGCGCATTGGGTGGCGGACAGGTTGACCTTCTGCGACAGCTCGCCCTGCGTCATCTCGCTGTTTTGCTGAAGCGCCGCGAGCAATTTGATATCGAACTGATCAAGCATGACTCACCCGAGATGAGAGGAATTTCGGCATAGTATAGCCATTCTACGCAGAATGTCTGCACCGACACACTGAAACAGGCAGACAATCGCAGAGTTTCGCCGTGGAACTTCAATTAATCTCCAACCAAAGGATAAAACGGAGGTGTACCTGTGTTTGAAGAACTGAATAGCCGGCCGGCCGACAGCCTGCTTGCCCTCATCAAAGCCTTTCAGGCCGACGAGCGGAGCAGAAAGATTGACCTCGGCGTCGGCGTCTATCGCGACGCGATGGGCCGCACGCCGGTCATGCGGGCCGTGAAGGCGGCGGAGCAATTTCTTCTGGAGACGCAGGACAGCAAGAAATATCTCGGTCCGGAAGGCGATCTGCAATTCGTCCGTCTGCTGCAGCCGATCATTTTCGGGCAATCGCCGGCCTCCGAGCAGCGTCTTGTCGGCATTCAGACGCCGGGCGGCAGCGGCGCGCTGCGTCTCGGCGCGGAACTCATCCAGACGGCAAAGCCATCGGCGAAGGTTTTGCTGGGCACGCCGAGCTGGCCCAACCACGCCCCGATTTTCGGTTCGGCGCGGCTGGCCGTAAGGGAATATCCCTTCGTCGACCTCACCTCGCAGCAGGTGAAATTCGAAAGCATGAGCGAGGCTTTATCTTCCGCCAACCCAGGCGATGTCGTGCTTCTTCACGGCTGCTGCCACAACCCGACCGGCATCGATTTCACCATGGAAGAGTGGCGGCGGATTGCCGAGCTCCTCGTCGCGCACAGGCTGGTACCGTTCATCGATCTTGCCTATCAGGGGCTCGGCGACGGGCTCGAACAGGATGCAGCGCCGACACGCATGATCCTCGAAGCCGTCGACGAGGCGCTGATCGCCTATTCCTGCGACAAGAATTTCGGTCTCTATCGCGAGCGCGTCGGCGCGCTCTATGTCATTGCCCGCAACAGCGATGAGCTTGGAAAGGCTGAAAGCAATATGGCCGCCCTCGCCCGCGTCAACTGGTCGATGCCGCCCGATCATGGTGCGGCGATCGTTAGGACCATCCTCGAAAATGCCGAGATGTCGGCAATGTGGCGCGCCGAGCTCGATGCGATGTGCGAGCGCGTCAACGGCAATCGGGCTTCACTCGCCGACGCAGCACCCGATCTCGCTTTCATCCGCCGGCAGCGTGGTCTGTTCTCCAATCTCGCGATGTCGAAGGATATCGCGGCGGTCCTCCGAGCCAGGCATGGCATCTACATGGCCGATTCCGGGCGGATGAATCTTGCCGGTATGCAGCCGGCCGACGCCGGCGCCATCGTTGCCGCACTTCGAGCCGAAGGTTGCTTGAAGCAATAGTGGCATAACCGAACCCAAGTCATTGGATTTCCAGATGAACAGGAAAGAAACGACCGGCCAGGCGATCGCCCGTTCGCTTGTCGCCCATGGGGTCGACACGGTCTTCGGCATTCCGGGCGCCCACATGTATGACTTCAACGATGCCCTTTACGGCGCCGGCGACAAGCTTCGCTTCATCCATACCCGGCATGAACAGGGCGCCGGCTACATGGCCTACGGCTATGCCAAATCCACCGGCCGGATTGGCGCCTATACCGTTGTCCCTGGCCCAGGCGTCCTCAATTCCGGCGCGGCGCTGTGCACCGCTTACGGCGCCAATGCCCCGGTGCTTTGCATTACCGGCAACATCATGTCCCACCTGATCGGCCGGGGCAGAGGCCAGCTGCACGAGCTGCCGGATCAGCTCGCGACAATGCGCGGAATTGCCAAAGTGGCGGAGCGCATCAATCACCAGTCCGAAGCCGGCCCCGTTTTATCAGGGGTCGTTTGCAAGATGCTCTCCGGCCGGCAGGGTCCGGGGGCAATCGAAGCGCCTTGGGATGTGTTTGGACAATCCGGTCCCGAAGTCAATCTCCCCGTTGGCGCCAGCGCGCCTCATCCGGCCGTCAACGCCGATCAGGTCGCTGCCGCAGTGGCACTGATATCAGGCGCCAGGAATCCGATGATCATGGTCGGTGGCGGTGCGGCAGATGCCGGGGCCGAGATTGCCGCTCTTGCGGAACTGCTGCAGGCGCCGGTTACCTCGCATCGCTCCGGCAAGGGCATCGTCGCCGACGACCACCCGCACTATCTGAATTTCGTCGCCGCCTACGAATATTGGAAGAAGGTCGACGTTCTGATCGGCATCGGCAGCCGGCTCGAATTGCAGTTCATGCGATGGAAGTGGCTTCCCAAGGGCCTCAAGATCATCCGCATCGATATCGATCCGACCGAAATGGTTCGTCTCAAGCCCGAGGTGGGCATCGTCGCGGATGCCGAGGCCGGAACGCAGGCGCTGATCGATGCGCTGGCAGGTTGCCGTCACGAGGATCGCACCAGCGAGTTCGCCGAACTTAATAAAGAAGCCAGATCTCGTTTCTCAGGCGTGCAGCCGCAGCTCGCCTATCTCGATGCCATTCGCGAGGTTCTTCCAAGAGACGGCTTCTTCGTCGAGGAAGTCAGCCAGATGGGCTTTACCGCCCGCTTTGCGTTCCCGGTCTACGGTCCTCGCCAATATGTGACATGCGGCTATCAGGACAATCTCGGCTTCGGCTTCAACACTGCGCTGGGCGTGAAGATAGCCAATCCTGACAAAGCCGTCATTTCGATTTCCGGCGACGGCGGCTTCATGTTCGGGGTGCAGGAACTTGCCACCGCCGTCCAGCACAAGATCGCCGTCATCGCCATCATCTTCAACAATTCGGCCTATGGCAACGTGCTGCGCGACCAGAAACAGGCCTATAGTGGCCGCTACCTTGGGTCCGATCTCACCAATCCGGATTTTGTCGCCCTTGGGAAGAGCTTCGGTGTCCGGTCATACAGGGTGACGAGCCCCAGCGAATTGAGAATCGTGATCGAAAAAGCCCTATCCCTCGATGAACCGGTTCTCATAGAAGTTCCCGTCGACAAAGGATCTGAAGCAAGCCCCTGGCCATTCATTCATCCGGCTCCCCACGTCGAGTGAACCCGATCACGGCGACGGTCCCGTGAGGAAGATCGTCGCCAGCGGCGGCAGCGTCAGCGACAGAGAGACCGGTCGTCCGTGGGCGGGGATGGGTTCGGTCGAGAGTGCACCGTTGACAAGGCCGGAGCCGCCATATTCCCGCGCATCCGTCGTGATCCGCTCGATCCACAGGCCGTCCTGCGGAACGCCGATCCTGTAGCCGTAACGCGGCACCGGCGTGAAATTCGATAGGACAAGCACGGATGAGGAGCGGTCCTTGGCATAACGGAGCATGCCGAGAACGGAATTGACGGCGTCATCGGCTGTCGCCCATTCGAAGCCCTCGGGATGAAAATCGCCGAACTGCAATGCCGGCTCGTCACCGTAAATGGCGTTCAGATCCTTGACCAAACGCTGAATGCCGACATGCGCCGGCCGGTCCAGCACCTCCCAGCTCACCGAAGCGTCGTGGTTCCATTCGCCCGGCTGGGCGACTTCACTTCCCATGAACAACAGCTTCTTGCCGGGATGGCCCCACATGAAGGCGAGATAACTACGCAGATTGGCGAATTTCTGCCATTCGTCTCCCGGCATCTTCGTCAGCAGCGAGCCTTTCCCGTAGACCACCTCGTCATGGGATATCGGCAGCATGAAACGCTCGGAATAGGCATAGATCATGCCGAAGGTCATCGTGCCGTGGTGATAGCTCCGGTAGACGGGATCCTTCTCAATATAACTCAGGCTGTCGTGCATCCAGCCCATGTTCCATTTGATATCGAATCCGAGCCCGCCCTCCTCCGGCGGTTTGGTCACACCCGGCCAGGCCGTCGATTCCTCGGCGATGGTCATGGCGTGCGGGCAACGCTCGTGAATGATACTGTTGAGGTGCTTGAAGAACTCCACCGCCTCCAGGTTCTCGCGCCCGCCATACCGGTTGGGAATCCATTCGCCCTCGTTGCGGCTATAGTCGCGATAAAGCATCGAGGCGACGGCATCGACGCGCAATCCGTCGACGTGGTAGCGCTCGAGCCATTCGAGCGCGCTGGCGATCAGGAAGCCTTTCACCTCGTTGCGGCCGAGATTGTAGATCAGCGTGTTCCAGTCGCGGTGAAACCCTTCGCGGGGATCCTCGTGCTCGTAGAGCGCGCTGCCGTCGAAACGGGCAAGGCCCCAGACATCCGTGGGAAAATGGGCCGGCACCCAATCGAGGATGACACCAATGCCGGCGCCGTGACAGCGATCGACGAAATAGGCGAAATCCTCCGGCGTCCCGTGGCGGCCAGTCGGCGCGAATAGGCCGAGCGGCTGGTAGCCCCACGAGCCGCCGAACGGATGCTCCATGATCGGCAGCAATTCGATATGGGTAAACCCCATGTCGCGGACATAGGGAACAAGCCGCTGGCTGAGCTCGGCCCAATCGAGATAGCTGTTGCCGTCCTGCCGGTCGCGAAGCCAGGAGCCGGCGTGCACCTCGTATACGGAGATCGCGCCTTCGAGCCTCGCTTGCCGGTCGCGGCCTTTCATCCAACCGTCATCGGTCCATCGGAACGGCGTCGACGACGCAACGATCGAGGCGGTAGATGGGGCGGCCTCGCTTGCCCGTGCCACCGGATCGGCCTTCTGCGGCAGGCAATTGCCATGCGCGTCGACGATCTCGAATTTATATCTTTCGCCGGGGGCCAGCCGGGGAACGAATAGCTCCCATACCCCGGCCGATTGCCTCAACCGCATCGGGTTTCGCCGGCCGTCCCAGGCATTGAAATCGCCGACGACGGAGACCCGGCGGGCATTCGGCGCCCAGACGGCGAAACGAACGCCCGCGACGCCGTCGACCGACATTGCCACCGCGCCGAGCGTCCGGCTCAGACTATAATGGGTGCCTTCGGATATCAGATGAAGATCGAGCTCTCCCAGCAGAAGACCGAAGCTATAGGGATCCTCGGTGAGCTGCTCACCATCCGGCCATTGGATCCGCAGCCTGTATCCCATTCTCGAAGCCGTGGCAGCCGCAAACAGGCCGGACGGGTGAGCGATGCTGAAAGGCGTCACCACCCTGCCGCTTGATGCTTCGATGAGATCGACCGCCTCTGCTCCGGGCAGATAGACGCGCACGACCATCATGCCGCCGCTCTCGTGCGGGCCGAGGATCGAGAAGGGATCGCCATGGCGCCCTTCGATCAGGGCCCAGAGCGCGTCGTGCCCGATGCCTGCGAGAAGTTCCGAGCGTTCAACATTCATGCATTGACCCCCGCTAAGCGCGATACGATTTCGGTAAGGCCGGCGAGCGGGATCGGCAGCCACTTCGGCCTGTTGCGGGCTTCATAGGCGATTTCATAGGCGGCCTTTTCCAGAAGAAAGGCATCCAGCACCCGCCTGCGTTGTTCGGCCGGCATGGCAAGCTCCTTCGAGGCGGAGACGGCCTGCCAATAGGCCTCGAGGAAGGCCGCCTCGGCATTGCGTCCGAAACGGGCAATGGCATCGCGGCGGACCTCGTTCTCATGTTCTGTCACCGCGTCATTATCGAGCTGGGCGGTGGCGACGAGATAGCTGAGCGAGCGCAAAAGCCCGGCGACATCGCGCAGGGGAACCGTCTTGGCCCGGCGCTCGGCGAGATTTTTCGCGGGCTCGCCTTCGAAGTCGATGATGACGGCATCGCCTTCGCTGACCAGGATCTGGCCGAGATGGAAATCGCCATGCGTCCGCGTCATCAGCGTGCCGCGGGCGCTTTCGGCAAGGCTCGCGCCAAGCTCGACGAGTTCGGAGCGGCGCTCGAGAAGCGGAGCGGCGAACAGATCCACCGCGGGATCGGCATTCTCCTCGCGTTCGGCAAGCTTTGACATGGCAAAAGCGACCTCGCCCGCCACGGCCTTCTTGATCGCCTCCACCTCATCGTCGCCGGCAACAACAGGGCTGAACGCGGCATCCGCGTTCTCGCCGGCGAGCACCACATGCAATTCGCCCAATCTCATGCCGACCATGGCGACGAAGCTGATCAGCGGCCGGAAGACATCGTCGCCGGGCTCGACCGCCGGATCGGCCAGCACGAGTTCGTCGGCTGCGCGCCGCAGATTGTTCAGCATCCAGTTCCACGCGTCGCCCTGGTTGCGGATAGCACCCTGGACAATGATCAGGGTCGAGCGGCGCCCGCTGGAATCCGTGTGCGCGACTTCGCCGAGCAGCGGCGCGGTGTGATCGTAGCCGGCGCGGGTCAAAAACCGCGTCATCTCCACCTCGGGATGGATGCCGGGGAAAATGTGCCGGATCAGTTTGATCATCGCAATGTCGCCGACGATGAGCGAACTGTTGGATTGTTCGGCCGAAAGCCAGTGGACCGGCATGTCATCGGTGATCTGAAGGCGGTCGAGCCTTTCCGTGCCGAGGAATTCCAGGGTGCCGGTGCGCCCGGTAGTACGCGAGCGGTCGGCAAGCCCGCGCAGGATGCCGCGCGCCATCCGCTCCACGGCAAATCCATCCGTCAGGAATCCGACCCGCCTGCCCTGCCGGACACGCCCGAGCGCAAGCTGCTGAGTCAGCGCCGATGGCTGCGCATCGTCCCAGGCGACGGTCAGCGGCAACTGGTAGGATTCGGTATGATCCGGCAGCACCGCTTCCAATTCGCCGAGAACGACCCCATCGGCGAAGGGTATCGGCGTTGCGGAGATCAGCCTCGCCGCCTGAAGCGGCTGATCCTTGGCTCCGAACCAGCGCCGTCTTTTGAGATAGGCCGGCAGAATTTCGCTGCTCAAGACACGGGCATGCGCAGGTTCGTCAACGAGATCGAGCAGCCCGCGGCGCAGGACCATCGTCATGAAATCAGGTAGCTGCTCGGGCGGCGCGGTACGCCAAGCCGGCGGATCGGCATCGGCCTCCAGCTGAAACCAGAAGAAGCCGTAGGGGGGCAAGGTCAGGAGATAGGTCAACTGCCCGATCGGCGGAAAGGGCGACATGCCGGTCAGCTCGATCGGCACGCGGCCTTCGAAGGCCGAAAGGTCGAGCTCGACCGCCTGGGGCAGCCGCGAGAGGTTTGCGACACACATCAGCGTCTCGCCGTCATATTCCCTGAGGTAAGCGAGGATCTTGCGGTTCTCGGGCGAGAGGAAGCGTAGCGAACCGCGCCCGAAGGCGGGATGCCGGCCGCGCAGCGACAGCATCTTGCGCGTCCAGTTGAGCAGCGAATGCGCATCCGTGCTCTGCGCCTCGACGTTGACCGCCTCGAAGCCGTAAAGCGGATCGGCGATCAGCGGCAGGACGAGGCGCGCCGGATCGGTGCGGGAGAAGCCGCCGTTGCGGTCCGGTGACCATTGCATCGGCGTCCGCACCCCGTCCCGGTCACCGAGATAGATATTGTCGCCCATGCCGATCTCGTCGCCGTAATAGATGACAGGCGTCCCCGGCATCGACAGAAGAAGCGCGTTCATCAGCTCGATGCGGCGGCGGTCGCGCTCCATCAGCGGCGCCAGGCGCCGCCTGATGCCGAGATTGATGCGGGCCCGCTTATCGGAGGCATAGGTTTCCCAGAGATAGTCGCGCTCCGCATCCGTCACCATTTCGAGTGTCAGTTCGTCGTGATTGCGCAGGAAGATCGCCCACTGGCAATTCTCCGGAATCTCAGGCGTCTGGCGCAGGATATCGGTGATCGGGAACCGATCCTCCTTGGCGATCGCCATATACATGCGCGGCATCAGCGGGAAGTGGAAAGCCATGTGGCATTCGTCGCCGTCGCCGAAATATTCGCGTGTGTCCTCCGGCCACTGGTTGGCTTCGGCAAGCAGCATCACGCCGGGATGCGTAGCATCGAGGGCGGCGCGGATGCGCTTGAGGATCCCGTGGGTTTCCGGCAGGTTTTCGTTGATCGTCCCCTCACGCTCGACGAGATAGGGGATGGCGTCAAGACGAAAACCGTCGATGCCGGTCTCCAGCCAGAAGCGCATCACCTTCAGCAGTTCCTCCATGACAAGCGGGCTGTCGAAGTTGAGGTCCGGCTGGTGGGAATAGAAGCGGTGCCAGTAATAGGCGCCGGCAACCGCATCCCATGTCCAATTCGATTTTTCGGTGTCGATGAAGATGATGCGCGTTTCCGGAAATTTCTGATCGGTATCCGACCAGACATAGAAATCCCGCTCGGGTGAACCCGCCGGAGCCTGGCGGGCGCGCTGGAACCAGGGATGCTGGTCGGAGGTGTGGTTGATGACGAGCTCGATGATGACGCGGATATTGCGCTGGTGGGCGGCGTCGACGAAGGCCCGGAAATCCTCCAGTGTCCCATAGTCGGAGCTGACATTGCCGTAATCGGCGATGTCATAGCCGTCGTCGCGGCGCGGCGAGGGAAAGAAGGGCAGCAGCCAGATGGCGTTGACGCCGAGCGCAGCGATATGATCGAGCTTGGCGTGCAGACCGGCAAAATCGCCGACGCCATCACCATTGGCGTCGTAGAACGACTTGATATGCAGCTGGTAGATGATCGCATCCTTGTACCAGAGCAGCGGCTCGGTGTTGCCGGGGTTCATCGTGTCCATTCATGCCTCCGCTGCGCGAACGCGCCAGATCGCAAAGGGCAGAATCTGAGGATTGAGACTGATAGTCTGCCGTTTGCCGTTCCACCTGAAACGATGCCCGCCGACCAGATCCTCGACGTCGAGCGCGCCGCTGTCCCCGAGTGACCATTTCCAGAGCGGCAGCTCCACGTCGCTTTGCTGGAAATTATGGGGGTCGAGGCTGATCGCGATCAGCAAAACATTGTCGCGCGCGCGGCTCGCCTTTTCGAAAAACAGGATATTGTCGTTCCAGGCGTTCAGCAGCGTCAGCCCGAGATGCGAATGCAGCGCGATGTTTTCGTTGCGGATGCGGTTGAGCATCCTGATTTCGGCAATGATGTTGCCCGGCCGGTCGTAGTCCCAGGCGCGGATTTCGTATTTCTCGCTGTCGGCATATTCCTTGCGCTTGGCGTCGGGGCGCCCCTCGCAAAGTTCGAAACCGTTGTAGACGCCCCACAATCCGGAAAGAGTAGCGGCGAGTGCGGCGCGGATCAGGAAGGCCGGGCGCGGCGCGTTCTGCAGAAAATCCGGGTTGATGTCGTGGGTGTTGACGAAGAAGTGCGGCCGGAAGAATTCCTTCGGCGCCGTCTCGGTCAGCTCGCGCATATATTGCTCAAGCTCCCACTTGGCGTTGCGCCAGGTGAAATAGGTATAGGACTGGGAGAAGCCGATCTTCGCCAGCCGGTACATCACCTTCGGCTTGGTGAAGGCTTCCGACAGGAAGACGACATCGGGATGGCGCGCCCTGATATCGCCGATCAGCCATTCCCAGAACGGAAAGGGCTTGGTGTGCGGATTGTCGACACGAAACAGCTTGACGCCCTGGTCGACCCAGAGCTGGACGATATCCCTCAGCTCCACCCATAGGGAAGGCAAGGCGTCTTTCGTGTAGAAATCGACATTGACGATATCCTCGTATTTCTTCGGTGGGTTCTCGGCATATTTGATCGTGCCGTCGGGGCGCCAGTCGAACCACCCGGGATGCTCCGTCAACCAGGGATGATCCGGCGAGGCCTGGATGGCGAGGTCCAGCGCAATCTCCAGCCCGTGCCGGCTCGCCTCCTCGACCAGCCGGCCGAAATCCTCGAAATCGCCGAGCTCGGGATGGATGGCGTCGTGGCCGCCCTCTTCCGAGCCGATGGCATAGGGGCTTCCGGGATCGCCGGGTGCGGCCTTCAGGCTGTTGTTGCGCCCCTTGCGGTTGGTCGAGCCGATCGGGTGAATGGGCGGGAAGTAGAGCACGTCGAAGCCCATGCCGCGGATGTCAGGCAGTCTCGGAATAACATCGTCGAAGGTGCCGTGCCGGTTGGGATCGCCGCTCTGCGAACGCGGGAAGATCTGGTACCAGCTGGCGAAGGCCGCTTCCTTACGTTCCGCATCGACAGCGCTTGCCGTTGAGCGAAGCCGGAACGGCCGCCTGTCGGCCCTGTTCATCAGCTCGGATGTCTCGGGAGCGAGCAGGATCGTCGTGCGCTCGCGATCGGACGCGTTTTCGAGACTGTCGATCAGAGCCTGCAAGTCGGCGCCGAGCGCTGCCGGCGCTTGCGCCTGCGCGGCGCGAACGAGGTTCAGCCCCTCCTGGAGCTCCAGCTTCAGGTCCAGTCTCGCATCGTTCTTCTTGGTCAGCTCGTAACGGAAGACCGCGAACGGGTTCCTCCAAGCCTCGACCGCGAATTCGTAGCGGCCCATGCGCTCCAGCAGGAATTCGGCCCGCCAGCGGTCGTTCTCGACCAGTTGCATCGGCGTCTCGTTCCACTCCGCCATGGCGTCATGCGGCCGCCAGAGCAGGACAGCTGCGAGCGGATCGTGACCGTCGGCAAATATATCGGCCTCGACGGTGACGCTCTCACCGACGATGCGTTTGACGGGAAACCGCCCGTCATCGACCCGCGGCATGATGTTTTCAATGGCAAGCCGCGGCGACGCCGTCGCCTGCTCGACGTCGAAGGCCGGCCTCGATGTGATCGGCTCCGGCGCCTTGCCTTCTATCACCCGGGTCTCCCCTGCCCGCAGGCGAAGGGTCGCGCCATCGGCAGTGACGGGAAGAAAACCGGAGGCGGCCTCGCGAAGCGCCGTCACCGGCGCAGGCGCGCTTCGCCTGAGGTCCCGGTTGAGCAGGATGAAGCGCACATCTGACGCGCTGCGAAGATCCTGCGCCTCGGATTGAACAAGCACCGAAACCGGCCCATTGGCATTGCGGATCAAGCGAAGCGAGGGAGCCCGCGCCTGGCCGGCCTTGCCGATCCCGCTGTTGGCGAGCCGGATCTCGGATGAGATATCAAAGGCGAGATCATGACGCAGCCTGCGCAGGCCCGAGCCATCGCCATGGGTCGGATCAAGCGGTGTCGCCGCACCATATTCGAAACCCATGGGAATCATGAGGCCGCCGCCGAGCGAGGCGGCAAGCCGCAGCGCTCGGACGGCGCGCCGCTCGAGAATTTCACGGCTCTCGGTTCCATGCGCAATACGCCTGGCGAAGGGCGGCTCGGGAAAGGCAACCTGCCAGCCGAGCGGCTCTTGGATACGATGCTCCTCGACGAACCACCTCTCGTCGAGATCCCACCAGGCCATCGATGAAAAACACCCATCGAAACCCGCACCGGCAATGGCGCTTCTCACCGCAAAGTCGGTGCCGGGCGTCCAGGCGAAGAATTGCGCTTCCGCCCTCTCGCGCACACCCGCGATCAGCGATTTGAAAAAGGCCGGCGCCGCCCGGTCGATCCCGAGAACCCGATAGCCGGAAGGACCGGCGCCGGACAGACGCCGCAGCCGTTCGGTCCATTCCGCCAGAAGCTGCGACTGCCGCTCCGCTCCCATCATGGTCATTGGCTCCGCCGGATCGAGCGGCGAGCGCCGGGGATCAACGGGACGAAAACCTGCTTGCGGGTCACGCGCCTTCCCATCGAGCATCAGATCCATCATCAAGCCGACGCCACTCTTGCCGGCAGCCTCCGCCAGCCGCGATACTCCATCCGCGACTGCGCTTCCGAGCTGCAGCTCAGGATCTAGGCGATCAAAGTCTTGCGAGGAAAAGACGCTGCATTGCTTGCCCCGGTCGAAAAGGGGAGCCGTCAGCACATGGTCGAAACCCGTATCGGCCGCATGGTCGAAAACCTCGCGCCATGCATCGATACCCTGGAGAAGTAGCGGATTGACATAATAGATCCTGGGTGGGGTGCTCACCGCACCCTGCTTCGCAGATAACAACATCGGCCGCCGCCTCGAGTTTGCTTTTCAGGCAAACTTCCTTTGGCGGAGGTTGTTCCACGCGACCCGTCAATTTACGGCTGCATGGGACATCGCAGTCGGCTTGCGTGCTATGTCTCGCTTCCTGGAGCATCGACACCGATCGCTCGACATCAGACAAGCACGGCCTCTTCGAAATCCGCGAGGAGGCCAGACGCTTTATCTCGCAGGAAAACGCCAAAGAGCAGTGGGATTTGTTGGAACCTAATGCGAAAGTGCTGGTCCTCGCTGCGGACGCAATGGACCCCGAAAAGCCTTGGTCGCTCCACCCAGCGAAATCGTGATATGCGCAGCCGCCGTGCCGAATGGCATGATGAGGCGGTGGGATGTGCATGTGGCGGTGGAGCGGAAGCCTGCCCGTCCGTAGAGGAAGCAGGTAACATTTGTGATATCAATCGAATTCTCGCGATTTTACAAAGGCGACCAGACGTGAACCCACAGGTGGAACTAAGCTCCTATCCCGGACTCGACGAGCGGATTGTGATCGTCCGGGCGGGAGACGAAGTGGATGCTGTGTTTGTCAGGACCAAAAGGTTCAATGTCATGATCGATACGCTCGGCACGCCCGAGCTGTGCCGGAGAGCGCTGGATCTGCTTGAGCAAAGACCCGAGGCGCGCCCACTGGTCGTTGTCAATTCGCATATGGATTGGGATCATTTCTGGGGAAATGCCGCCATTGCAGGGCGTGCTCCCATCATCGCGCATGCCGCAGCCCTCGACCGCCTGCGCGACCCAGCGACACGGCAGGTCCTGACTGATAAGGCGAGCGAGGAATCGCGGTTTCGCGATGTGGAGATCATCGGCCCCGACATCACTTTCTCCGGCTCGATGGTTCTGAACGGCGGCGATCTGACGCTCGAACTCATCCATACTCCGGGACACACGCCCGACCATATCGCCGTCTGGATTCCCGAATTGCGCATCTGCCTCGCCGTCGACGCAGTGGAATATCCCATTCCTGAGGTCTGGAGCAGAAGTGCAGATGATCTTCGCCTGATCCGCTCCTCGCTCGAGCGTATCCGTGACCTTGATGCGAGGCTGGTCATCCCTGCACATGGCAGGACGTCCTCCCCTTCGACGGTCGCTGAAAACCTGGCCTATTTCGAAACTTTGGCCGATCGCGTCGGTCGTTTGAGCGGGAGCCGGCTCGCGGACCCGGAACTCGGCAGCGCAAGTGGGTTCAGGCTGGAAGACTTCGTCGCCATTCCCCAGGACATGCCCTCGGCGACTTTGGCGTTCTACCGGAGCTGCCATGAGACAAATCTGGGCGCCACGATTGAGGCTCATGGCGAGGGGAGGCCATGACGTGAAACAGTTGGAGGGCGGACGGACCGGGCAGATCTGGCGCGACGGCGATAGCGTGATCAGACCATCAGGCGCATGGACGCCGACGGTGCATCGGTTTTTGCGCCATCTCAGGAATAGAGGCTTCCGGGCAGCGCCGGAGCCCATCGCGATATCAGCCGAAGGCGACGAAGTCGTCAGCTACGTCACCGGGCGCGTCTGCGAAGACCTCAGCGATCCCTTTGTCGGATCGGAGAGCATGCTGATATCGGCAGCGAGGCTTCTGCGCGGGTTTCATTCGGCCTCTGAAGGTTTTCTGGAAGCGGATGGCGAGATCAAAGCATGGATGCTGCCGCCGCAGGAGCCGCGGGAGATCGTCTGCCACGCTGACTTTGCGCCTTATAACGTCGCCACCGTAGATCACGAGGCTGTCGGGATCATCGACTTCGACACCGCCCACCCCGCTCCGCGCCTGTGGGATCTCGCCTATGCGGTCTATCGCTGGGCGCCTCTCTCCGATCCCGCCAATCCGGCTGTTGCATTCAGTCTCGACGAGCAGTTGCGGCGGGCGGAAATCTTCTGCACCGCCTATGGAGCGACGGCGGAAGAACGGCGCCTGCTTCCGGAGATGATCTGCAGGCGGCTTCAAGCTCTCGTCGACTTCATGCTGGCAAGTGCGGCTGCCGGAGACGAAGCCTTCGCCGAGGATGTCTCGGCGGGAGACGCACGCCTCTATCTGAACGACATCGGTTATGTCGGCATGAACCGGGATCGGCTTTTGAAAGCGCTGTCCTGACTAAAGCGTGTCGCGATTTTTCAGATTCGCTCGTTGTGCTTTAGCTCTTTATCTTCTCGCATGTCGTTGCCGCAAAACCGCTGCACACTTTTGCGCGACATGCTTTAAAGCCACTTCCGCCTGCGGAAGAAGGTGAAAAGGCTGAGGCAAAGGACACCGATGACGCCGAGCACGACGAAATAGCCGTATTGGAACTTCAGTTCCGGCATATCGTCGAAATTCATCCCGTAAATGCCGGCGATCGCCGTGGGGACGGCGAGGATCGCCACCCAGGCGGCGAGTTTGCGGGCAATCGCCGTCTGCTCCGTCTGGCCGATCATCACGCTCGCCTCGAAGGCGAAGGCGAGGACCTCACGCAACGCGTCGATATCCTCCTGGACCCGACGCACGTGATCCGTCACATCGCGAAACAGCGACTGCAGCGTCGGATCCATGCCGGGAAGGTCGATGTGCTCGTATCGCCGGCAGACATCCACCAGCGGCACCACGGCGTTGCGCAGCCGCAAGAGCTTGCGACGCAAGAGGTACAGCCGTTCGATGTCGGACTTTCCCAGCTGTTCGCGCAGCACCAGATCTTCGAGTTTCTCGACCTCCTCCTGCACGACCTCGATGACGGGCATGTAGTTGTCGACGATGAAATCGAGGATGGAATAAAGGATGTAGTTCTCGCCATGGGCAAGCGCGGCAGGCGTCGCCTCGCATCGCTGCCTGACTGCCAGATAGGAAGAGGACTCTCCATGGCGAACGGAAACGACATAGCCGCGGCCGACGAACAGATGCGTTTCGCCGAAGATGATCTCGCCATCCTTCATATGGGCGGTGCGGGCGACGATGAACATCGCGTCCCCGTAAATCTCCAGCTTCGGGCGCTGATGGGGCTGCGCCGCATCCTCGATCGCCAGCGGATGGAGATTGAACTCGGCCTGCACCTGGTGCAGCAGCACTTCGTCCGGCTCATGCAGGCCGATCCAGACGATGGCGTTCTCCCGGCTGCGCCATTCGCCGGCTTCTTCTATTCTGATGTCGCGAATGCGCTGCCCGTGCTGGTATACGGCGGCAGCCACCACGCCCCGCCGCTCATGCCGCGGCGAGTCAGAGCCGTTGCCGGCCTGCGACGAAACACTGTCTGGATCCTTCAACCGTTCCAAATCCTGCCGTCCTCCATTTCCAGGAATAGCACCGCTATCCCAGCCTCCTCGCCGATCCGCATCGCGGCGATCATAATGCTATTTCACTAAACATGCATCCGCCTTGGTGGAAGCCGCGCAGGCGCAGGACGGCATCATGTGTCCGTCGAGATATCGTCCCAGTCCTGATCCATGTAGCCGATCAGCCAGTTGAAGGCGTAGTGGCGTTCGTAAACGACGCCCTTGTCCAATCCGGCGGGCGGTTCCTCTCCCTTCAGCCGGGCGTTCACGACAGCCCAATCATAGCGGTAGATCAGGTCGGCAGCGTCGAGCAGCTCCTTCTGCGGGCGCAGCCTGGCGCGGCGCATCAGCCCATCCGTCCCCAGCTCCCTGAGCGTGTTTGCGATGAACGGAACATCGCAAATATGGTCGGGACGTTCGAGCTCCGGCGCAATCCCGAGCGCCCATAACATGACGTGGACGCCCTCGTAGCGCCAAGCGAAATTCACCCGGTCCTGCTCCGATGGGTTGGGATCGTCCATGAATGCCCGTTCCTTCGGAGTAAAAAATTGTGCCGCGTCGAACTGCCGGATGAGCGTCTGGCCCATGGCGTGGTCGCCGGTCTCACCTTTGACGGCAACGATTACAAGCGCGATGGCGCGCTGAACGACAACCTTCCTATCGCGCCGGGTGCTGCCGCTCTCCGTTTCGACGGCCGGCAGATGATCGATGGTCGGCACGCCTTCGGACTGAAGCTGGGCGATAGACCGGGCTTTGCGGGCCTGCGCCTCGTCAGGGGTTTGAGAAACGGCTGTCTGCACCGGAAGGGTCAATGCAAGAAGGACTGAAAATATGCGCTTCATCATGACTGGCTCCTGTCATCGCTGACGATTATGGATAGGCATTTTCCTGTCTGAGCGGGATCATGAACACGCAAGGCGCGGCAAGTTTCCGGAAAACTGGTAAACGGCCTTGTTACCTCTCGGAACACATCGTTAAATTCTTTTCGTTACAAAGAGATCTCATCAAGCCGGTATGACGCCGGGACCGTTCGATGGGGACTTTTAATGCGTCGTCCAAACATTAAATCGAGTTTGCTGTTGATTTTCAGCGGCATAGCTCTTCTTTTCGGTCTCGTCGCCTATCTTGCGGTCGATGGTCTCCGAAACACGAACGGCTCCACCGAGGAAATTGCAAACCATTGGCTGCCGAGCGTGCAGGCTTCGCAGGCGATCAATCTCGCCATGTCGAATTTGCGCCTCGCCTATCGTGATCACATCATCGCGCAGACGGATGCGGAAAAGAAGACACGCGAAGAGGCCATCAATGTCGCCGAGGATACGGTCGGCAAATCGGTGGACGCTTATCTTCAGCTGGCGTCATCCGACCATGAGCGCGAGCTGATCAAGACGATCAAGGAGAGCGTCGGGGGCTACATCGCCAGCAGTTCGCAGCTGCTCGCCCTTTCCCGCGCCAACAAGACCGAAGAAGCCGGGCAATATCTGGGCGGCGAGATGCGCTCCTATTCGGACAAGCTCAAGGAAGCGACGTCGAGCCTGGTCGAGCTTGATGTCAGCGGCAGCAACAAGGCTGCCGAACTCAGTAAGGAAACCTTCGCCTCGATAGAATTCTACCTTCTTGCCGCGATCGGACTTGCGGGATTGCTCGTTCTCGGCGCCGTCGCCTTCGTGCTGAAGAGCATCGCCAACCCGATCGCCGGCATCACCGTCTCGATGCGGCGCCTAGCCGAGGGGGACACCGGCTCGGAAATTCCCTTTGCCGACCGCGCCGATGAGGTCGGCTCGATGGCTGCGGCAGTAGAGATCTTCCGCCAAGCGGCGATTACGAACAAGCGGCTGGCGCTGGACGCCGAAGAAAACCGTAACAAGGCGGAGGCCGATCGCGTTGCCGCCCAAAAGCAGGCGGAAGAAGACGCTTCGGAGCGGCTGCGCATTGCCACCTCGGGTCTTGCCGCCGGTTTGAAGCGGCTCGCCGCGGGCGACCTCGCCTTCCAGCTCAACGAGGCCTTCGCTCCCGATTTCGAGGCGCTGCGCCACGACTTCAACCAGTCGGTAGCACAGCTCGGCGCGACGCTGAGAGCAATTTCCGAAAGCATCGGCACGATCGACGAAGGCACGCGAGAAATTTCTTCCGGCGCCAGCGATCTTTCCAAGCGCACGGAGCAGCAGGCAGCCTCGCTCGAGGAGACGGCCGCCGCGCTGGAACAGATCACCGCCAACGTGTCGAATTCCAGCAAGCGGACCGAGGAGACGCGCACGGTCGCCACAGAAGCAAATCGCAGCGCCGGGATCTCCGCAGAAGTCGTCTCCCATGCAGAGGAAGCGATGGAACGCATCGAGACCTCGTCGCAGCAGATTTCCAACATTATCAGCGTCATCGACGAAATCGCATTCCAGACCAACCTTCTGGCCCTGAATGCCGGCGTGGAAGCGGCGAGAGCCGGCGAAGCGGGCAAGGGCTTTGCCGTCGTCGCCCAGGAAGTGCGCGAACTCGCGCAGCGCTCCGCGAGTGCTGCCAAGGAAATCAAGGGCCTGATCCAGAATTCCTCGAAAGAGGTGGAGAGCGGCGTGAAGCTGGTGCGCGATACCGGTCAGGCTTTGAAGACCATCGGCGGCTTCATCACTCAGATCAACCAGCACATGGATTCGATTGCCACGTCTGCGAAAGAACAGTCGATCGGCCTCAGCGAAGTCAACGTCGCGGTCAACCAGATGGATCAGACCACCCAACAGAACGCGACGATGGTGCAGCAGTCGACGGCGGCATCGGACTCGCTTGCGCAGGAAGCCCAGAAGCTTCGCGAGCTTGTCGCCCAGTTCAGGCTAGACGATACGGCCTCCGGCCAATCCACCACCCTTCGCGCGACGGCGAGATCCATGGCCCAACCCGCCGGCCGCCCTGCCATCCATGCGGTTGCCGCACGCCGCTGAACGAACGTCTGCAGGAAATCCGAGGTAAAAGGCGCCCGGCCATTTGCCCGGCGCCTTTTATTTGGTCATGCGGCGAAGGCCGGATTGCGCCGCGCGCCCATCCTCAGCACGAAATAGATCGCTCCGCCGATGGCGACGCCGAAGAACCAGCCATAGGTGCCCCACCAATCTGGCAGGATCGAGGTGAAGGTCGGCAAGATCGAGGAGAACAGCGCGCCGACCGCGAATGCGATGAAGGCATTGCCGTGCCAGCCGTTCTGGAAGCGGAACTCGCCATTCTCGCGGTAGAGCGCTTCAACGTTCAGCTGGCTCTTCCGGATGAGATAATAGTCGACCATCATGATGCCGAAGATCGGACCCATCGTCGAACCGATGAAGTTGACGAAATGTGCCGCACCCGTTTCCCAGGGAGCAAACGGATAAAGCACGAGAGCGATCAGGGCGGCGATATATCCCCCGCGTTTGAAGTTGATCTGGCGCGGGAAGACATTGGCGAAATCGAAGGCCGGCGACACGAAGTTCGCCACGACGTTGATGCCGAGCGTGGCGACTGCGAAGGTCAAAGCGGCAAGCAGCGCCAGGAACCAGCTATCAAATTTCGCCGAGATCATTTCCGGATGCAACAGCACCTCGCCGTAGACAGTGAAGGCGGCTGTGGTCGTGACGCCTGCGACGAGGCAGAAGGCCAGAAGATTGATCGGCAGGCCCCAGAGGTTACCCTTGCGCAGCGCCTTTTCGCTCGTTGCGTAACGCGAGAAATCGCAGAAATTCAGGTAGAGCGCAGCGAAATAGGTGATCCAGGTGGCGGCGACAGCGGCAAGCGCCGCAAACGAGCCGGGCTCGCCCGGCACGCCGGCATCCTTGGTCTTTTCGATCAGCACGTCGCGCGGGATCTCCGAACCGAAGGAAAAGGTGCCTGATTTGGCGACCAGATAAACCGCGAGGATCAGCATCATGATCCAGACGGCAGGGCCGGCCCAATCCTGGAACTTGCGGACCGTTTCCATGCCACGTTGGATGATCAGCAGTTGCAGCGCCCAGACGATGACGTAGCAAATGAGCTCCAGCGTCGAATGTCCAAGCATGTGGCTGTTCTGGTGAAAGGCGAGCAGGCTCTCGTTGCGGATCAGCAAGGCAACGATCGCACCGGACGCCGCGGCCGTCTGCGCCCCGTACCAGAAGCAGGCAACCACCGCACGGACGAGTGCCGGAACGTTGGCGCCGAAGGTGCCGAAGGACGCTCGCGCCAGAACCGGAAAGGGTACGCCGGTGCGCACGCCGGCATTGCCGACCAGGCTCATCAGGAAGAAGATGACCAGAGAGCCGATGCCGATGGCGATGACGAAATTGACGAAGCTGCCGCACAGCAGGAACAGGCTCGCCGCCAGGTAATAGCCCCACAGGCTGTGGACATCAGACGTCCAGACGTTGAAGATGCTGAATGCACCCCATTTGCGCTCCGCGGCGGGTGCAAGGTCCTCGTTATACAACGAGGGAGACGGATCTCGAATGCTCATGAATGCCCTCCCATATCCCCTGTGGCGACTCGACCACGGGGGGAAGTCTGCGCTTCATTTAGGCATCTGACAATTTAATAGTCACATTGTACACAATGCTGATGGCCGCATTGTACAGATCCTCCGGAGCGCGCCCGGGCCAGTCAGTGCGCGCCGACGAAACGTCCGGCCAGGCGAAACGGGCTTGCGACGGCAGCGCCGGCCGCATCGAAGACATAGGCGCCGACATCGCCGGCGGATGCACGCTTGCCGCTTTCGAAGGAGGCAAGCTGCGCGCCGTACTTGGCGAGCGACGCGTAGCGGTCGTGCCCCAGCCCGTCCGACGCCTGGATCGACGTGATGTCGATGACCCGAAGCCTTTCCCGCAAGGCTTCCTCCCCGATGACGGGATCGTCGATATCGAGGCGTCCAACCCGCGGCCTCTCTCCCGCAATGAAGCTCGAAGCAACCAGCGCCCGGTCGTCCTTCGAAACAAGAAGTGAGATCGGGATCGGCATTCGCCCGATATCCGCAAGCTGCGAGCGGAAGACGTCGACGTCGATATCGGGGGCGGCGAGCACCACCGCCAGCTTGCTGATGACATCGTCGCGATGCTGCAGCTTGAGCTGCCGCACGGTTTCCATGACCAGGAACCCGCCCATGCTGTGTCCGAACAGGATGATGCGTTTCACCTTGCCGGAAGCAGAGAGCGAGGTGACGAGCGAACCGAGTTCGCTACGCGAGGAAAGCGCTGCGTCGCGGTCGGCGACATATCCGGCGACGGCTGCGGCCGACGGCCAGGAAAACAGGATCGGGGCACCCGGAATTTTCGCGTCCGCAGCGATCTGCGCGGTGCGAAACAGCGCTTCCTGATAACTGTAATTGTAGCCGTGCACGAAGATGCCGATGGTGCCGTCGGATTGCACGGAGCGGATTGCCTCCTGCACGAAGGCATCCTTTGGAAGCTGCTTGCGCCCGGTGACGGCAAATTGCCGTTCGGGATCAGGCCTTGACGTCGGATAGCTAATCACCGTGCCCTTCCGGCCGGGAGGAACTGAAAATTCGTACTGTTCATAGGTAAGGGTCTCGGACCATGCGCTCCCGAACCCGCCTAGGATGGCATCAGCGCTCCGGTTGGTCGCAGCCAGGACGCTCACCCGTTCGGAGGTGACTTCGGAATGAAGCGCCTCATTCAGATGAACCGGCTTAAGAACATTCGGCGACGGCCTTGTGGCGCAACCCGAAAGCATGGTGAGCGCGATCGCCGCAAGGATCACTGGGCCTGCTTTCGGTAGCAATTTCAAACGCCGTTTCACTATCGCCCCCTCCCCTTCTATGCCGAAGACGCGTTTCAGTGCGCTCATGTCGAGGTCCCACACCCTGCTCCCGCGTGGGATGGCTTTGCTTGCGCCACCCACGCCTTGCGTTCGGTCCGTGTTGCAAGCCGCGGCGGCATGAGGTGGCTGTCAAAGCCTGTCCTCATGCTTCCGCCGCGGCATCGGCCCGAACGCCTTCATCCCTCGGGATCCTGAACCAGGCGACGTAGAGCGCCGGCAGGAACAGCAGGGTGAGCGCGGTTCCGATGACGATGCCGCCCATCATGGCGTAGGCCATCGGCCCCCAGAAGATCTCGCGCGAGATCGGGATCAGGGCGAGGGTAGCGGCCGCCGCCGTCAGCATGATCGGCCGCATCCGGTGTTCGGTCGCCTCGATCACCGCCTGCCACGCCGCGACCCCTTCGGCGCGCAGATGCTCGATCTGCACGACCAGGATGACCGAGTTGCGGATCAGGATGCCGATCAGCGCCAAAATGCCGAGGATCGCGACGAAGCCCATCGGCGCGTTGCTTAGCAGCAGTGCCGCAACCACGCCGATCAGCGCCGTCGGCGCGACCGCAAACACCAGGAACAGGCGGCTGAAGCTCTGCAACTGGATCATCAGGATCGTCGCCATCGTAAACAGCATCAGCGGCGCCACAGCGGCGATCGGTCCCTGAGCTTCGGCGCTCGATTCGACCGCGCCGCCCACTTCCACCTTGTATCCCACGGGAAGGTTCTTCTGGAACTCTTCCACCTTGGGCTTCAGCTGGTCGACGATCGTCGCCGGCTGCGTCGAACCGATCACCGCCGCCTTGAGGGTGATGGTGGGTTGCCGGTCGCGACGCCAGATCGTCGGCTGCTCGAGTTCGTAGCGGAAATTCGCAACCGCCGAGAGAGGCACGACCTTGCCGTTGGAGGTCGAGAGCTGCAGATTCTCAAGCGTCTGGATGGAGTCCCGCTCGGATGCCCTGGCCCGGCCAACGACGTTGACCAGGTAGATGTCATCGCGGATCTGCGTTGCCGTGGAACCCTCGACGATACCGTTAAGCGCGGTTGCGATATCCTCGGAGGAGACGCCGAGCTGACGCGCCTTGTCCTGCAGAACATCGACCTTCACGACGCGGGAGGGTTCGTTCCAATCCAGCACCATGTTCGACAGAAGCGGGTGGGTACCGACAACGCCGGCAAATTGCTGTGAGATGTCGCGCACCTTCTGAATGTCCGGGCCGCTGATACGGTACTGAACCGGCTTGCCCACAGGCGGGCCGATGTCGAGCAGCTTGACGAATGCGTCGGTGCCGGGAAAGGTCTTGGTCAGGTAGTCCTGAAGCTCCGCCCGGACCTTGTCGCGCACCTCAAGCCCCTTGGTGACGATCACCGTCTGTCCGAACGACACGTCGGGCGTCTGCACGTCGAAGGAGAGGATGAAGCGCGGCGCGCCCTGGCCGACATAGGTCGTCCAGTGATCGATATCCTTGTTACCGGCCAGCATCTCCTTTTCGAACTTGGCCATCTGCCTGTTGGTCTCGGAAATCGAGCTGTTGTGCGGCAGATTCCAGTCGATGACGAGCTCGGTTCTGTCCGAGTTCGGGAAGAACTGCTGCTGCACCAGCCCCATGCCGCCGACCGAAAGGGCAAAGACGCCGACCGTCAGCACGATGGTGACCCAGCGCCAGCGCATCGCCAGTCCCAGGAGCCAGGAGAACACGGCGGCGAAGCGCCCCTTCTTCTCGTGATGCGACTTCATGGTCTTCGGCAGGATCGTCACGCCGAGAAGCGGCGTGAACAGCACCGCCACGATCCAGGAAACAACCAGAGAAACCGCGATGACGACGAAAAGCGTGAAGGTGAATTCGCCGGCGGCGCTGTTGTTGAGACCGACAGGTATGAAGCCGGCGACGGTGACGAGCGTTCCCGTTAGCATCGGAAAAGCCGTCGAGGTATAGACGTATGTGGCAGCTTTCTTCAGATCGTCGCCCGCCTCCAGACGGGCCACCATCATCTCGACGGCAATCATGGCGTCGTCGACGAGCAGCCCGAGCGCGATGATGAGTGCGCCGAGCGAGATGCGCTGCAGCGAGATGCCGGAATATTCCATCACCACGAAGGTGATGGCGAGCACGAGGGGTATGGAAATCGCCACCACCAGGCCGGCGCGCAGACCGAGGCTGATGAAGCTGATGACGAGTACAATGAGGATCGCTTCGAAGAGCGCGCGAGTAAAGCCTGAGACAGCTTCGTCGACGACATGCGGCTGGTCGGAAACACGGTGGACATCGACGCCGATCGGCAGATCGGCGACGACCTGTTTCATCTCGGCATCGAGCCCCTCGCCGAATTCCAGAAGATTAGCGCCCTGCTTCATGCCGATGGCAAGGCCGATCGCCGGCTCACCGTTGAAGCGAAACAGCGCCGATGGCGGATCGACGTAGCCGCGCGTGATCGTGGCGACGTCGGTCAGCGGGAAGAAGCGGTCGTTGATGCGCAGGTTGATCGACCGCAGGCTTTCCTCGGATGTGAACTGTCCGCTCACCCGCAAGGCGATGCGCTCCGGCCCGGCATCGACGAAGCCGGACTGCGTCACGGCGTTCTGGGCCTGCAGGGTCTGGATGACCGACTGCTGGTCGATTCCGAGCGCTGCGATCTGGCGGGTGGAGAATTCGAGATAAATCGCCTCGTCCTGCGCGCCGATCACGTCGACCTTGCCGACATCAGGCACCTTCAGAACCTCGGAGCGAGCGTTTTCGACAAGATCGCGAAGCTGCCGCTGGGTCAGGCCGTCGCTGGTGAAGGCATAGATGTTTCCGAAAACATCGCCGAAACGGTCATTGAAGAACGGACCGACGACGCCGCTCGGAAAATCGCCCTTGATGTCGGCGATCATGTTGCGGATGCGCAGCCAGGTCGGCGCGACATCCCTCGCCTTGGTCGTTGGCAGAAGCTCGACGAAGACGGTCGTCTGACCGGCGACGGTCTGGCTCTTGGTATAGTCGAGCGATTCAAGTTCCTGCAGCTTCTTCTCGATCCTGTCGGTCACTTGCCGCGTCACCTCCTCGGCGGAGGCGCCGGGCCACTGAGCGGTGATCACCATCGTCTTGATCGTGAAGTTCGGATCTTCCTCGCGGCCGAGGTTCAGGTAGGAGAAGGCGCCTGCGAGAATGAAAACGATCATGAAGTACCAGACGAGCGATCGGTGTTCGAGCGCCCAGTCGGAAAGATTGAAGGACTTCACTGGCTGATCTCCTGGTCGATCTTGATGGCCTGGCCATCTTGAAGTTTATGCACGCCGGCCACGACCACCCGTTCTCCGGGTGCGAGCCCTTCGGTGACGCGGACAGTGCCGCCGTCGACGACCTCGCCCGCGATCCTCACGCGGCGCAGCGACACCTTCTTGCCGGGCACGTCGACGATCCAGACGCTCTGGCCGTCGCTGCCGGTAAGGATGGCCGAGGAAGGCAGCACGATCTCGGGCTCCGCCGATATCGTTGCAGAGGCGGTGATGACCGAGCCGAGCCTGAAGGCTTCAGGTGGATCGGTGAGCGCGATCTTGGTCCTGCTCGTGCGGGTGGCGGTCTCCGCCTCCGGCGCAATCTCACGCACGATCCCCGAGGTGCGGATTGTCGGATCGAGTTGCAGCGTCACTTCGAAGGGTGCGCCGATCTTCAGTTTCTGCGCGGCTGCCTGCGGCACGTCGACGACGGCGTCGCGTTTGTCCGGCCGGGCAATGGTCACCACCGTCTGGCCGGCCGATACGACCTGACCTACCTCGGCCGAAGTCGCCGTCACAACTCCATCGAATTCCGCCCGAAGCTGTGCATAGCCCAGTTGCTCCTTGGCCTTGTCGAGATTGGCCTGCGCCTTGGCCACGGCGGCCGCGGCCGTCCGCCTTGCCTGCTCGGCCTCTTCGAGCGAGGCTTCCGTGCCGGAGCGTGATTCCACCAGCGCGCGCTGCCGCTGCTCCGTGGTCACCGCGTTTCTAAGCTGGGCATCGCTGTTTTCCACATCGGACTGGGCACTGCGCACGGCAAGCTCCAGCGCCAGCGGATCGATGGCGGCGACGACGTCACCCTTCTTGACGACATCGCCGACATTGACATTGCGGGCAATCATTCGCCCGAGTATCCGAAAGCCGAGTTCGGTCTCAATCGTCGGTTCGATGGTGCCGGTCAGGCTGAGGCTCGTGGCGGGCGTCTGCCTGACCGTTGTCGACAGCACCGGACGAGGCGCGTCCGTCCTCTCTTCTGCCTTCGGCTCGCAGGAGGACACCAGGGCCGTGCCCAGCATAAGTGCGACTATCTTTAGACGAATACTCACTTGGACGCTTCCTTGACGTAAGACACGATCTCGCCGGGCCTGAGGAACTTGGTGCCGTCGGTCACCACGACATCTCCCGCCGACACGCCCGATTTCACGACGAAGCTGCCGGTCTCGTAGCCGGCGACGTCGATTGTCCTGGCCGAAACCACGGAGGATGCGGGGTCGATGATCCAGACGGCCGGCTTGCCGTCCTTCGAGGTCATTGCCGACCAGGGCAGCTGGATGACGTCCTGTGGGAGGTAATTGAATCGTCCAACGACGGGAGCGCCCAGCGGAATGGGAGCATCGCTCGATATCGCCACCTTGACCTTGATGGTGCCGGTGGCGGAATCGATCGTCGGCGAAATCTCGCGAACCTTTGCCGTGATCTTCTGGGTCGGATCCGACAACAGAGTTACGGTGCCGTCGCCTTCGATCGGACGCAAGAACGCGCTTTCCACCACCTCGAAGACGGCATCGCGATCGCCATCATGAGCAAGCGTGAAGACGACCTGAGCGGCCTGCGCCACCTGTCCGACCTCGGCATTGCGGGCGGTGATCACCCCGTCGGCATCCGCTTTCAGCTCCGTGTAGGACAAGGTGTCCTGAGCTGTTTCGAAGAGTGCCTGCGCCGACTTCGTCGATGCCTGTGCCGTCAGAAGCGCCTCCTGCGCCTGATCGAGCGCGGCGCGGGTCGTTACCTGCGTCCGAAACAGGCTCTGCTGGCGGTCGAATGCAAGCTGCGCCTGGGTCTGCTGCGCCTCGGCCGACTGTAGATTGGCCGCCGCCACATCCAGGTCGGCCTTCTGCTGTTCCGGATCAATGCGCGCGAGGAGCTGCCCCGCCTTTACGGACTGACCGACCTCGACCAGCCGTTCGATGATCTTGCCGCTGACGCGGAAGGACAGGTCGGTCTGGACGCGCGCCCGCACCTCTCCCGTAATCGCGCCCCCCTGAACCAGCGGCTCAGGCTTGGCGACGACGACACCGACCTGCCGCGGGGTCGGCTCAGCCGGCCCGCTCTCATCGCTGCAGGATCCGAGACCGATGGCGCATACGATCGCGATCAGAATGGTTCTCATAATTGACCTCTTGCTCTCAACGGCAGCTCCTATATAATTGACTGACGGATTAGTCAATGAAACTTTGCGTCGCAGGAAAACGACGGGGAAGACAGGAAATGGCAGCTCAGAAGAAGCTCACACGCGCGGAGCAGAAGGCCCTGCGCCCCGTCCAGATTCTGGATGCGGCTTTCGAGGAATTCGTCAGAAGCGGTTTCGCCGGCACGCGCGTCGAAGACATCGCCGACAGGGTCGGCGTCACCAAGGGCACGGTCTATGTCTACTTCGGGACCAAGGAAAAGCTCTTCGAAGCCATGATCAACCACTTCTCCGTGCCGTTTCAGGAACTGCTCGCGATCGCCGATCGGCTCAGCGGCAGCGCTACCGACAGGTTGATTTCCATTCTCGGCCTCTTCTACGAACAAATTCCAGAGGACCGCGCGACGCGAGAGTTGACGCGGCTGGTCATCTCGGAGGGGCAGCGTTTCCCCGACCTGATCGATCGCCACCACGATCAGTTCATTGCGCCGATCATCGCCAAGATCGACGCCCTGATCCTGGAGGGCGTGGCGTCGGGCGAGTTTCGCCCAATTCCGGTGGAATTCTCCGACATCGTGGTCGCGCCCATCCTGACGACGACGGTCCTGCGGCTGATATTCGACGACCGTCGCGTACCCACTCCCAACAAGGAGGCCTTCCTGCGGACCTATTTCGACCTGCTGTTCAACGGTCTGCTTGCCAAGCCTCACTGATCGGCAATGGCTCCCGGCGCCTGCATTCATCGATCGATGCAGACGGATTTCGCCGAAAGCAGTAAAATAGCTGCGGGGCACGTAGCTTTTCTGAAGTCTTTATGTGAAAACATCGAGTTAGCTCGTGCCTTCAAAGGCGCCACCTGAACTCGTGACGGAAAAAGTGGAACGCAAAGTCAATCTTAAAGATGTCGCGCGCGATGCCGACGTGTCGCTGAGCACGGCCTCGCACGCCTTGAACGGAACCGCGCCGCTGACGGTCGAGGTGCGCGAAAGGGTTCTGGATTCGGCAAAACGTCTGGGTTACCTCGACCGCCGGAGAAAAAAGGCGACGATCGCTGCCCTGCACGTTCTGCTTCTCGCCATTCCTGATGACGCTGCGCCGGAGAGCGACCTCAACCTGGTGAGCTGGACGATCCTCAACGGTCTCAGGAGGGAATGCGAACGCCGCGGCATTCGGATCGTGCCTTTCGTCAGCACCGGCCGGCGCATCGACGGTGCCCAGGTCAGACAGATCGCGCTGGCGGAGCGGGCCGACGGCATCGTGGTCCTGAACGACGATCAGCCGGAACTGATCCGCAGCCTCGCCTCCGCCGATATGCCCGTCGTCATCGTCAATGGCGAGGACCCGACCATGCTGGTCGATACGGTGACCCCTGAAAACCGCTTCGGCGCCCGGCTCGGTATCGAGCACCTGCTGGGGCTCGGGCATCGCCGCATCCTGCACCTGACCTGGAAGGGCCGCACCACCATCCAGCGCCGTTATGACGGCTTTTCCGATGCCTTTCTCGCGGCACAGCTTCCGGTGCCGGCGGAGATGATCGTCGAGGCCGAGGGATATGAGCCCAGGCACGGCGAGGCAGCCATCAACGCGCTGCTCGACCGCGATCCGACGATGAAAGGCGCCAGCGCCGTCTTCTGCGCGGCCGACAATCTGGCCCTCGGTTGCCTGAAGGCATTGGCCGATCGCGACATCCGCGTGCCCGAAGCGATTTCCGTCCTCGGCTTCGACGACATCGTCCCCGGCGAGTTCAGTCGCCCGCCGCTTTCGACGATCAGCGTCCCCACGGACAGGCTCGGCGCCGCGGCACTCGCACTCATCGAACAGCGGCTGATCGCCAACGATCCGCAGCGGCCGGCTCATCGCCTGGAACTCGGATGCCACCTCGTCCTGCGCGGCAGCATAGCGCCGCCGGGTTGAACCGCCTGTAAGGTCGGGGCTCGAACTCCAAAGCTCAGATCAGCGCAAGCGCTCGGTCCGCAGTCGTGTATCCCGTGGGCTTTCGCCAAAAGTGCTGCGATAGACGATGGAGAACCTGCCGGCATGAGCAAACCCCCATATCGCGCAGATTTCGCGGACAGATTGCTGATTCGTCGGATCCCGCAACTGCTCGCGGGCTGCCTGCAGCCGGATCGTACGGAGATAGCCTGCCGGCGACGTCCCCCGGAAGGCCTTGAAACCCGTTTGCAGCGCACGAAGGGAAACGCCGACGTCATCGGCGACCATCGTCATGGTAAGAGGTTCCGCGATATTGGCATGCATGTACTCGATGGCCCGTCTGACATGCCAAGGCGCGATCAGCGACACGTTCTTCCTTTCGAGACGATCGGAAAGACGGTGGCGTGCGAATCGGATCACCAGGTGAGCGAGAGTTTCGCTCATCGCTGCCGCCGCAAGGGGTGAAGACAGCAGCGGACCACCGTCGCGCATACCCTGTACAATCGTCTGCACCAGATTGCCGATGAGTTGGCCGGCCTGTGTCGAGAGATCCAGAATGGGCTCCAGGTCGAGCGACTCGGAGAGCGGCGTCTCCACCAGCGAAGTAAGCGCCTGCCTCACGACCTTCCAGTCCAGGAAGAGAGCATCCGAGCGATGCGGGCCACCCTGGAGGACGCGATCGCCGGCCTCGTGATTGTTTGCCATAAGAAGGTAACCGGCGCCGCTTTCGACCGTTCTCCTGCCGATCGACACACGAAAGGATCCGGTGTGCGGCAAGAAAAAGGTGAGATGTTGCGGGCTCTCGTCAAGCGTTCGGATTATCCAGGGGCTCTGATAGACCGAATGAACCGTCGTGAGTGCCTCGGTTCTTCTCAAATCCGCGGCCCAGGCAAAGTTCCGTTCGTTTTTCAGCGGCTGGGCGCCGAAAACCCCATAGCCTGCCGAAAAGGCCTGCACCATCGATTCGAAGCTGGTGCCTTCATGCGTCGGCACAAAACCGTAACGCCCATGCTCTGCAAGGCGGACCGTATTCTCGGGTCTCAATGAATCCATGCAACTCGATTCTTTTCCCTTGCTACATGACTCGTCATCTCGACTGGTATGACCAATCTCGATGAGGTAAGCATGACCGGCGAAACCACGGACGACTTCCTTGCCCCGCAGAAGCAAAGCGTCCCCTTCACCTGCTTCACACTCACAGTGTAAATCAAAATGATCGGAAAATGAAGTACGTTCCTCTGAACCATGTCGCTGCACATTTCTTGCGAGACACACAACCGGCACGAGTGGCTTCTCGCAACGAACGGGACCTCTTGCGGTTGATCTGGAAGTCTCCCGGCATTGAGCGCTCCGATCTGACCGAGCCGCTGGATCTGACCCAGCAATCGCTGCATAGGATCGTCGGACGCCTTCATGAGCGGGGAATGCTCGTCTTTTCCCAATCGGAAAATCGGCGCGCGGGACCGCCGAGTCCGGAACTGACGCTCCGAAGGGACTGGTGTCTGACGCTCGGCATCTCCATTAACGTGGGTTCGATCGGCCTTTGCCTCATGGGTTTCGGCGAGCCGTTGGAGAATATGGAAATCCCGCAGGCTGGGTCCTCACTTTCCGTGGAGCTGGAGCGAATAGAGGCGGCGGTCGAAGACATTCTTGCCCGTCGCGGCGCCGGACGAAGCGATGTTCTCGGCGTTGGCCTGGCAGTCGCCGGCCACCGCATGCTGGAGACGGCATTCAACTGTCCGCTGCCGCTCGCCCATTGGTCGCTGATCGACCTTGCCCCCCTGCTTGGAGAGCGCCTTGGTCTGCCGGTCTGGGCTGACAATGTCGCCAGGACCGCTGCCTTGGCGGAAGCGATCTTCGGCGTCGGCCGTGACGTCGCCGATTTCGCCTATATCGCCCATCTTCATGGCTATGGCGGCGGCCTAGTTTGCGGGGGCATGCCATTCCGCGGCAGCTTCGGAAACGCCGGGGAATTCTCCGTTCTCTTCGGGCGTCAGGATTACGACGATCGACCCGCTCTCAACCAACTGCTCGAACATCTTCGCACCAAGGGGCGGCTGGGGCTGACCCTGAAGGACCTGAAGAACGAAAACCTGGTGGATTGGGACGGCGTCGAGGAGTGGGTCGGCCGTGTCACGCCGGCCCACAATCGGGCCATCAATGCGATCTGCGCGATCTTCGACCCGGCTTTGATCGTGCTGGGCGGCGAGCTTCCGCATTCACTCGCAAGAATGCTGATCGAACGGACCGAATTCAATAATCTGCCTCGGCACGGCGCATTGCGCGACGTTCCGCGGCTTGCCGTGGCGCAGATCATCGATGCCCCCGGCGCAATCGGTGCGGCCTTGATCCCCCTCTTCGAAACCGTTTTGTGATATTTCGCCCGCGGCAGGGTACCCGTTGCGGGCATTGCCTCACACAACATTTGAAGCGGCTCAGGCGATCGAGCCTGAATCGCTCCTGTCGAAAGCGGGAGGCCATAGCTCTACCCGCGCAATGGTGCCGATGTCGAATTCGGCCTGAAGGCGATCTGCCTCGCCGGCAAGCGTTGCGGCTGCGACGCCCGTGCGCCAGCTTCGCCTACTTCATCCCCGTGCCGGCGATGCCGGTCGTGATGTATTTCTGCAGGAACAGGAACACCACGGTCACGGGCAGCAGGCTGAGGAAGGTCATGGCCAGGATATAGTGCCACTGCACCGAGAACTCGCCCTGGAAGGCGTTGAGGCCCACCTGCAGGGTGAAATTCTCGCGGCTGTTGAGGACGATCAGCGGCCAGAGGAAATCGTTCCAGCGCCAGAGCACGGAGAAGATCGCGAGAACCGCGAGAGCCGGCGCCGTCAGCGGCAGGATGATGCGCCAGAAGATGCAGAATTCACTCGCGGCATCGACGCGCGCCGCTTCGATCAGTTCGTCCGGAATGGTCAGCATATATTGCCGCAGCAGGAAGACGGCTGTGGGAGAAGCGATGGTCGGCAGGATGACGCCCCAGAGGTTGTCGGCAAGCCCCACTCCGACGATGACGAGATAGGCAGGCACCATGACCACGGCGAGCGGGATCATCAGCGTCGAGATGATGATGACGAAAACCGTTGTGTCGCCGCGAAATTTGTATTTCGACAGGGCAAAGGCAGCCATGGCGTTGACGATCAGCGTCAGAAGCGTCGCAACGACGGTGACGAACACCGAATTCTTGAGGAAGGTCAGGAAGTTGAAGCGCGTCAGCGGATCGGTGTAGTTTTCGGTGGCAACGGTCATGTGCTGCACCGGCGTGATCCCCTTGACGTCGACGCTGACCGGCTGTCCCGGATTTGCCGGATCGACCATCTGGGCCTTGAGCCCGATGCGCCGGACCATCGCCATCTCACGCGGTTGGCCGTCGATCGTGACTTGCCAAAGGCTGAGCGGCTTGTCGAAGCCGGGCACTGTCTGCTCCACGGCGGCGCGCGGCAGCAGCGTCGGCGGAAAGCGGGTGATTTCGGCCGCCGGCTTCAACGAGGAGAGGCCGGCCCAGAGCACCGGAACGAGCACGGCGAGCGTGCCGCCGATCAACCAGACCCACGACAGGATGTCGGTGATGTCGATGCGTCCGGCCCGGCGCGTGCGCGTCATGAAGCTGATCGGATTCAAAGATCTGTTCATCTCAAGACTCCATTCGCTTGCCCAGGCGCAGCTGGATGAGGGTGAGAACCAGAAGCACCAGCCCCATCAGAACCGAAGCGGCCGAGGCAAGGCCGAAAAGGCGAAGATCGCTGCTGAAGGCCATCTGGTAGATATATTGGACGATGAAGCTGTTGGCCGTGCCAGGACCGCCGCCATTCGTCAGAACCCAAGCTTCGTCAAAGATCTGCACTGACTTGATCATCAGAAGGATGAATACGACGAGCAGGTTCGGCGCAAGCAGCGGCAGCGTGATCCTGAACAGCATACGGCGCGGCGAGGCGGCGTCGATTGAGGCGGCCTCATAGAGTTCCTTCGGGATCGCCTGGAGACCGGCAAGCAGGATGAGCGTGTAAAAGCCCATATGGAACCAGACGGAGACCACGACGACGAAGAAGCGCGACCAGCCGACATCGAGCAGGAAAATTTCAGGAGGCACGCCAATCATCTGAAAGAAAGCGTTCAGCAGTCCGTTGCGGTCGAGGAACCACTTCCAGATCAGGCCGATGACGACCGGCGACAAGAGAACGGGGTAGAAGAACATCGCTCGGAAGAAGCCGCGCGCAAAGATTGCCCTGTTGAGGATCAGCGCCGTGATCAGCGCCACCAGCAAAGTGGCGGTGACGTTCAATGCGACGAACCAGAGCGTGTTCCACACCGCCGTCCAGAACAGCGATTCCTGGCAGGTTCCCGGCTGCAGGTAATTGCCGCAGGAAAGCAGGGCGCGGAAATTGTCGAAGCCGACGAAGGGCCGCTCCGAGACGAAGAGATTGGTGCCGCCGGTGAAGGCGTAACCGACCGCGATGGCGATCGGAAGAAACGTGAAGATGGCGAACAGAACGAGGTTCGGCGCCAGGAACAGCCAGGGCATGCGCTTGCGGCCGAAGAGGCGTTCGAACGCATTCATCGGAGCTTCAACCACCCTCATCGCCGTGTCGCCCGCCTGGGAGAGCAATGCAGCCGCAGCCATGGTCAGCGCCTCCCCTGTCCGGATCGGCGGGCAAAAGCCAGCCCGCTTTCGGGCTCGAACAGATGAACGCGTGCCGGATCGGCATCGATCATGATCCGGTCACCCTGAATGGGCGCGAAATGGCCGGCTTCATGAATGATGATCTGCTCCTCCTGCCCGGCAAGATTGCCGTAGACATAGGTCTCGGTGCCGAGTCCCTCGTGATACTGGACGATGAACGGCAGGCCCTTTTCGCCGGAACGGGAGAAATGCGCGGGCCTTATGCCGGCAAGCACCTCCTGGCCGACCGTGATGCCCTTGGGATCGACATCGCTGACGATCCTGCCGCCGCCGACGACATCAATGGCAACGCCGCTCTCGCCGATGGCTGCGACCTTGCCCTTGACGATGTTCATGCGCGGTGAGCCGAGGAAACCGGCTACGAAGAGATTGCGCGGATGGTCGAAGAGTTCGAGCGGCGCACCGACCTGCTCGACGCGGCCGGCGCGCAGCACGACGATCTTGTCGGCCATCGTCATCGCCTCGACCTGGTCGTGCGTCACATAGATCATCGTCGTCTTGATCTCGCGGTGGAGCTTAGTGATCTCCGCCCGGGTCTGGACGCGCAGCGCCGCATCGAGATTGGAAAGCGGCTCGTCGAAGAGGAAAATATCCGGTTCGCGCACGATCGCCCGGCCGATCGCCACGCGCTGGCGCTGACCGCCGGAAAGCTGCTTCGGGCGCCGGTCGAGATAAGGTTCGATCGCCAGCATCCTGGCGGCTTCGGCGATGCGAGCGTCGATTTCAGCGCGCTTGAACTTCAGATTCTCCAGGCCGAAAGCGAGATTCTTGCGCACGCTCATATGCGGATAAAGCGCATAGGACTGAAAGACCATGGCGATCTTGCGCTCGGCCGGCGAAAGGGCGCTGACATCGCGGCGGCCGATCGCAATTGCGCCCGACGTGACCTCTTCGAGGCCGGCAATGACGCGCAGCAGGGTCGACTTGCCGCAGCCCGATGGGCCGACGAAGACGACGAACTCGCCGTCCTTGATATCGAGATCGACGTCATGCAGCACTTTGACGGAGCCATACGACTTGTTAACGGTGGAAAGTTTCAGTTCTGCCATGCCCCACTCCCATCGGGTGCCGCCGTTTCGAAGACGACGTCGATTGCGTTCCAGCCTTGCGGCAGCGGTGTCGGCCTTGTGATCCGCACCTCGTTCATCAAGATCCCGGTGACATCAGCCGCGTAGACGGCGGGCATTCCGCCGGGATAGTTCTGCAGGCCGATTACCCGCCCGTCCGCGCCGCGCGTCCAGGCATTGGCGCGGCCGCCGCCCTCGGCCTTCGGCGCGAGATCGGCATTCGTCGGGCGCAGGTCGTAAGACTGCGCGGTGCCGAGTTCGCCGGGCCGCTGGTCTATGCCGATGCGCGACAGCGATACATTGCGGATGCCGGCGGGCGAAGTCGAGATGACGGTGATCACCCCCTCCATGCGCCCGGTAATGTCCTCGACAATGAGGTTTTCGATGGCGCCTGCCGGACGTTTAGCGACACGGTCGACGACATTGACGGTCAGCGCCTCCCCCGAGCCCCAGAAACCGTCGAGCGTTTCGCGGCATTCTACCGAAATCCGCGAAAACCTCACATTCGAGATCCGGCCGCCGTCGCGCGAAAATATGCCGAGCGCCCTATTGGAGGATGAGACGCTGCAATCCTCGAAGACGACATTGCTAACGTCGCCATGCGTTTCCGTGCCGATCTTCAGCGCGCAGCTGAGGCTCTGAACGGAGCAGCGGCGGATAAGAATATTCTCGCACCGCCCTATGGCGACACCCTGCGGGCCGATGCTGGTCTTCAGGCATATGCCGTCGTCGGCCGTCGATATCGTGCAGTCCTCGATGACGGCGCCGCGGCAGGCATCGAGCACGATGCCGTCCGTGTTGGGAAGGCGACGGTCGTTTTCGATTGTGACGTTGCGGACCGCGACATCGGTGCAGTCGACGAAGTGCAGCGTCCACATCGGCGAACGGCTGATATTCAGCGAGCTAATCTCGACCTCGCCGCAGCTCTCGAAGACGACGACGCGCGGGCGGAATTCCGCCGGAATGAAGGTCCCCACCGTCTCGTCGTCACCGATGATGAAGCTCTCGCAGCCGGCCTCGATGCGCCCCGGCCCCGTCAGGCTGATCCGCCGCTCACCCTTGGCGACGATCATGCCGCGATCCGACTTCTCGGCGATCACCGAAACAATCGTATGCGCGTAAGCCTCATAGTCGGGAACAGGACGCAGGATTGCGCCGGCGGTCAGATGCAGTTCGACGCCCGAACGGAGCTGGAGCCCCCGGCAGAGGTGGATGCCCGCCAGCAGCTCCAGGCGTCCGCCGCCGGAAGCCGAGAGATCGTCGATCGCCGCCTGCACGCGGCCGGTATTGTCGCCTTCGAGCGCCTCAATCGCGACGAGGGAGGTGGCACTCATTGGCGTCGGCCGCTCTCGATAAGGACTTCGGTCAGCAGCAGCATGGTCAGTGCCTGACCGTAGGGCGTCGGCAGGTTCGGGATGCGCCTGTAGAAATCGAGGTCATGGCCCATCGGCGTGCCGTCCGAAACGCCGTTGACGACGCCCTCTTCGTCGATCTGCGCCAGCACGGCCTTCAGCGCGCGCTCGGCATGGACCTTGTCGCTCTCGCCGAGAATGCCGGCATCGATAGCGCGCAAAATGCCGTAGGCGATTCCCGCCGTGGCCGAGGTTTCGAGCGGCGAGGACGGGTCGTCCAGCAAGGTCGTGAACATGCCGTCCGGCCGCTGATATGCCTTCAGCGAGCGCACCTGGCTGACGAGAACGTTCGACAGGAAGCGCCGGTCCTTCTCGCCGAGGGTCGGCACGAGATCGAAGAGTTCCGGGATGGCCACGGTGATCCAGGCATTGCCGCGCGCCCAGAAAGCTTTGGCGAAATTGTGCCGGCCGTTGAAGGTCCAGCCGTGATACCAGAGCCCGCTGACCGGATCGGAGAGATAGCGGGTGTGGATGACGAACTGATAGACGGCCTCGTCGATCCAGTCGTTGCGCTCGCAGAGCACGCCGGCGCGCGCGAGGAACAGGCAGGCCATGAACAGCGTGTCGTCCCACAACTCGCCGTCGTTGAGGCGTTCCTTGACGACGTGCTGGAAGCCGCCCTCCTCCGTCTTCGGCAGTTCCTTGATCAGCCATTCGGCCCAGTCCTCGACGAGGGCGCAGAAATCCGGACGATCGACATGCTCGACGAGGATCGCCAGCGGCAGCATCGGCGCCGTGCTGTTGATCTGGCGTGGCGGCAGCCCGCGTTCGATCTGGCCGCTGTACCAGACGACGAGCTCCTGCAGCGCCTTCTGGTCATTGGTGGAAATCGCGCGCCGGAGGAATCCGTAGAGGCCGACGCCGACTTCCCAGTCCCACTCGTCGAACTGGATCCCGGAGGTGGCGCTTCCACTGACGAGACCTTCCTTGATGCCTCTGAGCCGGCTGAAGGCCGTTGCCACGCGATCGATCGTCGTCAGGAGGGCGGCGTTATCGACAGATGCTGTGTTCATGCTGGAGACCTATGTTTCAGGAGTAGAAGGGTCCGTCAGTGCCGGCGCCGGACGCCGCACTGTCGTGGGTGAGGATCGGGTGCGGCTGATCATGCGTGAACGGCCGGGGCTTGCCGCCGATCGAAAGACCGTCGGCATAGGAAAGAGAGAGCGCCGGGCCGCCGGGCGGCGTCAGCTTTAGCTGGCGAAGCGAAGGATCGAAGGCAACCGTCGTCTGGCACAGGCGTTCGAGGAAGGCCTTGAAGGCGTCGCCATTGCCGCATCCGACGATGGCCGCCCAGCCGCAGAGCGACCCATAGGAGCGCGCCTCGCGGCCGGCGGTCGGCCCCTCGGTAATCAGTTCCAGGCCGTTCGAGGCCCAAAGAGCGGAAAATCCCCGGCCCGACCGGGCGATCAGCCATTTGTCCTCGACGATGAGATCGTCGAGACCGTCGCGGCCGATATAGGCATGCGTCCATGCATGCCGCGCGTCGCTTGTGTCCTCGATCAGCAGGGCGACATCGCGATGCTGGGCGACCCGCGGCAGGATGCCGTTACCGGCCCAGTAGGACGGTCTTTGATTGCCCCAGGGATCGTCCTCGCCGGGATGGTTGACCCACAACCTCGCCATCGGATGGCCGGCCAGCCTGATGTCGAGGACGTGCTGCTGGTGACCCTTCCGGCCGGTCTTGTGATCGACCACCGTCGAAAGCTGCGCCGCCTCGTTCTTGAACAGCACGAGCTTTCCGCTCTCCAGCCCCTGGCTGTAGCGTGCCTCGACGCTTCTACCCCTGGGAAGGGCTGCAAGCTCTGCGAGATCGGCCGGCGGCTCGTAGCCGCCGGCGCAGAACATCGTCAGCGCCGCCACCCCATTGTTCAGCCAGCCGGTGCCGAAAGCGACCTGGGCGAAGGGTGCAAGCTCGGTCAGCGGGCCGGCGCGCAGTTCCTTGTCGTAGGCGCGGCCCTGCGAGCCGGCCGGAACACCGGCCAGCGTATGAAGGGCGATCATGCGGAAGATGAGATCGATCTGGCCGCGGGCGCGATCGGCAATCCCGCTCTCCGCCCAGCGCTCCAGCGCCAGCAGGCCGATGAAATCGATCGGGTAATAGGCGGCCGAATTCCACTCCGCCAGGCCATGCGCCTCGACGCTGTCGAACCAGTGCCCGAGCCGCTCGACGGCAAGTTCCGCTTGCTGTCGTCCCGTCCGTCCGGAGGCGGAGAACACCGCATCGGGGAGAAGAAGCCCCGCCAGCAGCTGGCTGGTATGGAAGCAGAGCACATGGTTCTCGCTCCAGAACCACATCGCGTCATTGCCGGGCTCGTCGACCCAGTAGCGGTAGGAGAGAACGGAACGGCGGATGCGCTCGACCGTCGCCTCGGGCATGCGGTCGCCATAGGCGCCGAGAAGCCACAAGAGCGGCACCATGATGAAGTCCGAGCAATCCTCCCGCGCATCGATCGAGGCGAGCGTCGCATCGACGATGCGGTCGAAGCTTTCCTGGTCGGTATGGCCGGTTTCCATCATCGCGATGAGGCGCCCGGCGCGGTTGGCGCCGAAGCGGGCGCTATATTCCAGCGCCTGGCGCTTGCGGGCGGAAAGCGACGCCTCTGCCGGCAATGGCGAGATGCTGCTCATGAAGGCGGCATCGATGACGCGGGTGACGGAGCCAGGACCGGAGCCGATCGTCATGTGGATGCCATGATAACCGTCCGCAATGCCGCAGACATCCTCGGCGATCAGACGGCCCTGATGGGCACGCAGCGTTAGTTTCGAATGGGCGAGAACCGGCCGCTCATGGCCATGGCCGACGACCTTGAGTTCGACCGGCAGGTCGCGCTCGGGCGCCGTGTCGAAGATGATCTCCAGCGGCTGATTGACGAAGACGTCGCGGGCCGGGCGCACGCCACGCGAAAGCGCTTCCAGCTCGCGCACCTCGTCCTGATCGAGCGCGACCGGCAGCAGCACGCAGAGCGGCTCCTTGTCCAGCATTTCGAGCTCGAAGAACCACGTGGTGTCGCGTTCGGCCAGGTCTTCGGTATGGACGAGAATTTCGTTGTCGCCGGCCTCGAGCCGCAGCACTATCTCGGTTGCGTTCTCGGTGTTGCGGTTGAACGGCTCGAAACGCACAGCCTCTTCGCCGTTGACCCAGATGCGGACGCCGCCGCAGGTCTTCAGCGCGAGCTTGAGTGCGCGCGGGGCTTCCGTCCTGAACGTGCCCTTGAGCCATCGCCGCACATGCGTGGGCACATGCCAGAAGCTGGTAAACTCGACGCGCCGGTTCGAACCGGGAAGATAGAGGCTTTCGGTCGGCCAGGACGTGTCCGGCTCCAGCGCCCGCCCGACCATGCTGGACCAGAAGGCCTTGCGGCACGGCAGGTCGCCGACATCGACGAAACCGTTGATGAAACGATAGTTCACGCGATCTTCGGCCGGGGCCGGCTCGCCGGGAAAAGAGCGCTCGATGAGGGCGGAAACGGCCCATGCCGTGATCGTTTGCCCCTCGGCCACGCTGTAGGCTGGCGCCGAGTCGTCCGGCTGCTTGATGCTTTCCGTTTTCACAGATCGCCTCCTCCGCAATCCTATGAAAATATTTTCATTAGGTGATTTTGACGCGTTATTTCTGAAAATTGCTCAAAAACATCGCTATTCGCTTAGAAAATAGCTTGACGGAACGAATGTCAAGTATATGAAATTCACTTATCGATGGCTTATGCCGCGATTGATGAAAATGTTTTCATGGGAGGATGAAAATGAAAACCTATCTCTCAGGGGCTTTCGCACTGGCGCTGGCCACCGTTTCTTTCGCCTGGTCCAGCGTGGCCATGGCCGAAACCCAGACGATCACCTTTCTCTTCACCGACGACGACCAGGCTTACGTCGAGCGGATGGAAGCGCTGAGCAAGGAATTCGAGACGGCGCATCCCGACATCAAGGTGAATTTCGTCTCGTCGGGTTACGATGCCGTCGCCAAGCAGCTGCCGGTGCAGCTTGCCATCGGCGAAGGTCCCGACGTCGCCAAGATCACCGACTGGCAGCTGGCGCCCTATTACCTCGACATGCGGCCGCTGATGAAAGACCCGGATGGTTTCGCCAAGCTCCACGGCGACAGCCTGAACACGCTTCGTTTCCCGGGCGTCAATGATCCGAATTCGATCAACGGCTATGTCGCGTCGCAAACCTTCAACCTGCCCTTCGTCAACAAGACGCTGTTCGAACAGGCCAAGGAACCGCTTCCGCAACCGACCGCCACGCTGAAGGACATCGTCGAAGCTTCCGCACGTGTCGCCAAGGCAACCGGCGCCCAGATCCCCTTCACGATGGACCGCTCGGGCCACCGCTTCTCCGGCGCGGCCTTCTCCTACGGCTCCAACTACGTCAAGGACGGCAAGTTCTCGTTCCCCGACGATGCCGCCAAGCGCTACATCACCGATCTCTACAACTGGACGAAGGACGGCTCTTTCCCGAAGGAAATGTGGGGTGCGGCCGGCGGAACCCAGTACAAGAACATGGGTGACGAGTTCGTCAACGGCAATGTCGTGACCTATCTCGCCGGCAACTGGATGGTCAACCCGTTCCAGAAGAAGATCGGCGACGCCTTCGACTGGACGGCGATCAGCGCACCCTGCGGTGATGCCGGCTGCTACGCGATGCCTGGTGGTACCGCGATCGTCGGCTTCAAGCGCACCAAGCATCCTGAAGCTGTCGCCGCCTTCATCGAGTTCCTCGGTTCTGAAAAGATCCAGCGTGAAATCGCCGAAAACTACGTCATCCTGACCGGCGCCGACATCAAGGACCCGCAGTACAAGCTCGAGAGCAAGAACGCCAAGGATGCCATGGCCGTCTTCCTCGCGGCCCGCAACAGCGCGCCGAAGGCAGCCCGCGACCTCGAACGCCTCAAGGGCTCCTCCGCCATCTATCAGCTCATCGTCCAGCGGATGAGCCAGCTGATCGTCGGCGAACTTTCCCTTGAAGACACCTTCAAGGCGATGAGCGCAGACGTCGACAAGGTCAACGTGGCGCTCGCCGCCAACAAGTAACCGGCCGCGCCTGTCTCCCACAGATTGCGCGCTGCATCAGCCACGGCCTCGCAACAGGCCGTGGCTGATCGTTTTTTGCCTCCTCTGCAACAAAGTCCGCGCACGGTCGCTCGGGTCATGAACCGGTCGCAACGGCAATGGCGCTTGGGCGCTCGCTCGGACGATCCGGCTAGCCGCCGCGGCAGATCGGCGCGGATGGAAAGATGGTTCCTTGGCGTCGTGACACGGACTTCGCGAGAGGCTATAGGCGTGTCGGCCTGCGCGGCGCGCCGGCGTCAGGCTCAACTTACTGAAGCCGGCAAACCGGCGGCAGTCCAGCCCATTGAGGTGCATCTCCATGCCACTCGGCTCCGAGCATCCGCTGCGAAGGGAACTTCACAACGAGCTCCATGCGCGCCCGTCGCTTTATTTCGATGGCGATACCGATGTCTGGCACGTCGCCATCGTCGGCGAGAATGGCCCTCCTTCGCTGCCCGGTTCGCTGCCGGGATTGGAAGATGTGACCACGACCGGCGAGGGCAACCACGGCATCGGCCGCGTCGGCGACGGCCGGCTGAAATGGGAAGCCCATACCGAGTTCCTCACCCTCACTTTCGTCGTGCCGGCATCGACCGAACCCGGCAGCAACCCGCCGGAAGCCTTTCGAGCCTGCTGCAGCCGGATTGGCGGAAAGGTCATAGCCGCCGTGCGCGTGCTGGTGCGTGACGAAAAGGACGGGCGCACCCTGGAAAAACCCAAGCTCGACTATGTCGCTTCGCGGGTCGGCGGCGGTGACGCCGAGGTGCATTCGAACTTTCGACTGACCGACAGCGGCTTCCTCGAGTTCCTGTTTTTCAATCGCAATCTCAACGCCTATCGCACCGGCCGCATGGTCCGGCGTTTCCTGGAAATCGAGACATATCGGATGATGGCGCTGCTGGCGTTGCCGATGGCGCGCGAGACCGTGTCGAAGCTCTCCGCCTTTGACCAGCGCCTCGATCTCCTGATCGTCCATATGCAGAGCGCCGTCAAAGTCGACAAGGCGCTGCTGTCGGAGGTGACGAGGCTCTCCTCAGATGTGCTCAACTTCTCAGCGCTCGCCCGCCACCGCTTCGGCGCGACGAAAGCCTATGCCGAGATCGTGGCGAGCAGGCTGTCGGAGCTTCGAGAAGAGCGGGTCGAGCAAAGGCAAAGGCTGGGTACGTTCATCGACCGGCGCTTCCAACCGGCTGTCCGCTCGGTCTATGCGGCGGAACGGCGCCTCGACGAACTGGCGGAACGCGTCAGCCTGGCCGGAGACCTGCTCAGAACCACCGTGCAGGTTCAGCTCGAAGATCAGAACGCCTCCCTGCTGACCTCGATGGAAGAGCGGGCGCGCATCCAGGTGCATATCCAGCAAGCGGTCGAAGGCTTCTCGGTCATCGCCATCACCTATTATACCGTTGGCCTGGCGAAGATATGCCTCGAGAGCATCTCCGCACTGGGTGTCGATCCGCATGTGACGAAGCTCGCCGTTCTCGGCGCCATCCCCCTCGTGCTCTTCGCCGTCTGGACCGCCGTTCGCCATGTCCGCAAAAGCATCACGGGTACGCCGCACGTTCCGACAGCCGGAAGCCACTGACGTGACCGCCGCCCTTTCGAGGCGGCGGCGTTCTCTTTGCTGCGTTAGAGCCTTTCCTGGTTAGATTGAAGCATTCTTGCGACGGCATCATGTCTTTGTTTTCGAGGTATCAGCGCCCGCCGAAGCCGGAGCCGACGGTGATGCCCTTGTAAATCACCCGCTGCAGCACGATCGCCAGAATGACGCCCGGCACCATCGATATTGTCGCGCCGGCCATGATGTAGTTCCAGGAGGTGCCCTGCTGCGTCTGGAACAGAGTGAGGCCGAGCGGCAGCGTGGCTTTGTCGAGCCCACTGGTGGCGATTAGCGGCCAGAGAAAACTCTTCCACTGCGCGATGAAAGTGAAGAGCGACAAGAGGCCGATCGCCGGCATGGCGAGCGGCACGATGACGGTGACCAGGATGCGCAGGCGAGACGCTCCGTCCATCATCGCTGCCTCGTCAAGATCCTTGGGAATGCCGAGAATAAACTGCCGCAGCAGGAAGGTGCCGAAGGACGAGAAGGCGACCGGCAGGATCATGCCATGATAGGTGTTGATCCAGCCGAACTTGCTGACGACGAGGAAGAGCGGGATGACCAGCATCACCTGCGGGATCATCAGTGTGCTGAGATAGGTGAGCAGCAGCCCTTCCCGTCCGGGAAACCGCAGGCGGGCAAAAGCATAGGCGGACAGGCAGGAGACCACGATCACGATCGCGGTCACACCGCAGGCGACGATGAAGGAATTCATCAGGAAGGTGCCGAAGGGCAGCGAAACCAGCGCCTCGATAAGATTGCCCCACTGATATTCCTCAGGCAGGATGCGCACCGGCACGGTCAGCACTTCGTTATTCGAGCGCACCGCGTTCGACACCATCCAGAAGAACGGAAAGAGGAAGAGCAGCGCGACCAGCGATAGGCCGGCATAGCTGAAGAAAGTGCCGATGCGCCGCAGGATGCGGCGCCGGCCCGCAGAGACGGAATGCGGATGCCGTGAGCTCGCTTCAGTCGTCATAATGCACCCATTTGCGCTGCATGTAGAACTGCAGGATGGTAAGGCTTATGATCATGACGAACATCACCCAGGCCAGCGCCGAGGCATAACCCATCTGGAAATTGGTGAAGCCCTTTTGGTAGATGGCAAAGCCGAGTGTCGCCGTCGCCGAGCCCGGGCCGCCGCGCGTCATCGCAAAGATTTCGTCGAAGACCTGCAGCGAGGTGATGGCCGTCATGACGGTAGCGAAGAAAACCGTCGGCGAGATGAGCGGAAGGCGGATGCGCCAGAAGCGCCGCCAGGGCCCTGCCCCATCGATCATCGCCGCCTCGAGATAGTGCTTCGGCACCAGGTCGAGCGCGGCGTTGAACATCACGACGTTATAGCCGACATTCGCCCAAAGCGTAACGAGCACGACCGCCTGCATCGCCCAGCTCGAACTCAGCAGGAAATTCGGCAGGCCAAGGCCGAGAGAGCGGATGATGCTGTCGGCCAGCCCATCCGGCGTAAAGATCAGCAGCCACACCACGGAGGCTGCGATCGTCGGGGTGAAGGTCGGCAGGAAGAAGATCACCCGGAAGATCGCCTTGCCGCGCTTGAGGCTCGATATCCAAACAGCGAGCGTCAGCGAGACGATGATATTCAGTGCCAGATATTCCACCGCGAAGAACAGCGTATTGCCGAGGATGGTGTAGAAAGCGGGATCGACGGTGAAGAGCTTGATATAATTCTGAAAGCCGACGAAGGACGGCGTCGTCAACAGCTGCCAGTTGGTGAAGGACAGCGCCAGCGACGCCAGGATCGGCAGCGCCATGAAAATCATGAAGCCGAGAAAACTCGGCAGCAGGAACAGCATGGCCGTCTGCGTTTCCGGCTTCAGGAAGGGCCGAGGCTGACCGGGCTGCAGTCTGATTTCGGCAACGGCGCTTTCCGACATGTCTTCCTCCACGCGCGGCAACTTCTGCCGCCGCGCTTTAAGCTCTTGTTCTTACGCAAGTCGCTTCGCAAAGCCGCGCACGCTTCTGCGCGACATGCGCTATTGCTGCGCGAGGCTCTGGATGGACTCCATCGTCTGCTTGGCGTCTGCACTGCCGCCGAAGGCCGGCGGGAAATATTGGTTGAAGAGGTTTTCCACCGCCGCCCAGTTGTTGGTGATCACATAGGGCACCGAATGCGCCAGCGAATAATCGAGCGCCTCGCCGCCATTGGTGATGTCCTTGGCCGCCACCTTGTACCAGGATGATTGCGAAGCCGTACGAGCCGGGAGCGCTCGGCCCTGTTCGGCAAGATACTGCAGCGCCTCGGGACTGGTCAGCACCTGGATCGCCTTCCAGGCCGCGTCCTTGTTCTTGCTCGTCGTGGCGATGCCGAAACCGGAACCGGCCGTGACCGCGGCCAGTTCCTTGGCATCATCGCGTGGCAGGGTCGTGAGGCCGATCTTGAATTTGGCCTTGTCCTTCATGCCGATGATCGACCAGGGCCCGTCGACATACATGGCGACGTTACCCGAATTGAACCGGCCCTGGATGAATGTGCCGACATCGGCGCTCGACGGCACCAGCGGCGCGATCTTATCCTTGGCGGGAAAGCCGATCACTCTCTCGGCGGCGGCAATGGCGCTGGGATTGGTAAGATCGAGCTCTCCGGCATCGTTGACATATTTATCACCCCAAGCCGCCGCCAGGACGGAATAGTTCTGCGGAGTGATCCCGAAGCCGTACTTGCCGTCTTTCGTCAGCTTCTTGGCGGCGTCGGTAAATTCGGCGAGCGTCCAGCCCGGCTTCGGCAGCGGGATACCTGCCGCTTCAAGCGCATCCTGGTTATAATAGACGACCCAGGGACCAACGTCATAGGGTAGACCATAAAGCTGCTTATCGACCGACATGCCGCCGATGATCGATGGCGTAAAGGCGCCGATGTCGAATTTATCCGCCTCGATCCGTTCGTTCAGCGGTTCGAGCAAGGAATAGAAATTCGGCATGCGCAGCGACTGCATGGAAACGATGTCGGCGAGCTGGCCTGATGCCGCCAGCACCGGCAGGCGAGTCCAGTAATCGACCCAGCCCGTCGTCGTCAGCGTCACTTTGATATCGGGGTATTTGGCGGTCACCATGTCGGCCAGGTGCTGCCAGCCCTTGGTATCGGCCTCGGAACCGGTCCACATCTGCCAGGTCAGGTTGATCTGCTCGGCCGATGCTGTTGTGGCAAAGAGGCTGCCGCTGATTGTGGCAAGCAAAAGCGTTTTCTTCAGAACCTTCATGGGTTTCTCCTCCCTCCATGACGCAATGAACACGCGAATGCGACCGAGTTCACGCCTTGAGGACGATCTCGATCACCGGAACGGTGACATCAGGTCGCCGGACCGGCAGTTCGAGCGTGATCATGCCCTCCGGCACCATCACGCCGATATTGGAATCCACTTCCTTCGTCTGGCTGAGCCAGCGCACTTCGCTGGCATCGTGCAGGAACTGCGCATAGGCGATCCTGTCGGCGGTGCCCTCGATATGGATGTGGCGGTAGGGCCAGTTGTAGACATGCAGATAGAGACGGTTGCCACGCTGGGTGTAGCGGCAGCCGGCCGGCACCGGATATTCGGAGGGGCCGGCGCCATAGATCGAGCGCCCGTTGACCTCCATCCAGTTCTGGTAGACCTCGAGCGCGGCGATGGCGCGGGTGTCGAAGGTACCGCGGCCGGTCGGGCCGACATTCATCAGGAGGTTGCCGCCGAGCGCGACGGAATCGATCAGCAGCTGGATGATCTGCTCCGGGCTCTTCCAGCTGTCCTCGTCGCGGTGATAGCCCCATGAGCCGCTGAAGGTGTGGCAGGCTTCCCAAAGCACACCCTGACTGGCGATTGCGGGCGCCACCCGCGGCGTATACTGCTCCGGCGTCGTCACGTCGGGCAGCTTGCCCGGCGGCAGGTCGAGGCGGTTGTTGACGATGATTTCGGGCTGCAGCTCGCGCACCAGTTCGAGCAGCCGCTCGCTCTCCCAGTCGGCGCGGCCCTTGCCTGGCAGGCCGCGATATTCGCGGCCGGGATAGCTGAAATCGAACCAGATGATATCGATGCGGCCGAAGCCGGTCAGAAGCTCGCGCACCTGCTCGCGCATATAGGCGGCGTAATTGGCGATCTTGCGACCGGCATTCAGCGCCGCAGCCTCGGGGTGGTTGCGCAAGGGGTGGTGAACGTCGATCGGGAAATCGGGGTGATGCCAGTCGAGCAGCGAATAATAGAAGCCGATCTTCAGCCCCTCGGCGCGAAACGCTTCGACCAACGGAGTCAGCAGGTCCTTGCCGCAGGGCGTGTTCGGCGCCTTGTAATCGGTGACCTTGCTGTCCCAGAGGCAGAAGCCTTCGTGGTGTTTGGTCGTCACCACGACATATTTCATGCCGGCAAGCCGGGCGCGGCGCGCCCAGGCCTTGGGATCGTAGAGATCGGGATCGAAATTCTCGAAATAGCGCTGGTAATGGTCGTCGTTCAGCTCTTCGCGGTTCTTCAACCACTCATGCCGCGCCCCCAGAGCATAAAGACCCCAATGGATGAACATGCCAAGGCGATCATGGCTGAACCAGGCGTGCTTGCCCGGCTGGCGTTCCGAACTCGTCACAGGTTTCTCCTCCCTGTTTTTCCGGTTCGACATCATATCGAACCGGTTCGGTGACTGATCATCTTTCTTGATACTGTCTCTGTCAAGCTCAAATTGAGATACCGCCGAATACAGCCGAATACCTAAAAGTTGGACCATAAGAGCGGGATCAGTTGCGCAGACCATTAAAATCTGACAAACAGAAAGCTTTAGAACCGGTTCGATAGACATGACGACCATACGAGATGTCGCGCGCCTGGCGGGGGTTTCGATCTCGACCGTCTCGCTCGCGCTCAACAGCCCGAAACGGGTCGGCGCCGAGACGCTCGACCGCATCCAGCAGGCGATCAAATCCACCGGCTACCGTATCGATCCGGTGGCCCAGACGCTGGCGCGCGGGCGCAGCTCGCTCATCGGTTTCGTGTCGGCCAATCTCGGCAACATGTTCTTCGGCGATATCCGCCGCGAGATCGAGCATCAGGCGCTCGACCGTGGCTATTTCGTCCTGATCGCCGACTCCTCCGGCAGGGCTGATCTCGAACGGGCGCTGCTGGAGCGGATGGAGGCCCAGAAGATCGCCGGCATTGCGCTGGCGACAAACGGCCACGGCGCGGAATACGCGGCGTTCCTGCGCGACTTCAAGACGCCGATCGTGATGTTCGATCAGAAGGTGGAAGGTGCCGAGCGCGATTTCGTCGGCTCCGACAATCCGCTGACGACCACCATCCTGACCGAGCACCTGCTGCAGCTCGGCCATCGGCGCATTGCCTTCATCTCCGGTCCGAGTGGCCTGCACACGGCCGATGAACGCCTGAATGGCTTCATGGATACGATGGCGGCCGCCGGCGTCGATGTCGATCCGTCGCTGGTCACCGAGGGCGGCTATACCAGGACGGGCGGCCATACGCAGGCGATGCGGCTGCTCACCCGCCGCGACCGGCCGACCGCCATCATCGGCGCCAACAACATGATGGGGCTCGCGACGCTGCAGGTGATGCAGGAAATGGGCTTCCGCTGCCCAGAGGACGTATCGCTGGCGATGGTCGACGACGTGCCCTGGAGCAACGTCATCACGCCGCGCATCACCATGGTGGTGCAGGATGCGCACAAGCTCGGCGAGCTGGCGGCGCAGCGTCTGCTGGCAAGAATCTCAAGTCCCGAAGCCGCCGCCGAGCCGCCGCGGGATTTCATCCTGACCCCGAGATTCGTGCGGGGGGAGTCGACCAGGCGGCTGTGAGCAATACTAAGCCTGCGACGCGGCGGGAGGACGCTTCCAACGACATGGCTTAAGCCTCCAAGCTTTACCGATCTTCACGCGTATGCCAGAACCGCAATACATAGATGACCGACTGCTGGATTTCGTAACGCAGCTCATATCGGCCAACGAGAATGCGGCGAACCTCTCGAGGATCGAACTCCTCCAGCCGCTCACCAAGGCGTGGCTGCTCAAGCAGCCGTAGAGGCGCCGTCGTCAACGCCTGCACAGTCCGGGCCGCCACCTGTCGATTAACCGGCGCGATAAAGGCATAAAGGCGATCAATGTCCGAGACCGCTTTGCTCGTCCACTTAAGTTCCATTACCGAGGCAATGAAACCGGCGCATCGCTGTCGAGGCTATCAGCCCAAGCCTGGACGGACTGGTGATCGATGACGTTGCCGCTGTCCACATCAGCCAGCGCCTCAAGCGTCAAACGTCGCCGTTCCTCCTCTTGGTCGATCCACGCCGTCAGCGCCTGCTTGACGATCCAGCCGCGCGAGCGCTCAAGTCTCACTGCGAGTTGATCGACCTTCTGCGCGAGGGGTAGAGGCACGTGCGCGGTCAGCACTTTAGTTTCCATCGAAACCTCCTTTTGAATCAGCGTCAATCATAGCGATTGGTTCTGATGAAGTCCATGTCGAGGTGCATCAGTGCCGCACCGCCTTTCCTCCATTGTAAGAAAGCGAAATTTGTCATACATGTGTGATGAATCGTAAATTTCCGAGTGCCGCCGGCATCCGGATCAAGGCCGATGCGGGGTGAAGGCGTGGCTATGCAGGGGAAGGATCGCGGCAGAGGCTCGGGGTCGCTGGTCTCACGGGTCGGCGAAAGCCTTCGGCAAGCCATTTTGAGCGGGCAGTATGCCGCCGGCGACAAGCTTCCGAGCGAGCATGAACTCACCGAAACGCATAGCGTCAGCCGAACCGTAGTGCGCGAGGCCGTCGCCGCGCTTCGATCCGACGGGCTTGTCGAGGTGCGCCAGGGAGCCGGGATTTTCGTGATCAGCCCCGACCCGGCGCTGTCGGGCCGGAAGGTCGACAAGGCCCGCGTCGCTTCGGATCTCGAAGTGCTCGAGATCCGCACCCCCGTCGAAATCGAGGCAGCGGGGCTTGCTGCGCTCCGCCGTTCACCGGCGCAGGAGGAGGCGATCTTCGAATGCCACCGGAAAATCCTCCATTGCATCGAGACGGACAAATCCATCCGCGAGGCGGACCTGGAACTGCACGTCGCTATCGCCGAGGCGACGAACAATCCGCTGTTCAAGCACTTCCTGGAATCCCAGGGCTCGGCGATCATCCCGCAGTCGAGGCTCGTCCCGGAGACCAGAACCGCCGAGCAGACCGCCTATCGCAAGCTCATCCATCGCGAACATGAAGCGATTATCGTCGCGATCTCCGATAGGGACGATCAGGCGGCGCGCAACGCCATGCGCGAGCATCTGGTAGGCAGCCAAACGCGATATCGCAACCTGCTGAAGGATCTGCGCAGCTTTACAAGCTGAGGGCGGCGGCAAGCGCCGCAAACTCTTCGGGCATCACGGGGCCAAGCCATCATCCGGCAGCAGCAGGCGAATCTGCTGGCCGATTGCGTCATCACGTCTATTGTAGGGCTGCTGCGCAGCCCCTATTCCCCATGCGTCATGGACGGGCTGTCTACCCGCCTGCGGCTGAAAGCTAGTTGAAAGCTTCGGCGTCATAGGAAAGGGCAGCATCGTGGAGGAGACACGGGTCAAAGGTGGCGAGACGACGATGCGGGTAAACCACTAGGAGGAGTTTTCCATGCGTTCTTCACGCAGCCTTTTGCACACCGTCGCTTTTTCCGCCCTCATGGCCGCGGCATCGCTGACCACCAGCGCCGCCCATGCGGCCGACAAGATCACCATCATGGTCGGCGGCTATGAAAAGCAGATATATCTGCCCGCCAAGCTCGCCGAATCCCTCGGCTACTTCAAGGACGAGGGTCTCGATGTCGAGCTCCTGAACGAAGCGGCCGGCGTCGATGCCGAAAACCAGCTGCTGGCAGGCGCCGTCCAGGGTGTCGTCGGCTTCTACGACCACTGTGTGGATCTCCAGGCCAAGGGCAAGTTCGTCGAATCCATCGTCCAGTTCAGCCAGGCGCCGGGCGAAGTCGAAATGGTGTCGAGCAAGCATCCGGAGATCAAGTCGCCGGCCGACTTCAAGGGCAAGAGCCTCGGCGTCACCGGTCTCGGCTCGTCCACGAATTTCCTGACCCTCTTCATGGCCTCGAAGGCCGGCCTGAAGCCCGGCGACGTCGTCACCATTCCGGTCGGCGCCGGCGGCACCTTCATCGCCGCCATGCAGCAGGACCAGATCCACGCCGGCATGACGACGGAGCCGACGATCTCGCGCATGATCAAGACCGGCGAAGCGAGCGTTCTCGTCGACATGCGCACGGTTGAAGCGACCCGTCAGGCGCTCGGAGGCACCTATCCGGCCGCCTCGCTCTACATGGAAACGTCCTGGGTCGAGGAACACAAGGAAGAGGCGCAGAAGCTCGCCAACGCCTTCGTCAAAACGCTGAAATACATCAACACGCATTCGGCCGCCGAAATTGCCGACAAGATGCCGAAGGATTTCTACGTCGGCGACAAGGACGGCTATATCAAGGCTCTCGAAGAGAGCAAAGGCATGTTCACGCCCGACGGCGTCATGCCGGAAGATGGTCCGAAGACCGTGCTTGCCGTGCTGTCGGAGTTCTCCAAGAACGTCAAGGGCAAGCAGATCGACCTTTCCAAGACCTACACGACGGAATTCGTCAAGAACGTCAAGTAAGTCAGTCGCGCCGCTCCCGGCTCCCAAGCGGGAGCGGCCTCCGTTCGATCAGGGCATTGCGTGCGCGCCCTCAAGCACGCCTCAGGTATCACCATGCAACAGGACAACACTCAGATCCCGGCGATCGAGCTGATCAATGTCAGCCGCCGCTTCGTCTCGCCGACCGGCAAGTCGCTCACCGCACTGCGCGATTTCAACATGACGGTCGCCCGCGGCGAGTTCGTCGCCGTCGTCGGCCCCACAGGATGCGGCAAATCGACGACGCTCAATCTCGTAACGGGCCTCGCACGCCCCTCCGCCGGCGAAGTCCGGCTGATGGGCGGGCCGATCACCGGCATCGACCCGCGTGTCGGCTTCGCGTTCCAGACCGACGCGCTCTTTCCCTGGAAGAATGTCATCGACAACGTCATGGCCGGGCCGCTGTTTCGCGGTAAATCACACACAGAGGCGGAAAAGAGCGCCCGGGACTGGCTGGCGCGCGTCGGCCTTTCGAAATTCCTGCACCACTATCCCCATCAGCTCTCCGGCGGCATGCGCAAGCGCGTCTCGCTGGCACAGACCTTCATCAACGAACCTGAAATCCTGCTGATGGATGAACCCTTCTCGGCGCTCGACGTGCAGACCCGCACCGTCATGCACGAGGAACTCCTGAAGCTCTGGGCGGAGCGCAAAGCCTCGGTGGTGTTCGTCACCCACGACCTCGAAGAGGCAGTCGCCCTTGCCGACAAGGTCTATGTGCTGACCGCCGGCCCGGCCACGGTCAAGTCCGTCTATACCATCGATCTGCCCCGGCCGCGCATCGTCTCGGAAATTCGCTACGAGCAGAGCTTCATCGATTACTGCAAGACGATCTGGGAAGACCTGCGCGAAGAGGTCGAGACCAGCTACCGCCGCGCAAGCGAAGCGGCCTGAGGGAGGATCTCATGGCAAACATCACATTCGAGGCCGGTTCGGCCGCTCTCTTCCGTCCGGGCACATCCGATGCCGAGATCGAAGCCACCGCATTGAAGGCGATGCGCCGGCGCAACACGCTGGTGCGCTTCTGGCAGATCGCCATTCTGGTCTTCGTGATCGGCATGTGGGAGCTCTCCTCCCGCCTGCAATGGATCGACCCGTTCTTCTATTCGAGCCCGAGCGGCGTTCTCGAGCGTCTCTACGAATGGGCAACCGAAGGCACCACCGAGGGGTCGCTCTGGTACAATCTCTGGGTAACGATGGAAGAGGCGCTGATCGGCTTCTTCGCCGGCTCGATCACCGGCGTCTTCGTCGGCATCGGCCTCGGCCGCAACCGGTTCCTGTCGGATATCTTCTCTGTCTACATCAAGGCGATCAACTCGATCCCCCGCGTCGTTCTCGCGCCGATCTTCATCATGATCATGGGCCTCGGCCTGCCGTCCAAGGTGGCGCTCGCCTTCATCATGGTGTTCTTCGTCGTCTTTGCCAACGCCTTCCAGGGTGTGCGCGAGGCCGACCGCAACATGATCGCCAATGCCCGCATCCTCGGCGCCTCTGACTGGCAGGTGACCCGCACCGTGGTCATTCCCTCGGCGATGAGCTGGATCTTCGCCAGCCTGCACGTCTCCTTCGGCTTTGCGATCATCGGCGCGATCGTCGGCGAATTCGTCGGCGCCCGCTTCGGCATCGGCCAGTTGATCTCGATCGCCAAGGGCACCTTCGACGCGGCCGGCATGTTCGCTGCAATCCTCCTCGTCATGGTCGTGACACTCGTTGCCGAATACATCATGACGCTGATCGAGAACCGCCTGGCGAATTGGCGGCCGCAGCAGCAGCTCGATACGCAGTAATCGGATCGGCCTCCTCCCAAGGCAGATCGAAATGAAGGCCGGGCGTGAAGCCCGGTCTTCGTTTTTTGATGGCAAGGCTCGTCTCTGCCCGCTTCGTCTGGCGCCTGCCCCTCATCCGGCTGCCGCCACCTTCTCCCCGCCTGCGGGGAGAAGGGAAGATGCCGCGACCTCTCCATTCCCTGTCACTCTCTCGCAGGGCAAGTCCCCTCGCCCCGTTTACGGGAAGAGGGTTAGGGTGAGGGGCAGCCATGAGGTTCGAACCGGACAGCCGCGACACAAGCCCGGCTTTCGTTTGATACCTCTCCGATCTAAGCAAGCGGCAGCCGCACCGTCACAATGAGACCGCCGCCTTCCGCATCGCCGAGCGACACCCAACCTCCGGCGCCTTCGACGACCTCGCGAACGATCGCAAGCCCGAGGCCGCTTCCCTCGCTTTCGGTTCCCATGATCCGGTAGAAGCGTTCAAAGACATGGTCGCGCTCACTCTCGGGAATGCCCAGACCACTGTCCTCCACGGTCACGACTGCACTTCCGTCCGCCTGTCCGACCGAGACGGTCACCCGTCCATCCGCGCCGCTGTAGCGGATTGCATTGTCGATGAGGTTGACCAGCATTTCGCGCAGCATCGTGCCGTCGCCCTCGACGATGACGGGGCCGTCCGCTTCCAGGCCGACATCGATGTTGCGCTTCAGCGCCTCTTCGGCATGCGCTTCCAATATCTCGCGGGCGGCCTTGCTGAGATCGGTCACGTCGCCACGCGGGCGCCGGCTGCCGGGCTCGGCCCGCGACAAGGTCAGGAGCTGGCCGGCGAGGCGCGAAATCTGCCGGGTGCTCGTGCGAAGCGCCACCAGCGCCTCGTCGCGGCGAACCGCATCGCCTTCGCGGGCAGCCACGCTCGCCTGCGTCGAAATCAGCGCGAGCGGCGTTCTGAGCTGATGCGCTGCATTCGATACGAACCGCCGCTGCGCCGCCATCTGGCTCTGGACGCGCTGCATATGGTCGTTCAACGCATGGACGAGTGGGCGCAGCTCGCTCTGAACCATCTCCGGCGGCAGCGGATCAAAACGGTTGCGGCCGCGCTCTCGCACCGCGTCGCGCAGCCTGAGGGCCGGCGCAAGGCCGCGCTGCAGCCCAAGAATGGTTACCAGGCTCGCCAAGAAGACCAGCACGAACTGCTTCGAAAAATCCGACAGCCAGAGCTGCCTTCGCATCGCATATTGGCTCTTATGCGTCACCGCGACGGTCACGGAAATCGTGCCGTCATTGGGAAGCCCGACGACGGGATGGTCGAGCATCAGCACGCGCACATCGGCACCATGGAAGGCGTGGTCCTCGCCGACACGCTGAGCGGCCGGCAGCGGCAAATCGGGAAAGCCGCTCACCAGATTGCCCCACACGGTGGTCACCTGGTAAAAAACGCGGTCGCCGAACCCCGTATCGAACATCTCGAGCGCTGCGGGCGGCACATCGACCTGGACATTGCCGCCCTCGTCGACGCGCACCGCCTCGGCAATGACGCGGGCCGAGGCCAGAAGCGTGCGGTCCGTCACCAGTCTCGCTGTCGCGTCGGCCGACCAAAAGCTGTCGTAGAGATTGAAGCCGATCGCGCCGAATAGCGTCAGCAGCACCAGGAAAAGCAACTGCACCCTGAGGCTCTGGCTGAGCCGGCCGAAGGCGGCGCCGATTTTGCTGTAGACGCTACTGAACATGTCTGAGGAGATAGCCGAGGCCGCGCAACGTCGCGATTTGCACGGAGCTGGCCTCGAGCTTCTTTCGAAGCCTATGGACATAGATTTCGATGGCGCTCGGATCCGCCTCGTCATCGAAACCGAAGACGCTTTCCGACAGGGCGGCCTTCGAGACCGTGTTGCCGAGCTTCATAACCAGCTGCTCGAGAACCGCATATTCGCGCGGCGTCAATTGCAGCGGCTCGCCCTCGACGAAGAACTGCCGTGTGCCGCCGGAAAAACGCAGGTTTCCGACGGTGATTTCCGACGAGGCCCGGTCCTGCCCGCGGCGCACCACCGCGCGGATCCTGGCTTCGAGTTCGGCGATTTCGAAGGGCTTGGCGAGGTAATCGTCGGCGCCGCTGTCGAGCCCGGCCACGCGGCCGTCGAGGCTCGCATTGGCGGTCAGGATGATGACCGGGAGCTTGTTGCCTGATTGTCTCAGCCGCTTCAGGAGCGTCAATCCGTCGAGCTTCGGCAGCGAAAGGTCGAGGATCATCGCCGAATATTCCGCCACCTTGAGCAGATGCTCCGCGTCTTCGCCGTCATAGGCAATGTCGATCGTATATTGCGCCTGCCGCAGGGCTTTGCCCAGCCAGGCCGCCAGTTCCTTGTTGTCCTCCACCACAAGCAGTCGCATCCAATCCCCTTAGCACGTGCGGAGGGGCTCGCGGAAGCGGGCGCATGGAAGGGCGGCAACATTCGATCGCGTCCACCGTTCGCGGCATCGGGCTGCCTTCCGCCTTAGTTGGCGCGAAGTGTCCGCTATTTGTCCGACGCGTGCATTTTCCTCTGTCCAGGGATCACCGAATATGGCTTCATGATCAACATCCACGGAGCAAGAAATGTCCGGCCATGAAACCATACTTCTCGTCATCGACGCTCAGGAGTCCTTCCGGCAGCGCGATTATTGGGATGAAAGCCTCGCATCCGCCTATATCGATCGCCAGCAGGCTCTGATCGATGGCGCGGCGGCAAGCGGGATACCCGTCGTTCAGATCTTCCATGTCGATGGAAGCGGGCCGTTTTCGGAAAGCTGGGGCTTCGTCAGGACGCTCGCTCCGCTGAGGATCGCCCCCGACGTGACCTTCAAAAAGAGCCGTCACAGCGCGCTCGTCGGCTCCGGTCTCGACGTCTGGCTGACCGAGAACGGCGTCCGTCGCATCATCGTCTCGGGCATCCGCACCGAACAGTGCTGCGAGACCACGACCCGCCACGCATCGGATCTCGGCTATCAGGTCGATTATGTCGGCGAAGCGACGCTGACTTTCCCGATGACCGACGCGGCGGGACGCACCTGGAGCGCCGGGGAAATACGCGGCCGCACGGAACTGGTCCTGTCGGGCCGTTTCGCAAGGATCTCAACCGTCGAACAGGCGCTGGCGGGGCGCGCTGAGCAACTCGCCGCATGACGGAAGTCGCGCAGCCCTTCGAGATTCCCGTTTTCGTCGTCGTGCCGCCGCGCGTGCTGCTGCTCGACGTCGCCGGTCCGATCGAAGTGCTGCGCAAGGCCAATCTCGAACAGCAGGCGGTGCGCTTCAGCGTCACCTATATCGGCCCTTCGGCAACGGTCGGCAGCTCGATCGGCCTTTCCGTCACCGGCGTCGCCACCCTGCCGGAGCGCTTGCCCGATCGGGCGCTCGTGGTCATCGCGGGCAGCGCCGACGCGCCGATGGAGAACAACCGTCCCTGGGACGGGCAGGAGCGCGCCGCGCAGGCCGCCATCGTCGCATGGCTGAAGCGCGGCATCCGTCCGGGAGTTCGATTGGTCTCGATCTGCTCCGGCGCCCTGCTCGCCGCCGAGGCCGGAATGCTCGATGGCCGCGAATGCACCACCCATCACGGCTGCATGGAAGACCTGGCCAGACTCGCGCCTACCGCGCGCATCCGGGACAACCGCCTCTATGTTGAGGATGGAGAGCGCCTGACGAGCGCCGGCATCACCGCCGGCATTGATCTCATGCTGTATATCGTCGCCGAAGCGGCGGGACATGCGTGCGCGCTTGCGGTGGCGCGATATCTCGTCGTCTATCTCAGGCGCGCCGGCTCGGACCCGCAGCTTTCGCCCTGGCTCGAAGGCCGTAACCATATCCATCCGGTCATTCATCGTGCACAGGATGCCGTCGCCGCCGATCCCACTCGCGACTGGTCGGTCGCCTCGCTTGCGCACCTCAGCGGTGCCAGTCCGCGGAACCTCTCGCGGCTGTTCAACGAGCAGACCGGCATGAGCGTCACGGATTTCGTCAACCGCATGCGCGTGGCGCTTGCCCGCGAAATGCTCGCCGGTTCACGGCTGGATATGGAGGCTGTGGCAATGCGCTCAGGCTTCGGCTCGGCCCGGCAGCTGCGCCGAGCGTGGAACCGTCTGTACGACAGCCCGCCGAGCGCAGCGCGGCCGAGGCCGGCCTTGGGTTCATAGAGGAACAGAAAGAGCGGCGTGACCGGTCTGATCTTCGGCAGCGACGGCTGCGGCGCCCAACGCCTCTGCTCCCCAGATTTCGATCTGCGTCAGCGCCGGAAAAGGCGAACCGTCCTCGGCCTTAACCAAGCCGTGCAGCTCCACCCATTCGACGATGTAGGGCTCGATGGAAAAACATTGCGCGGCGCCGGTTTTTGTCAACGAAAAGGAGCGGGTCTTGCCGTTCGAGAAGGTGACGCTCGCCTGCTCCCACCAGGAATCATGCGGGAAATCGGCCCTGAGGTAGAAGACGATCTCATCAATCCGGACGGGCCTACCGAACTCCACCGTCAGAGTCGCTTCGGGGTCGCGATTGATGCCCCAACTCGTATAGGGCCAGAATCCGTGATTATCGTTGGCCTTTTCCCCGTCGATCGCATTGCGCGCCGCAAAGACCGCTTCGCCGCGGGTCTCGACATTGGCCCGCGCATGCGGGAAGAGCGCCCGATTGGCGTGGTCGTCCCAGGGGTTCAGAGCGAGATTGCGCCGCTGCGCGAGTTCGTCGGGCCGCGCCTTTCTCGCTGAAAGCCGGTGGATGTCCCCCTTGAAGGCATTCGGCGAATAGGACTTGCGCTTATCGTCGAAAGGCACGGCGAGCGAGTAGGCGCTTTCCCTAATGTAGACAAAACCGGGCTGGATCGCGCTGTCCAAGGCGAGAAAGAGATGCCCGGGTTCGGAAGCTTCGACGACGACACAGTCGCCCTCGCGATAATCCTGGCGATAGACCAGAAAGGTCTCGTCCCGCCCGGTGGCGCTTGCCCGCACGAACCCGTCGGCATCCACGATCTTCAGCGTCAATTCCATGCTCGACCTCCGGAGGACATCATGCTCTAACTCTCTAATTGATCTGCAATTTCAGGCGATTGCCGGCGAGCGGCAGACGCAGCCGGTAGAGCTGCTCGGGCCAGGCCGATCTCAGCCTGATGTCATTGACCTCGATCTCATCGACTTCGATTTCGCCGGCGCCCTCGACAAAAATGTTGCCGAGATCGGCGAGATCTATTCTGTCGGAGTTGACGGTCGGCGCGAGGCACGTCATCAGCGACAGGACAGCCGGCCGGTCGCCGTCTTGGGTGTCGACGATCTCGACATGGCGCCCGCGCAGCAAGGAGACTGTGCGGCGATAGCTGCGCAGTTGCGCTTCCTCTGGATAGGCGCCTGCAATATCGAGGGATATGCGCGCACACTCCTCGCCGAATTCGACCTCTACATCCCTGGCGCCGAAGGCTTCCCCGGCGGCCTGCATGATGCCGGAGAAAGTCGGCAGGTTGTGATAGGCCGACTGCATCGTCCAGATCTCGTAACGCCCAAGCGAGAAGGTCTTGGAGGTATAGGTCTCGACGCCGACATCGATCAGGAACGGGCGTCCGTTCTTGTAGAGCGTCATGCTGCCGACATCGTTGTGATTGTGGCCTTCGCCATTGTTGCCGCCCTTGACGGCAAGCGAAAACTGCCCGTCGCGGGCGATGAACAGGCCGATGCCGGGATAGAAGATATCCCGCTTGGACACAGGATTCGCCTCGACCTTCGGAATTGCGGGGCCGGTCAGCAGCTCCTGCACGCGATACCAGAGGTTCCATTCCTCCGGCAGATGCGGTCTCTCGGCCGCCGCCCGGTCGGCTGCGGCGAAGGCCGCGAGCATTTCGGAGCCGACCGCCTCGCCGAACAGATATTCGCGCACGCTGCAGGGTTCGACCACGGCAGAGGAATCCGCGAAGTTGAAATAATGGCGGCCGGCCACATGCATGTGGGCGATATACTCGGCCATGTTGCGGATCTTCGGCTGCCGCCAGATCCCGTCGAACAGGCCGGGCGCGACACGATCGAGCACGGTCAGCGCGCCGTGTAGGCAGAGTGCGGCATGGCGGTAATAGACCACGCCCTCCTCGCAGGCGCCGTCCTCGGCGTAGTCCTTGAGGAAGGCATCGAGACTGCCGAGCGCCTTTTCGGCAACGGCGCGGCGCGTCGGCTGATCGGTCTTCAGCGAGAAGGTGGCCAACAGGACGTTCTGGGTGATCCAGGCGGTCCAGTTGTTCATCCGCTCGTCGCCGCTGCCCATCCACCAGAAATGCCGGCCGAGATAGGGCGTCAGGATGCGGGCCTCAATCTCGCGGTTCACACGCGCGGCAATCTCCGGGCTGATGCCGTCGAGCGCATCGCCGAGCAAGGCGACGATCGTTGCCAGAAGGGCTGCCGTTTCGGCGGCGAAGAGATCGATCACCGGTTGTGAAGTATCGGGCAGCGGCAGACGCGGGCCGCCGCGCCCATAAGCATTGTGCGCCGGCAGCTGCCAGCCGCTTTCTTCCGCGATCAGGACGATGCCGTCGACGATCCCGGGCAGGAACCGCCCGTTGCCTTCGATAAGTTCGCCCAGCACCAGATCGTTGAGCATCCGCCGCCGCGTGAAATAAAGCTCCTCGAAGCGCGAGCGATTGCCCGTGGCCGTATATTCCCGGTAATCCGAGGCGGTGATCAGAGGCCATGTTCGCGCAAGCGTGGCTTCCGCGTCGCGGACGACCACATCCCGCAAGGCCTGCGGCACCGCTTTCCATCTCTCGCGATCGGAGGAGACGGCTCCCGGCGTGAAATCGCCGAGGATGTCCGGCAACGCGCCTGAAATCTCGCTGAACATATCCCTCCCCGCGCCGGAAAAACATTGACGGGCGTCTGGCCTTCATCCCCACCTATCATATGTTTTTGGCGCTTGCCATAAAATTTGTATGATCTATTCATAACTTGTTTGACCAATACCGGAGATGTGCTATGTCCTTGGCTGGAGGAAGAACAGGCGGCACCTATCCGCCCGAACGGCTCTGCGTTTTAGGCTAGAGAAGCCCAGAAGCCGCCAGTTGCAGAATGCCGACCAGGAGGAAGCATCGGTGTCCATATCGAATTCGGTCATCGCTAGGGATGGCGTCCCGGCAACGCCACGCCGGAAGGCCGCGGCTCTATCCAAGCGGCAGCGGAAGATCCGCAGCGCGCTGGTCGCCTATTCCTTCATCGCGCCGAATTTCATCGGTTTTGCCGTCTTCACGCTCGGCCCGATCCTCTTCGCCTTCGCACTCGCCTTCATGCATTGGGACGGCTCGAATGCGATCACATTCGCCGGGCTGGATAATTTCTGGCGGCTGTTCGACGACAAGGCCTTCGTCGCCGCCTTCTGGAACACGATCATCTATACGGTCGCCTCGGTGCCGGCGACGCTGCTCTGCGCGCTCGGCCTCGCCGTCCTCCTCAACCAGAGGATCGCCGGGCGGAATTTCTTCCGCACGGCAATGTTCTTCCCCTATGTCGCCTCGCTGGTCGCCGTCGCCGTCGTCTGGAACATGATCTTCAATCCCGAGATGGGACCGGTGAACATGATCCTCTACACGCTCGGCCTCGACCCCAAGAACATGCCGGGATGGGCGGCCGACCGCCACTGGGCGATGGTGACGGTGATCCTCTTCGGCATCTGGAAGAACATGGGCTATTACATGGTCATCTATCTGGCCGGCCTGCAGGGGATCAATTCCGAACTCTACGAGGCTGCCGATCTCGACGGCGCCAATTCCTGGCAGAAGTTCATCCATGTCACCGTGCCGCAGCTCGGGCCGACCACCTTCTTCGTCACCGTCATGCTGACGATCCAGTCCTTCAAGGTGTTCGATCAGATCTTCATGATCACCCAGGGCGGCCCCGGCACATCGACGCTCGTCCTCGTCTACCACATCTATAACGAGGCCTTCATTTCCTGGGATCTCGGCTATTCCAGCATGATTTCGTTGGTGCTGTTCTTCCTTGTGCTCGCGGTCACGATTTTCCAGTTCCGCCGCCAGCGGGAGGACGAGGCATGAGGATCGCCGGGCGCAAGGTGACCGTCAAAACGGTCCTCCTCTATGTCATTGTCATCACGGTGACGGTGGTAATGCTGATGCCCTTCGCCTGGATGCTCTCGGCATCGCTGAAGCTCAGCCGCGACGTTTTCGCCTTCCCGATCGAATGGATACCGTCGCAGCCGCAATGGCAGAACTACGTCGATATCTGGACGAAGATCCCGCTTGCCCTTTTCATCTACAACACCTCGAAGCTGACGATCATCGTCACGCTGCTGCAGCTCTTGACCTCCAGCTTTGCCGCCTACGCCTTCGCCAAGCTGAATTTCCCTTATAAGAACACGCTGTTCCTCAGCTATATCGCCACCATCGCCATGCCATGGCAGGTTTATATGGTGCCGCAATTTCTGCTGATGCGCGAGTTCGGCCTCAACAACACGCATCTGGCGCTGATCTGCCTGCAGGCCTTCACCGCCTTCGGCGTTTTCCTGATGCGGCAGTTCTACATGTCGATCCCGACAGAGCTCTGCGAGGCCGCGCGCATCGACGGCATGAACGAATATCAGATCTGGGCACGCATCATGCTGCCGCTCTCCAAGCCCGCGCTCTCGACGCTGACGATCTTCACCTTCGTCAGCACCTGGAACGATTTCCTCGGGCCAATGATCTATCTCACCAAGACCGAGCTGAAGACCGTCCAGATCGGCCTGCGCATGTTCATCTCGCAATATTCAGCCGAATACGGGCTGATCATGGCGGCCTCCGTCGTCGCCCTCGTACCCGTTCTTATCGTCTTCCTCGCTCTGCAGCGCTTCTTTGTCGAGGGCATCGCCTCGACGGGACTGAAGGGTTAAGCCATGAATGCCGTTTCAACAGTCGCCCCGCAGCCGATCACCGACGCAGAGGTAAAGGTCGCCCTCGACCTTGCCGTCGAGCAGGTCAGGCGCAATCTTCCCACATTCACCTACGCCGCGCAGAACCATTCGAGCGTCAACAATTTCTATCCCGCCGTTGCCAACGACCAATGGACGGCCGGTTTCTGGCCGGGCGAGATGTGGCTCGCCTTCGAACATAGCGGCGATCCGGTGTTCCGGCATGCCGCGCAGATCCAGGTCCAGTCCTTCCTGCATCGGATCGTCAACCGCATCGAAACCGATCATCACGATATGGGCTTTCTCTATTCGCCCTCCTGCATCGCTGCCTGGAAGCTCGTCGGAGACGCGGACGGCCGCAGGGCCGCGATCCTGGCCGCCGACCAACTGATCGAGCGCTTCCAGCCGATCGGCCAGTTCATCCAGGCCTGGGGCCATAAAGGCAAGGCGGAGGAATACCGCTACATCATCGACTGCCTTTTGAACCTGCCGCTCCTCTACTGGGCTAGCAGCGAGACGGGCGACCCGAAATACCGCGAGATCGCGCTCACCCACGCCCGCACCACGCTCGCCCATTCGGTGCGGCCGGATGATTCCACTTATCACACCTTCTACATGGACCCGGTCACCGGCGCGCCGGTGCGCGGCGCCACCAAGCAGGGCTACCGGGACGACAGCTTCTGGGCGCGCGGGCAGGCCTGGGGCATCGCCGGCATGGCGATCTCCTACCGCTATGAGCGGATCGAGGAATATCGCCAGACCTTCGACCGGCTGCTCGCCTTCTATCTCAACCGGCTGCCGGCCGACATGGTGCCCTATTGGGATCTCGTCTTTTCCGATGGCGACGGCGAGCCGCGCGACAGCTCGTCCGCCTCGATCACCGCCTGCGGCCTGCTTGAGATGGCCGATCTCATCGATGCCGATACCGCCGAGCGCTACCGCATGCTGGCGCGGCGCATGGTGAAGAGCCTCGCCGATCATTATGCGGTCAAGGATCCCACCGTCTCCAACGGCCTGGTGCTGCACGCCACCTATTCGAAGAAATCGCCCTTCAACACCTGCCGCGGCGAGGGCGTCGATGAGTGCGTCTCCTGGGGAGATTATTATTACATGGAAGCTTTGACGCGCCTTTCGCGCCGTTGGTCTTCCTATTGGTGACGTCAGGAGAACCCGATGGCCAGCATTTCGCTCAAAGACCTGAACAAGACCTACGGCGCGCTCACCGTCGTCCACGATATCGATCTGGAAATTGCCGACAAGGAATTCATCATCCTGGTCGGCCCCTCCGGCTGCGGCAAATCGACGACGCTCAGGATGATCGCCGGCCTCGAGGAGATCTCGGGAGGAGAGTTGAAGATCGGCGGCGATGTCATGAACGACGTCCCCTCCAAGGATCGGGATATCGCCATGGTCTTCCAGAACTATGCGCTCTACCCGCATATGACCGTCTACAAGAACATGGCCTTCGGTCTGCAGCTGCGCAAAGTGTCGCGCGATTTCATCGACAAGCAGGTGCAGGACGCCGCCAAAATCCTCGACATCACCCATCTCCTGAACCGCAAGCCGAAAGCGCTTTCGGGCGGTCAGCGCCAGCGCGTCGCGCTCGGCCGCGCCATGGTGCGCAACCCGGCCGTCTTCCTGCTCGACGAGCCGCTGTCCAATCTCGACGCCAAGCTGCGCGGCACGATGCGCTCGGAAATCACCAAGCTGCACAAGCGCCTCAACGCCACCTTCATCTACGTCACCCACGACCAGGTGGAAGCCATGACCATGGCCGACCGCATCGTCGTCATGAAGGACGGCCATATCCAGCAGGTCGACACACCGCAGAACCTTTACGACCGCCCCGTCAACATGTTCGTCGCCGCCTTCATCGGCGCGCCGCAGATGAACATGATGCCCTCGATCATTCAGCGCCGGGGCGAGCGCTATGTCGCAATCTTCGACGGCCGCGAGCTGCCGCTGCCTGAGCATTTCGACAAGAGCAGGATCGCTCCTTACGAGGGCCGCGAACTGGTGCTCGGCATCCGCCCGGAGAATTTCCACGAACTGCCGCCGGCCGACATCCCGGCCGAAAATCTGGCGCCGGTTAAGGCAGTGGTCGAGCTTGCCGAGCCGATGGGCTCGGAAGTGCATCTGAACATGGTCGCCGGCGGGCGCAATCTCATCGCCCGCGTATCGCCGCGCTTCCGGCCCGATATCGGCGAGGAGGCGACGCTCGTCGCCGACATGAGCAATGCGCAGCTGTTCGACAAGGAAACCGAACGATCGATTCTCTACTGAGCGCCTGGGGAAACGGCCATGCAGTGGTTGCGGGACATGTGGACAAAGGAGGGGCCGGGCATTCCGAAGGATGCGCCCGTCAAGACCGGCCTTGCCCTGTTCGCCGACATTCTCGCCCGCGAATGGTGGGAGATGGTCAAGCTCAACATCCTGTTCATCCTGGCCTCGCTCTTCGTGGTGACGCTGCCGGCAGGACTCGCCGCAACGGTCCGGGTCTCGGTGGCCTTCGTCGAAGATCGCAACACCTATCTGCTGCGTGATTTCACCGAAGCATTCATGCGCTATTTCTGGCGGGCCACCGCCTGGGGTCTGGCGCTGACGGGCGTGCTCGCACTCGGCATCTATGCAATCCTCAGCTATGCAGCCGGCGCGCGTGACAACCTGATGCTCGCCGCGCCGCTGGCGGTCGCGCTTGTTGCCACCGCCTTTCTTGCGGTCACCGCCTGCCATCTCGTCGTGCTGATGGTCATGCGCGACCTGCCGGCGCTGCGGCTCCTTCGCCTGGCCGCGCTCGCCTCCGTCGCCCGCCCGCTGCCGGCGCTTGCCGCGCTCGCCTTCAACGCTGGCCTGTGGCTGGTGCACATCCTCTTCTATCCGGTTTCCGTGTTCATGCCGGCGACCTTCAATTTTTCACTCGGAATGTTCGCCGTCGCATTCGGCGTCCATCGGGCAGTGGTGTTGGTTCTGGACCTGCCAGAGGCAATGCGGCCGCACCGACACTTCATAAAATAACTGATCCAGAGACGATCCAGGGAAGGAGAACAGGAATGTATTTGGACAAATTCGGGAGGACGGTGAAACTTGCCGTGGCAGGTTTCACTCTGGCCGCGTCGACAGCAGGCGCAGCGCTCGCTCAAGACGCCGTGACGCTGAAATGGGCGTTGTGGGACTGGGACAAAACAGCCTATTACAAGCCGCTGATCGAGGCCTACCAGGCCAAGCATCCGAACGTGAAGTTCGAGCCGATGGATCTCGGCTCGCAGGATTACCAGCAGATGATTTCGACGCAGCTGACCGGCGGCTCGAAGGATATCGACATCGTCACCATCAAGGACGTGCCGGGCTATACCAATCTGGTGCGCGCCGGCAATATCGCCGATCTCAGCGGCTTCGTGAAGGATCAGAAGATCGATCCGGCACCCTATGGCGGCCTGATCGAAGAGCTGACCGTCGACGGCAAGATCTATTCCCTGCCGTTCCGCTCCGACTTCTGGATCGTCTATTACAACAAGGACATCTTTGACAAAGCCGGCGTGCCCTACCCCACCAACGACATGACCTGGGCGCAGTTCGACGCAACCGCCGAGAAGCTCGCGGGCGGCATGGGCACCAACAAGACCTATGGCGCGCTGCTGCATACCTGGCGTTCGACCGTTCAGCTGCCCGGCATTCTCGACGGAAAACACACGCTGGTCGATGGGGACTACACCTTCCTGAAGCCCTGGTACGAGCGCGCGCTCACCCTTCAGAAGGATGGAGCCATCCCCTCCTACGCCTTCCTGAAGACCTCGAATACGCATTATTCGGCGCTCTTCTTCAACGGCACGATCGGCATGCTGCCAATGGGCACCTGGTTCGTCGGCACTCAGATCGCCAAGGTGAAATCGGGTGAATCGAAGAGCAAGAACTGGGGCATCGTGAAGTTCCCGCATCCCGATGGCGTGCCGGCCGGCACCACCGCCGCGCAGATTTCGGGCCTGGCGGTCAACGCCAATTCCACCCACAAGGAAGCGGCGCTCGATTTCATCAAGTTCGTCACCGGCCCCGAGGGTGCCGCCGTCGTCGCCTCGACCGGCACCTTCCCGGCGCTGAAGACCGCCGACGTCAGCGCCAAGATCGCGTCGACGCCCGGCTTCCCGCAGGATGAAGCCAGCAAGGAAGCGCTGATACCGGCCAAAGCCTATCTGGAAATGGCGGTCAATCCGAACGCCGCCAAGATCGAGGTCGTGCTCAACCGCGCCCATGATGCGATCATGACCGACAATACCTCCGTCGACGACGGGCTGAAGGAAATGACCGAAGGCGTGAAGGCCATCAAGTAAGTCTCGCGAGATACCGGCGGCCGCGGACCAGCACATGGCCCGCGGCCGACCCTGTTTTAGAAAAACCAGAGCAGACAATGATCTACGATCCCAGCAGGGCCAACCCGCTTTCCGGCAATCCCCTGAAGACGCGCGACGATCTGGCCAAGGCCGTCATCGACCTCTTCAAACCGCTCCTGCCCTATTTCTCCGAAGGCGGCGCACGTGTGCGCCTCGGTGCTGCCGGTGCGATCTTCGACCGGGCGGCGGCGGATCTGGAAGGATTTGCGCGGCCGCTCTGGGGCATCGTTCCTCTTGCTGCCGGCGGCGGCCATTTCCCGCATTGGGATCTCTATCGGCAGGGGCTCGCAAACGGCACCAATCCCGCCCATCCCGAATATTGGGGTGATCTCGCCGATCGCAACCAGCGGCTGGTCGAGCTTGCCGCCGTCGGCTTTGCACTGGCGCTGGTGCCCGAACATATCTGGGAGCCGCTTGCTGACAACGAGAAGAAGACGGTCTCCGCCTATCTTGTCGCCGCGCGGAACCTGGAATTCATCGACAACAACTGGAAATTCTTCCGCGTCCTCATCGATGTCGGGCTGGAGCGTGTCGGCGTGGCGTTCGACCACAGCAAAACCGTCGCCTATCTCGACGAACTGGAAGCCTTCGATCTCGGCGACGGCTGGTATCGCGACGGGCCGGTCCGGCGGGTCGATCACTACATCCCCTTCGCCATGCATTTCTACGGCCTGATCTATGCCGTGCTGGCGCGCGGCGACGAAGCGCGCAAGCAGCGCTTCCGCGATCGTGCTCAGATCTTCGCCCGGGATATCCGCCACTGGTTCGGCCCCGATGGCGCTGCCCTTGCCTTCGGCCGCAGCCAGACCTACCGCTTCGCCGCCGGCGGCTTCTGGGGTGCGCTCGCCTTTGCCTGCCTCGAGGCGCTGCCCTGGGCCGAGATCAAAGGTTATTACATGCGCCATATCCGCTGGTGGTCGGCGCTGCCGATCGCCGACCGCGATGGCATTCTCTCCATAGGCTACGGCTACCCGAACCTTCTGATGAGCGAGAGCTATAACTCTCCCGGCTCGCCTTATTGGGCGCTGAAATTCTTCCTGCCGCTCGCCCTTCCTCACGATCACCCCTTCTGGGCCGCAGAAGAGGCGCCGCAGCCGGAATTTTCGGAGCCGGTGGCTTTGAAGCCGGCCGGCATGGTCGCCATGCACACGCCGGGAAATGTCGTCGTGCTCTCTTCCGGCCAGCAGCACGACAAGATGCGCGGTGCAAACGAGAAATATTCGAAATTCGCCTACTCCACCCGCTATGCCTTCAACATCGAGGCCGACGACCGGAACTTTGCCGCCGCCAGCTTCGACGGCATGCTAGGCCTTTCCGATGACGGCGTTCATTTCCGAATGCGAGAAACCCTTGAAGAAGCGCTGATAGCGGGCGACCGGCTCTATTCGCGCTGGCGCCCCTGGCAGGACGTCAGCATCGAGACATGGCTCATCCCCGCAAACCCCTGGCACATCCGCATTCACCGCATAACCACGCCGCGTGCGCTCAGCACCATCGAAGGCGGCTTTGCGATCGAACGTGCCGATTTTAATGCCGATCGATCCGAACAGGCGGAAGGTCGGGCAGTCTGTAACGGACAGACGGATGTCAGCGCCATCGTGGATCTGTCATCCCGTCCGAGGGCCGGCCACACGATCAGCGCGATCCCCAACACCAACCTTATCCACGCCAAAACCCTGCTGCCGCAGCTGCGCGGCGAACTCGGCCCGGGAACCACTGTGCTCGTCACCTTGGCGATGGCCCTGCCCAGCCGCGAGAACTGGGCAGAGGCGCTGGCCAATCCGCCGGCCAGTCCCGACATCGACGAGCTGGAGCGGCACTTCCGTGAGAACGGCGTGCGCGTGCCGGCCTTTGACCTTGAGCTTTAGACCGTTTTGCATTTAGGTTGACCCATATCCTGCGTTTCGGATGTAGTTTGCGCATTCGTTTGGTTTGATTGTCTCTATGGTCCGCGCCAAAGCGTCGTGGACTGTGTCTTCGGAACGGGCCATT